>NZ_JBTOPV010000028.1:0-53680 GCF_055284355.1 Pseudomonas sp. HP_01 | reverse complement strand
CCCCCCCCCCCCCCCCCCCCCCCCCCCCCCCCCCCCCCCCCCCCCCCCCCCCCCCCCCCCCCCCCCCCCCCCCCCCCCCCCCCCCCCCCCCCCCCCCCCCCCGCTCCTACAGGTTTTGCGACGGAAAATCATCCGGGCTCGGCCTTAGGAATTGCGACGAAAACACGCCGCGCACCTCGAAGCCTCAGCCCAAAATCCCGCGGACGATGAAGTACAGCAGGGAAGGCCCCAGCAGGCAGCCGAGCCCGGTGTGGAAGGTCGCCGTCAGCGCGCCGTAAGGCACCAGCCGCCGATCCGTCGCCGCCAATCCGGCCGTCACGCCGCTCACGGTGCCGGCCAAGCCGCCGAAAACCATCGCTGAACGCGGGTTATCGAGCCCCATCCAGCGTGCAGCCATCGGGGTGCCGACCATCACCAGAATGGCTTTGATCAGACCGGTCGCGATCGACAGCGCCATCACGTCCGAGCTCGCACCCAACGCCGCGCCAGTCACCGGACCGACGATGTACGTTACCGCGCCCGCGCCAATGGTGGTGATGCTGACAGCATCGCGATAGCCGAACGCGTACGCCACGCAGCAGCCGACAATGAACGGCAGCAACGTGCCGAGCAACAGCGAGAACGCGCCGACCCATCCGGCCTTTTTCGCTTCGGTCGCCTGCACTTCGAAGGCCGTGGCGACGATGGCGAAATCACGCAGCATCGACCCGCCCATCAAGCCGATCCCGGAAAACAACGCCAGGTCCGCCAGCCCTTTCTGGCCCCCGGTCATCGTGCCGCCGACCCACGCCAGCACCAGGCCGATGACGATCGCAATGGCCGAACCATGGATGCGCCCGAACGTCAGGCGCTTGGACAACACCACCGAAATCCACATCACCACGCCCACGACCGCAAACGCGGTAACGAGGCCCTGACTGATCAGGTCTTTCTGAATGAGCTCCCACATATCAGCGGCCTCCTGCTGGCGAAACAGTTGGCGCGATCACCGGAAGCGGGTTCGCCAGTTCGTCCTCTTTGGGCAGTGGCTCGCCCTTGTTGATCCGGCTGATGACCGCGATCGTGCAGCCACAGACCACCACTGACACCACCGCCGCAATGACCGCGATGGGCCCGCCCTTAAGCGCCGTAACGACATTTTGCTGAGCGGCCATGGCCACAACGACCGGGATGTACATGGCGCCCCAGAAGCCGACGCCCATTTCGCAGCCTTCGCTCATGCCGCCGCGCTTTTGCATGAACAGCCGTGCGCAGATCAACAGGATCATCGCGATCCCGACGCCGCCCACGTTGGATTTGACGCCCAGCAGCACGCCGAGCAGATCACCGAGAATCACCCCCGCGAGGGTGCAGATTGCGAGTAACGCCACGCCATAAATCACCATTGTTCTAATCCTCAAATTGCATCGTCGAAGTTGTTGTTTTTGTGTTCCTTCGAAAGCAGCAGTCGGTTTATGAGTGGCGGCGTTCCTCCTCTCGCGACAGCGCGCTGAGCGTGTCCAGCCGGGCGCCCTGAAAGGCAACGGCCGATCCTTGTTCGAAGACGCGGCGTGCCAGACCGGTAAGCACAGTGCCCGGCGGCAGTTCGATGTGCAGGCGTGCGCCGCGCTCGTACGCGGTTTGCACCGTGCTGCGCCAGTCGATGACACGGCACATGTTGAACGCCAGATCGTCGCGCACCTTGTCGGCGCTGAGCATCGGCCGCGCGGTGCTGCCGCTGAGGTATTTGAGCGTCGGCGCTTTCACGCCCACATGGGCAAACGCATCGGCGAGCGCCCGCGCAGGTTCAGCCAGCAGCTCGCAGTGGGACGGCACGCTGACCGCCAGCCGCTTGGCCGCCGCAGCGCCCTGCTCTTTTGCAAGCGCAGCGACAGCCGCCATGGCCTCGTCTCGCCCGGCAATGACGAACTGGTTATCGGCGTTGATGTTGGCCAGATAGACCGGGCTCTCAACGCTATGAATTCGGGCGATCAGGGCTTCGACGGTGGGTTGGTCAAGACCGATCAGCGCCGTCATGCCGAAGCCCTGTGGATAAGCGCTTTGCATCAGCTCGCCCCGCAGCGCCACCAGACGCACGGCATCCGAAAAATCCAGAGCGCCCGCGATGACGGCGGCGGGATAAGCGCCGATGGACAAACCCGCGACCATATCAGGGCTGTTTTCATCGGCCATCAACACCCGCGCACAGGCGACGCCAGCGATCAACAAACACAGCTGAACAGCGCGTGTCGATTGCAGGGCTGCGGCGGTGTCCAGGGTCAGGACGTCCTCTTTCAAAGCAGCGCTCGCTTCTGCCAGGCAGTGCGCGACCAACGGGTGCTCCGGCAGGCCGTGGAGCATGCCCGGCTGTTGCGCGCCCTGGCCGGGAAACGCCCAGAAGCTGCTCATGCCGCGACCGCCTGCGCCAGCCACGGGTTATCCACAAGCCTCGCGCCGTCTTCGGCTTTGAGGAGCACCTGACGAGACGGTCCTGCCCATTCGCGCAGCGCCACGGCGCCAAACGGGGTTTGCAGCTGAAGGTCGATTCGGCACACCGCGCCGGCAAGCTGCTCCACCAAACGAGCGGCGTGCTGGCGATCAAAGAAATCCGGGGTGCGCAGGATGAGATCGAGATCGCTGCCGGCGTGCAGGACCGGCACGCCACTCGCCAGTTCAAAACCGGCGCCACCCGCCACGCCCCACAGCAGGCCAAGCGCGTTCATCACGGGACGGATCTGCCGTAAGGCTCGCAACGCTGGCCAATCGGCGTCAGGCGCGATGGCGATCAACGCTTCAGGCCGCACGCGCTGTTGCACATCGTCGAGCTTCATGTGAGTGGCGTAACGCTGATCCCGCGAGCGCCCCCGCACACCCACCGCCACCAGGCCGGCCGCGACACGGGCGCGGCGGACCACCACTGGATGACCCAGGCCAACGACCTCGAAGGCCCATGCCGGCGCGTCGATCGGCAACGCAGCCGCCGATAAACCCCACAAAAGATCATGGGGGAGTACCGGCTGAAAAGTGCTCATCACCACTGCGCCCGCAACAGCTCGCGAACTTTCGACGACGCCGCACGGTTGGGCGCGCCCAGGCGTGAACTCAGGTCATTGCCACCGGCGAGGGTGTCTTTGATCGCTGCAATCAGGCAGTCCTGAACCAGGGTGATATCCGACGCCGTGGGCTGCTCGATCTGACTGACCGACAGGGTTTCCCACAGCAGGCCAAGGCTGGCGTAGCTGTCGATGTCGTAGGCCATCGGCGGCACGCTGGCGGCGAGTTTTTCCAGTTCTTCGACGCTGCGCAGTGTCACCCGCGCCGCCGAGGCCTTGCCCATGGCGTGAACCATGACGCCTGGGTCGCGCAGGGCAATCAGCCGATTGGCCTGATAACCGTGGGCGAGAAACGCGCCGGACATCGCCTTGCCTACCAGCAGCCCGATCACCGGATGCCCGGCCAGACGCGCCCGAGCATAAGCGTCTACCGCCCCGGCCAGTGCCTGGTGAATACCCAGCGCTTCCTCGCGGCGGCCATAGGCTTGACTCGGCACGTCGATGATCGCGATTAATGTCCGCTTGTTGTCGCTGTCCTGATCCAGCTCGATGGCGCTGTCCACGGCCTGGGCCAGCCCCCACCCTTCAAGCAATCCGACTTCGCCGTTTTGTGCGCGGGGAAAACGATTGGCAGGGTCGGCGACCACGGCCAGGAATCGCGCCGGGCGATCACCCAGCGTGCCGTCCGCTGCTTTCACCGACGCCGGCAGCCCCGCCACTTCAGCGGCGTTTGCGGCCAGTGCATTGAACCAGCTCAATCCACGCAGAGAGTAAGCACTCATGTCCGGTCTCCTTGATAGGCGCTGCGTACGGCAGCGGGCTCGATCTGATGGCCGGTGTCCACCTGCAACAAACGCTCAAGGAACCAGGCGAACCGGCTGCTGCGTTCCTGCTCGGGCTTGCCCTTGTGCAACAGCGCGTGCACCTGTTGCTGAATGGCGCTGATGTCGTCGGCGACAAAGGCGTCCACCAGACCGCTGGCAAAACGTTGCTCGCCCCCGGTCAGGCTCCAGATGAACGGACGGTCGCGGGAGTCGTATTCCTCGATGCCGGCTTCTTGTTCGATGACTTGCGGGCCGTTCAGGCCCAGACGTGCTTCCTGGGTGACGACCAGATAACTGCACAGCGCCGCCGCGATGGACATGCCGCCGAAGCAGCCAACGCTGCCCGCCACTACGCCAATCACTGGCTGATAACGACGCAGATCAACGATGGCCGCGTGGATGTCAGCGATGGCCGCCAGCCCGAGATTGGCTTCCTGCAAGCGCACGCCCCCGGTTTCCAGCAACAGAACGGCTGCCGTGGGGATGCCCTTGCGGTTGTCTTCGGCGGCCAACTCAAGCGCGCCGGCCATTTTGGCGCCGCCGACTTCGCCCATGCTGCCGCCTTGAAAGCCGCCTTCGATGGCGCAGATCACCACCGGTTTGGCATCGATCGTGCCTTTGGCGATTACCACGCCATCGTCGGCCTGGGGCACGACGCCCTGCTTGGCCAGCCAAGGGGAAACCAGACGCTCGAAGGGATCGATCAGCTCACGAAAACTGCCGTTGTCCAGCAGTGCGCGAGCGCGTTGCCGGGCGCCGAGTTCGACGAAGCTGTGCTGCTGCAGAAGCCGCGTGCTGTCAGTCATGACCGACCTCCTCGAAACCTTGCTCCAGGCGCAGCCGAACCACGCCCGGTGTCGCGCCGAAGTCGTGGATGTCGATGCTCATGGCCGGCGGGGTCTGGCCGTCGAACATGCGCTGGAAGAGATTTTCCCAGCGCGCCGAACTGCCATTGACCGACGTCAGCACCTGGATCGTCAGCTTGCCCGGCTGACCCGGCTCCAGCAGCACTTCCAGATCACCCGAACCGACGCAACCTACCAGCGCGCGCCCCAAAGGCGGTTGCCCGGCAGGGAATTCAAAAGACAGGGTTTCCATGGTCAGACGTTCCTCGTTGCATCGCCGAGCGCAGGCTCCAGGCGATCAATAAACAGGCAAGCGGCGAGCAAATCGGCAGCGCCGCCAGGGGAGGCGTTCAGGCTCAGCAGCTGTTGATCCAGCTGATTCAGCGCGCGACGGCCGCTGAGGGTCGCGCTGCCACCGGCGTCCAGTACCCGCTGGGCACCGTGTTGCATGGCGTGCAGGCCAGCTTCACCCGCGCGATACAGCACGCAGGTATCGGACAGCGTGGTCATGATCGCCAGCAGTGCATCGAGTCGCGCGTTCTGCTCGCCATGCCCGGCGGCGCGGCTGCGGATGAGTTGCGGCAAGCCGGTTTGAGTGACGGCAGGGAAACCCGCTTGCGCTTGCCCTCGGGCACCCGTTGCGCCGTATTTTTGCGCAACGGCCTGGCCATGGCTTTGACTCTCGCCCTGATGACGATCGTCGATCATTGCCAGATGGCTGGCGCGTTGGCACAGCCCTTCCGGACAGAGATCATCGGGGTCCAGCGCTGCAGCGGTGACCAACAAGCCCAATGCCCAGATCGCCCCACGGTGGGTGTTGACCCCATTGGTGGTGCGCATCATCGCGACTTCGCCCTCGCGACCGAGTCGGCCAATGGTTTCCCGCAACAGCAAGTTGATCTCGCCAATGGCAACAGCGGCGTCGGCCATCTGCTTGAACGCCGGCCACAGCGAGAGCGCTGATGCGTGCATCAAGCCCAGGTGCAGATCTGTGTGGGCACCACTGCTGCGACGATCGACCAGCGCCGGTTTTGGCGACAGGTCGGCTTCGTCGATCAGCGCATCCACGGCCAGATCGGCCAGGCGCTCTGCCAGTGACGCAGGGTTCGGCGTTGCATCGAAGGCATCGAAAGCTACATTGAATGCGCGCATCACCAACTCCTGAATTTCGCAGGCGGGTTGTACAAACCGCCGGACCATTCCACCAGCTCGGCGACGCTCTTGGCCGCCAGCAGTTCGCGGCTGGCATCGGTGCGACGAATGCCCAAATCCTCAGGCAGCGCAATCAGCCCTTCACGGCGCATGCGGGCGGTGTCTTTCGGGTTGTGGCGCAGGCCGATGGAGGTGACGCCTGCGACGGCGGCGATCATGGCCTGACGCTCTTCCAGGCTGCGCGCCTTATACAGATAAGCGATGCCTTCTTCGGTCAACAGATGGGTGACGTCGTCGCCGTAGATCATGATCGGCGCCAGGGGCATGCCGCTCTTTTTCGCGACTTCGACAGCGTCCAGCGTCTCGACGAAAGTGGGTTTGCCGCCCTCCTGGAAAGTCTCGACCATTTGCACGACGAGCTTCTTGCCGCGTTCAAGATAGGCGTCCGGCCCGTCACCGCTCTGCTGGCGCATGTCCAGCCAGGCGGGCGTGGCGTGACGTCGGCCGCGCGGGTCGTGGCCCATGTTCGGCGCGCCACCGAAGCCGGCAAGGCGCCCGCGCGTAACGGTGGAGGAATGGCCGTCGCCGTCGACTTGCAGCGTGGCACCGATGAACAGGTCCACGGCGTACTGCCCGGCCAGCTGGCACATCATTCGGTTGGAGCGCATCGAGCCATCGTGACCGGTGAAGAACACGTCGGGCCGCGCGGCAATGTAGTTTTCCATGCCCAGCTCGGTGCCGAAGCAATGCACGCTTTCGACCCAGCCGCTTTCGATGGCCGGGATCAGCGTCGGGTGCGGATTGAGCGTCCAGTTACGGCAGATCTTGCCCTTCAGGCCCAGCGATTCGCCGTAGGTCGGCAGGATCAGTTCGATGGCTGCGGTGTTGAAGCCGATCCCGTGGTTGAGGGACTGGACGTTGTGTTTCTCGTAGATCCCGCGAATCGCCATCATCGCCATCAGCACGTGCACCGGCTTGATGTGGCGCGGGTCGCGGGTAAACAGCGGCTCGATGTAGAACGGCTTGTCGGCGACGACCACGAAGTCGACCCATGACGCCGGGATGTCCACCCGCGGCAGGTCGCTGACGTCATCCACCAACTGGTTGACCTGCACGATGACGATGCCGTCGCTGAAGGCGGCCGGTTCGATCAGGGCGGGGGTGTCTTCGGTGCTGGCGCCGGTATAGATGTTGCCAGCGCGGTCAGCCATGAAACCGGCCGAGAGCACGACGTTGGGAATCAGGTCGACCAGCAGGCGGGAATACAGCTCGATGTACGTGTGAATCGCGCCGATTTCCAGCAGGCCGTCTTCCAGCAACTGGCTGATACGCAGGCTTTGGGTGCCGGCGAAAGAGAAGTCCAGCTTACGGGCGATGCCGCGTTCGAACAGGTCCAAGTGCTCAGCACGGCCGACGCTGGGCATGATCATGTGCAGATCGTGAAGCTTCCCGGGATCGGCCTTTACCAGTGAGCGGGACAGGAAATCCGCCTGCTTCTGGTTATTGCCTTCCAGCACCACGCGATCGCCCGGCGCAATCAACGCCTCAAGCGCGGCGACAATGTTGTCGGTCGGCAGTACAACGCCATCGGCGAAGGAACGCACCAGGTCGAGCCGTCGCAGCTTTTCAGTGCGACGACGCGACCAGCGCGGGTCAAGTTTAGTTGTTGTGGTCATGCTGACTCCACGAGTTCGCTGTCGTGGGGCAGATTAGGAGGGGTTCAGGTTCGGCATCAATCAAGCAAATGCGTAAATCATTACCGTGAGAGTAATGATCAGTCAGGCCAGTTGATCTGATAACGGGTGCTGCGCCCGCCGCCAGGCAGCTTTACCAGGCAGCCTTTTTCCAACAGGTCCTGAAGATGCCGGGTTGCGGTGGCTTTACTGACTTTGGCGACCGCCTGGTATTGAGACGCGCTGATGCCGGCGGCGAAACCCGCGTCCGGCTTCTCGGACAGCAGGTTGCCATTCAACAACCGATTGAGCACCTTGGTCTGCTCCACAGAGAGGCCGTCATCCCGATGGAATTGCCAGAATCTCGCCTTCGCCAACACTCGCTCGATACGCTGCATGGCCTGCTCAAGCGTGTGGAGCAAGGTCTGTAAAAACCAGACGAGCCACTCGGTGATGTTCAGGCCACCACGTTGGGTCGCCTCCAGAATCCGGTAGTAGTCCTGACGGCGGGCGAGGATGCTCGCGGACATCGCGTAAAAGCGTATGGCCTGATGTTCGCCCTGGGCCATGGCCAGGTCAGTGATCGCGCGGGTCAAACGTCCGTTGCCATCGTCGAACGGGTGCAGCGTCACGAACCAGAAATGCGCGATGCCCGCGCGGATCAGCGGGTCGAGGGTTGGATCGGCGCAGCTGCTGTTGAACCAGTAGAAGAAGTCATCGAGCTTTTGCTCCAGGCCTTCGCGTCCAGGCGCCTCGAAATGCACAACGGGTTGGTCGATGCGACCGGACACGACCTGCATGGGCTCAGGCCCTCTGAGCGTCCCGACCTGAATGGGGTATGCCGTCAGCGCGCTCGGCTCGGGAAACAACAACCGATGCCAGTGCATCAGCCGTTCAGACGTCAGCGGCGCGGCGTGCTGTTGAGTAGCATCCAGCATCAGTTCCGCCAGCCCCTCACTGCGTGCCGTCACGCGTTCATCGCTGGCGAGCCCGAGCCGCTTTGCCAGAGAAGAACGCACCGACTCCACATTCAGTTGCTCGCCTTCAATGGCCGATGAGGTGATGACGTTCTGCAGCAAAGCGTCCAGCTCGCGCTCAACATTCGCGCCAGTGCCTGACGCGCCCATCATCCCCAATAACTGACCCTGCGCCTGGGTGCAGGCCCGCAACAGCGGCGCCAACGGCTCAACGTCCCAGGAGAAGGAAGGCCATTTGAGGTGTTGCCAAATCCACTTTGCTGACTGTTTCACGGGACGCCTCGGAGGTGTGTGAGCCGATTAGCAATCCCATTCGGCTCACGGGATGAGCCGAATATGCGGGTTATTCGGCTCAGCGTCTAGGAGGGATTTGGTAGGAGTGCGATATATATGCACCGCAGTCGACCCTTCTTGACTGATTAAACTGTCTGCTTCACAAACCTGAAATCCGAGCGCAATGTCGCAGTTGCCTGAATTGCCTTTTCCGACCCAGACTCCTAGCTTTGAAGGCGATATGTATGCCTTTCAAGCGCCTGGAGATCTCATGTCATCGACTGTCCTGTCATTTCAAGCCGATGAAGAAACAGTACAAACGCTCGATCAGTTGGCCGGCGCCACTGAGCGTGATCGGCAATATCACCTTCAGCAAGCACTGAGCCGCTACCTCGAGGCCGAGATGCGCCAGATGCACGCTATCTCTGACGGCATAGCGGACGCCGATGCAGGAAACCTTACTGACATCGAATCTGTGAAAGCGAGATGGGTGAAGCGTGCTGACAATAGCCCTGACTGACAAAGCGCAGAGTGATCTAGAGGGCATGCATGAATACTACGCAGCAATGTGCGGCTCGGAAGTAGCCAACCGAATCGTGATTGACGTGCTTGGTCAGTTGGAGTCATTGAGGACGTTCAGTGGGCTAGGCCGGCCATCACAATCCCCGGGCGTCAGGGAGCTGGTGTTAAGTCGATACCCGTATGTGGCGCCGTATCGGGTGAAGGATCATCAGGTGGAGGTGCTGAGGGTTCTAAATCACCGGATGGATCGATGACAGCACGCCGTTCACGTGGGAGCAAGCTCGCTCTGGGCCGTATCCAGGCAAAGATGGCGGTACATCCTTTAAATCTTCAGCAGATGAAATGAAGCGTTCGCGAGCAAGCTCACTCCTACAGGGGCTGTGTCCGGCATGCACCCTGCGGCGTTTGAGAGCCGGGGAGTCTCTTACAAGCTCGGCGTCACCTGAATCAACCCTGCATCCACCAACCACTCCTCAAGCGCCACAAGGTCCGGGATCTTCGCCACGGTCTCGCCCACTTGCACCGCGGCCAGTTCCAGCTCGGCCAGCGGCACGTCGACGTAGCTGAGTTGGCTGTCGAGTTTGCAGGAGCGCGGAATGCCTTGGGTCAGCAGGGCGACGAATTTGAGGTCAGGGCGGCCGCCGAGGGCGTTGAGCACGACGATGCGGGCGCGACCTCCGACACGGGCTCGGCTGCCGCAGGCGGCTTCGAAGCTGAGCAGTGGCAGACTGCGGTGGCGCCAGTTGATCGGTCCCAGGTACCACTGCGGTGCGGCGGGATCGGCGACGCTGTCTTGATAGTCGATCAGCTCGGCGACCGCCACGTTGGGCAACAGCAGGTGCCGGTCACTCAGGGGGATCAGCAACCCGGTCAGGCTGGTCAGCCGCGCCGTTTGGGTTGTGGTGTCAGACATGGGCGTGGCTCCAGTGGGCGATGCTTTCCAGCAGTGCGGCTTCCTGATACGGCTTGCTCATGTATTCGTTCACCCCAAGCGCCATGGCGTGGTCGCGGTGTTTCTGTCCCGATCGCGACGTAATCATGATGATTGGCAGGTGCTTCAATGCGTCGTCTCCGCGAATCTTGCTGACGACTTCAAAGCCGTCCATGCGCGGCATCTCGATGTCCAGCAGCATGATGTCCGGGGTGTGCTCCTGCAGCAGCGCCATGGCATCGACGCCATCTTTGGCCGTCAGCACGTTCATGCCGTTGCGCTCCAGCAAGCGGCCGGTCACCTTGCGCACCGTCACCGAGTCATCCACCACCATCACCAGCAACGGCCGCGCCTGTTCGGGTTCGACATAACGCACCGGCGCATGCCCCGCGAATTGCAGCGCGAGCAGCTTGGCGTGAAAGCGCCGGATGTGCGCAAACAGGTCGAGAATCAGCACCACGCGGCCGTCCCCCAGAATGGTCGCGCCGGCAATGCCGGGTATCGAGGAAAACTGCGGCCCGAGGTTTTTCACCACGATTTCCCGCGAGCCGGCCAGCGCGTCCACCTGCACCGCGACCCACTGATCGTGGACATGCACGAGGAGCACGGGGAGCGGCTGCGTCTGTGTCTGGCCGTTCAGTTTCGGCGGATGACCGTTACTGAGCAGCTCGCCCAGATAACGCAATTCGTAGGTGCGCCCGCTGTACTCGTAGTGCGGTGGCACCGTGTGATAACAGGTCTCCAGCTCGCTCGGCATCACGCGCACGATGCCCTCGATGCTGTTGAGCGGGACGGCGTACAGTTCTTCGCCGCACTGCACCATCAGTGCACGATTGACCGACACCGAGAACGGCAAGCGGACACGGAAACGCGCGCCTTCACCCGCCTTGGAATCAATAACCATCGAGCCGCCCAGGTCCTTGACCTCGGCGTGCACCACGTCCATGCCGACGCCGCGCCCGGAAATCTGGGTGATGGTCTCGGCGGTGGAAAACCCTGGGCGCAGAATGAACTGCAGGATGTCGTGCTCGCTCAGCTCGGCGTCGGGACTGATCATGCCGCGCTTGATCGCCTTGCGCCGCACGGCCTCGAAGTCGACACCGGCGCCGTCGTCGCGCATCTCGATGACGATGTCGCCACCTTCGTGGGCCAGACTCAGCGTGATATGCCCCCACTCTGACTTGCCGGCGGCCAGGCGCTCCTCGACGCTCTCCAGCCCGTGATCGACGGCGTTGCGCAGCATGTGCTCCAGCGGCGCGACCATGCGTTCGAGCACGTTGCGGTCCATCTCGCCCTCGGCGTTGACCACGTCGAACTTGACCTTCTTGTTCAGCTCCCCCGACACCTGACGGACGATCCGGCGCAGGCGCGGCACCATGCGCTCGAACGGCACCATGCGCGTGCGCATCAGGCTTTCCTGAAGCTCGGTATTCACCCGCGCCTGTTGCAGCAGCAGGGTTTCGGCCTCATGGGCGCGGGTGTCGAGGGTTTCCTTGAGGTCCATCAGGTCGGACGCGGACTCGAACAGCGCGCGTGACAACTGCTGCAGCTGCGAATGTCGATCCATTTCCAGCGGGTCGAACGCTTCGTAACCCCGCCGATCGACATGATGATCGCGGCTGAGAATGCGACCCTGGGTTTCGATATCAAGTCGGCGCAGCTGATCGCGCATCCGCTCGATGGTGGTTTCCATTTCGACCAGCGTGATCTGCACGTCGCTGACCTGTTGCTCGACACGGCCCCGGAATATCGAGGTTTCCCCCGCCAGATTCGCCAGGTCTTCCAGCTGCTCGGCCGGGACCTTGATCATCTCCGGGCCGGTGCGCTCGCCATCGGCCTCGGCCTGTGCAGCCACCGGATCAACAGCGGGCACTGGCAGCGGAGCCGGCACCTCCTGAGGTTTCTCGGCAGGCTCGCGGGCGGCTCCGGACGAGGTGTAGTGAGCGATGCTCTCGATCAGCAGCGCCGGGTTGGGCAACGGTTCATAAGCGCGAACGGCATCGACCATGTCGGCGAGCATGTCGTGGCCGCTTTGCAGCAGGCCGTTGAGCAGTGCGCTGTTTTTAAGCGCGCCCGTCGACAACCCTTCATACAACGACTCCAGCTCATGGGCCAGATCGCCAATCGGCCCGATCTCCACCATTCGCGCACCGCCCTTGAGCGTGTGCAGATCGCGCAGCAGGTTTTCGACTTCCAGCGGGTTCTGAGTGTCGGCTTGCCAGCGCACCAACGCCCCGCTGCTGCTCTCGATGATGTCGTCGGCTTCTTCGAGGAAGATTTCCAGCAGTTCCGGATCGCGCTCGTCCAGCGAGTGAATCATCGAACTGACGTTGCGGGTCGCGCCGTCATTGGGCAGCAAATAGCAGTTGCGCTGACGAAACTCGCGAATCTTCTCGATCAGCGGCGCGGGACTGGTCAGCGGTGAATGGTGCTGCAACTGCTCAAGCATCAGCGACAGGTGATCGTGGCTGTGCACCAGCAGTTCGGCCAGTTGCGGCGAATAACCGCAACGTCGGTCGAGCAGGCCTTCGTACAGCGATTCCAGCTCGTGACCGAGGTCACCCACCGGGCCGATTTCGGCCATGCGCGCGCCCCCTTTGAGGGTGTGCAGGTCACGCTGCAACGATGACAGCGGCAGCGGGTTTTCCGGGTCGTCGAGCCAGCGCTGAAGCGCAGGGCCGGCGATGTCGAGAATATCCACCGCCTCTTCGAGGAAGATTTCGACGATTTCCTGATCGAAATCATCACTCGCAGGCTGGACGGGCTTGGCAAGGCGCTCGCTGACTTCCTCCATCTCCATGATGCGGGTCGCCCCACCGCCATCACTTTTGATAACGCCCATGGCGCCGGGGTCCAGCCCTTCGGCAAGCAGACCGCGCAAGGCGCCCACGCGCTCGGGGCACGGTTGGACTTCCTGTCCGGCGGCGACCTGGTCGAGCATGTTGATCAGCGCTTCGTGGGCCTTTTCGGCCTCATCGAAAAACCGTTCGCTGACCGCAAGGCTGCTTTCCTCCACCGCGCCGTACAGGTCGAGCAGCGCCTCGCAAAGCTCATCGACCTGAGGCAGGTCGGCCAGGTGCGCGCCGTGGCCAAGCATGGTCAGCTCGTCGAGCAGCGCGTTCAATTCCTGGCGATGGCCGGGGTGCTGGCGCCAGTCTTTGAGCAGGTTGTCTGCGTCCAGCAGGATGTCCATGCCTTCAGCCAGAAAGCTCGAGATCAGCTGCGGATTGCGTCGCGTGCGCAGGCCATTGCTGTCGTCGCTCAACGCATCGGCCAGTCGCGCGTCGAGCAGCTCTTGGGCCTGCTGAATCAGTGCTGCGGCGCCTTCGATGGGCATCAGCGGGTCGGCATTCAGCTGGGACAGGCCTTGTCGGAACAAAGGCTCGGCCGCACGCAGCAGGTCGATTTCGCCCTGGCCGACCGCAATCAGGTTGGTCTTGAACTCGCGCACCAATTGATCCAGCGGGCTCGCCAGCTCGGCGATCGGCAAGACGCCGGCCATGTACGCGCTGCCTTTGAGGGTGTGCAGCGCACGCAGCAAATCGTTGCTGAACACCGGCGCATCGGCGTCGTGCGCAGCGTCGAGGTAGCGGCCCATCGTGTTCAGGTGGGTGTGAGCTTCCTGGCGGAAAATCTCCAGCAACTGCGGATCGAAACCCTCTTCATCCTCCAGCCGCTGCGCAGGCTCGACATCGCCCGCCTCACCCTGGGCCAGCGCATGGGCCTGAGCCGCCAGTTGGTCGACATCGTCACGCTGGCGCTGAACATCTTCGGCGAAATCGCGAATCACGTCCGGCAGTAAGGCCTGCACGTCCGTGAGCAACTGCTGCACCCGCGTGTCTGGCTCGACGCTGTGTTCCAGTACGCGGTTCAGCAGGTTTTCCACCGACCACGCCAGCTCGCCCAGAATCAGCGCACGCACCATCCGGCCGCTGCCTTTGAGGGTGTGAAACGCACGACGGATCTCGCCCAGCGCCGAGAGATTGCCCGGATCGGCGCGCCAGCGCGGTACGTACTCGCGCAGTGCTCCAAGCATCTCATCGGTTTCTTCCAGGAATACTTCCCGCAGCTCGTCATCGATCGCCTGCTCGCCCTTGGGCGGCGGCAACAGGCTGGCCGGCATATCGCGCGCCGGCGGGTTGACCGCCGATAACGGGCTGGCCAGCACTTCGGCAAGGGTCCGACTCGGGCTGACCAATGCCTGGCGCTCGTGCAGGTCTTGCAGCTCTTCTTCGCTGATGACTTCTTCGAGCACCGGCACATCCAGCGCTTCGGGGGCTGGCGAGTAACCGAGCCGGGCGAGACTTTCCTGGGCCAGATCCAGCACGTGTTCGCCGGGCGCTTCCGGGTCTTCGGCCATGCGTTCGAGGTAATACTCGACGCCGATGATCACGTCCGCCAAGTGATCGAGCTGCGAGGCAGCCGGGCTTTCGGTGTCAACCAGCAAGTGCTCGGTGATGTAGTCGTTACAGGCCGCCAGCAGCCCGGATGCCCGGGCCAGCGGGATCATCGCCAGCGCGCCGCGCACCTGAACCAATTGCTCCGACAGCGGCAGCAGACGTGCCCGGTCCAGCTCGCCGTCGACGTAGGCGTCGATCACATCCTTGGCCTGCTGCAGGACGATGCGCGCTTCCTTGATGACCAGTTGGTGAATCTGGCTGAGGTCGGTGGTCGGCAGGCGGCTCTCTTCGGGGCTGCTCTGGTTGACGGTCCCGGCCATGCCCGCCAGGGTCGATTCGAGGTACAGCAACGCCCCGGCGACGTCCATTAACGTGGCATCGTCGGGCGCGCGTTGTCCCTGAGCCATGCCCTGCACCACGGTCATCTGATCAATGATGACTTTGCGCGGCTGCCCAAATCCCAGCACCGCCAGGGTGTCGGCGATCTGCCGCAGCGGCGGCAGCAACGCACTCAGCTCACTGACGTGCTGGCGATCTCCGCGCACGAAGACGTCCAGCCGCTCCTTGGTACGCACCAGTTCATCGCACAGGGCGATGATCACCGAGCGCATGGCGTCGCGATCCGGTCCGGCCATGCGCGCGCGTTCTTCAGCGACCAAGGCGCTGTGCGGCAGGGCATCAGCCAGCGCGTACTGGTCCTTCAAGTCCGTCATCTTCTGCGCCTCGCTGTCGGACTTGGCGATGTAAAACAACAGGCTTTTCAGGAGTTCGTCGGGCGCAGGCTGATTGATGCCTTCGACGCCCTGATCCAGCAGGCGTTTGAGTTCTTTGTCGGCGTCCTTGAACAGGCTGCGCAGCGCCGGACTGTTGGTGAAATTGCCGCTGATCATGTTTTCAACCAGCGCCGAAGCAATACGCCACAGCGGCTCAAGCGGGGCGTCCGCGCACAACACCTCAAGCCGGGCGAACACTTTGCCCATGTAACCGAGTTGGGTCTGCACGTCTTGATCCCGGAGCAGCCCGACCAGTGCCGTTTGCAGCGTTTGCCGCAGTTTGCGCAGCTTCGCGGGCAGTTCCGGGCTGTCGCGCTCGGCCAATGCGTCGGGATCAAGGGCGGGGATGGACAGCAATTGCGGCGAGAACAGGCTGGTCTCGGACAGCAGGCTTTCGCCCCGGGCGCTGCGCAGATCGTTGAGCAGCGGCAGCACCACCAGCGGCAAATCACGGCGAGCGGAATGCACACGCTCCAGGTAGACCGGCAGTTGGGTCATCGCCAGATTCAGCAGCTGAATCGCTTCGCTTTCCTGGGCGACATGACCCTGCTTCAGCGCCAGCGCCAGCTGCTCGATTTCCTCGGCGAACAGCGCGGCGCCGTAGAACTCGATCATCTGCAGGCTGCCGTGAACCTGATGGATGAGATCAAGGCACACGTCCATCGACGCTGCGTCTTGGGGCCGGGCGACGAAGGTGTCCAGCGCCTGTCGAGCGTGCGTGAGTGTTTCGGCTATTTCGCCTTTGACCCACTCTAGGGCCACGTAATCGTGACGGTCAGCCATGGTGACTCCGGTTGCCTGTGCCTTGACGCTGCTTCATTTGCATTAACGGGGCTATCAAACGGGCTTTCAAGACGGCCCTCAATGCCGCGATGTCGGCAGCGTGAAGCCGGACACCGAGCGGCGCATCTCGCTGGCCATCTTCGCCAGATTGCCCATGCTCCGGGCGGTGGCCGCCGTGCCTGAGGTGGTCTGCGTCGTGGTCTGCTGAATGACCAGCATGGTCGAGGATATCTGCTGACCCAGTGCCGCCTGCTGCTGCGCTGCATTGGTGATGCTTTCGACCAGCGCGGCGAGGATTTTGGACACCCCTTCGATTTCCTCGAGCGCGACACCGGCATCCTGCGCCAGCCGGGCACCGCGCACCACTTCGGCTGTGGTCTGCTCCATGGAGATCACCGCTTCGTTGGTGTCGTTCTGAATGGCGCGCACCAGCGTCTCGATCTGCTTGGTCGCCGACGACGAGCGCTCCGCCAGCCGCTGGACTTCATCGGCCACGACTGCAAAACCGCGACCGGCATCACCGGCCATGGAGGCCTGAATCGCGGCATTGAGCGCAAGAATGTTGGTCTGGTCGGCAATGTCATCGATCAGGCTGACGATGTCGCCAATTTCCTGGGAAGACTCGCCCAACCGCTTGATGCGCTTGGAGGTGTCCTGAATCTGCTCGCGGATGTTGTCCATGCCGGTGATGGTGTTATGCACCACCTCGTTGCCCTTGTTGGCGATGGTCACGGATCGCTCGGCCACCGTGACCGACTCGGACGCATTGGCCGAGACCTGATCGATGGAAGTGGCCATGTCATGGATGGCGTTGGACGCCGCTGCGATCTGCAACGCCTGATGCTCGGACGCCGCGGCCAGTTGCGTCGCGGTGGTCTGCGTGTCTTTCACGGCGCCGAACACTTGCTCGGCGGTGAGGTTGATGGTCGACACCAACTCGCGCAGCTGGTCGATGGAGTAGTTGATCGAATCGGCAATCGCGCCGGTGAAATCCTCGGTGACCGACGCGGCCACGGTCAGGTCGCCGTCCGCGAGGTTCTCGATCTCGTCGAGCAGGCGCATGATCGCGTTCTGATTGCGCTCGTTCTTCTCGGCGGTTTCGCGCAGTTGCCGGTTGGTTTCGCGCACCATCACCAGGCCAATCAGGATGATCGACGCCAGGGCCAGCAGGCCCAGGATGTAGCCGCCATAGCTGTACGCCGCGCGACCACCGGCCATGTGCTCGAAACTGTTGGCCAGCACCGAGGCTTCGTCGAGGAGCGTCTGCGAAAGGTTGAAGATGCTGCCCGACGCTTCACGGACCTCCAGCAGTTCCGGCGAGGTTTCGAGGATTTCGTCGACCGAGCCGGAGACGAACTGGAACAGCTCGGCGATCTCGGCCAGCCGCGCGCGCGCATCGCGGTCTTCGACCTGGGCGATCTTCAGCGTGGCATTACCTTCGAGCATGCCGTTGAGCACCCGCCCGAACTGGCTGGCATCGCGACCGAAAGCGTCCGCTGCCTGGACCGCCGTTTCGTCGCCCGATAACACCGTGTTAACTGCGCCCAGTATCCGCTCGGCCAACAACGACTGCCGTTGGGCGAGGGCGACCTGGCTGGCAGGCGCGCGGGTTTGCAGAAGAATGTCGACGACCTTCTCCGATTCGATCTGCAATTGCGGAATGGTCTCGGCGAGGGTTGCCGCCACCTGATGCAGCGAGAGCACGGTCTGCTCACGGGCAAGAATCACATCGGTGCTTTTGCGCAGGTTTTCCCAGTCGTTCTGCACGGCTTTCAGCTCATCGCTCACTGCGGCGGGCGCAGCAGGCAGGCCGGTGTTCTTGTCACCTTTCTTCAAATACTGCCAGCGCGTGTCGAAGTCGTTGCGCGCGTCGGCCAGCAACTTGAAGGCCGCCGCCTTGCCCGCCGCCGCTTCCGTGGCGTTCTTGGCAATGCGCTGGGACAGCACGCGCAGTTCGCCGGCGTGGCCGATGTATTGTTTGTCGTAGTTGGACTGCGTGCTGAGGTACGCGAAGTTGACGAACAGCAGCATGATGAAAACGATGAGGCAGATAAACAGCACGACGATCTGCGATCGACTGTGCGCGCCTTCCAGTGACTTGCCGGTATTACTCATTGCTCAGGGCTCCGCCTGATGTTCGATTTAGGAAGGGCCGCCAAGAGCGTAGTGGCTGGAATACGCACCATCCACTGTAGGAGGCGGCTTGCTGGCGACCCCGAGGTGTCAGCCAACGCCTCTGCAATGAACCCACCGCATTCGCCAGCAAGCCGGCTCCTACAAGGGCGGGCATCAGAGCGCCACGTCCATGAAATCCGGCGACTGGACCAGTGCTCTCGGGCTGAACACCTGCCAGGCCTGCTCGCGCACGAAACGCCCCTGTATGTAGGGCGCGACGCGGGGTTCGCTGTCGTGCCCCGGTTCCGGCATCAGACTGCGTTCGCTGAAATGCTGCATACCCAGCACCTCGTCGATGAGCAAGCCGACAAAGACCCCCTGAAAATCGATCACCAGCACGCGACGCTGTTTGCGCAAGGGCGAGAGCTCGTGGCCGAAGAAGGCGCACAGGTCGATGATCGGCAACAAGCGGCCGCGCAGGTTAGCGATGCCCCGGACCCATGCCTTGGCGCCCGGCAACACCGCGCAGCGCGGCTCGTGGAGGATTTCGTCGATCTCGCCCATGGGCGCCACGTAATGGCGCTCGCCCATGCGAAAGCCAATGCCGCCCCAACCCTGCTGTCGGGTTTCCTGCAGCGGCAGGCCCGCAGCGAGTGAACGGCAGCGCTGGTCGATATCGAGCAGCAGCTGGAAGGCGGTTCGTGACTGAGCCATGAGCGTCAGCCGGGGGTCAGCCCGCGAGCACCGCGTTCAGGGTTTTCATGAGGGTTTCTTCGTCCACCGGCTTGGTCAGGTAATCCCGCGCGCCCTGGCGTTTGCCCCAGACCTTGTCGGTTTCCTGATCTTTGGTGGTGATCATGATCACGGGGATCATGCTGGTGTCAGCGTCTTTGGTCAGCTGACGGGTCGCCTGAAAACCGTTGAGGCCCGGCATGACGATGTCCATCAACACGGCATCGGGCTTTTCCTGACGGGCCAGGGCCACGCCATCAGCACCGTTCTCGGCCTTGAGGACCTGATGGCCGTGCTTCTCCAGCATGCCGGTCAGCTTGTACATTTCGGTCGGCGAGTCATCGACGATCAGAATTCGAGCCATGGTGCTTCCCCATAGAAACAGCCGTCCCGCACGAGGGGGACAGCATCAAGATAGTTGTTGTTCGACTGCAACGAACCCGGGCACGTGGGCCTTGATCGCACTGAGCAGTTCTTCCTTGCTGAACGGTTTGGTCAAAAACTGATCGGAACCGACGATTCGCCCCTTGGCCTTGTCGAAGAGCCCGTCCCTTGAGGACAACATGATCACCGGAGTGGATTTGAACGCCCGGTTGTTCTTGATCAACGCGCACGTCTGATACCCGTCGAGCCTGGGCATCATGATGTCGACGAAAATGATTCTGGGATGATTGTCGGCAATCTTGGCCAGTGCGTCGAAGCCGTCGATGGCGGTGATCACTTCACAGCCGACGTTTTTCAGCAGCGTCTCGGCGGTGCGACGAATCGTTCGGGAGTCGTCGATGACCATCACTTTCAATGGGGCTGAATGCTGTTCCATATCTGCTCTACCATCGCCGCGGCGAATCAGATGGGTTGCCTTCTGCCGGGCATCTGGTTTCGGGTCGGAAGCATCGGCAAGTACCCAGTCAGTGCCAAAGCACGGCTGGCGCGACACCGGATGCCGAGCCTTTTTAGCACACTCTCCACGGTCAATCCATAAAGCCTTGCCCCTTGACCCAAAGCCGGCGCGGCGCCACCCTGACGCCTATTTTCGGCCTGTCGTGGCCATTACCGATCAGAGGATATTACCCATGAGCATTCGCCTGGGAATCGTCATGGACCCCATCGAGCGCATCTCCTATAAAAAGGACAGCTCGCTGGCCATGCTCCTGGCAGCGCAAGCCCGCGGCTGGTCGTTGTTCTATATGGAGCAGCACGACCTGTACCAGGACGCCGGCCAGGCCCGCGCCCGCATGAAACCGCTGAAAGTCTTCGCCGACCCGGCTCACTGGTTCGAGCTGGAAGCCGAGGTCGACAACGGTCTGGACGACCTGGACGTGATCCTGATGCGCAAGGATCCGCCGTTCGACATGGAGTTCGTCTACTCCACCTATCTGCTCGAACAAGCCGAGCGCGCCGGCGTGCTGGTGGTCAACAAGCCGCAAAGCCTGCGTGACTGCAACGAGAAGCTGTTCGCCACGCTGTTCCCGCAGTGCACGCCGCCGACGCTGGTCAGCCGCCGCGCGGACATCATTCGTGAGTTCGCCGCCAAACACGGCGATGTCATTCTCAAACCACTGGACGGCATGGGCGGCGCGTCGATCTTCCGCCACCGCGTTGGCGACCCGAACCTGTCGGTGATTCTGGAAACCCTGACCAAGCACGGCCATGAGCAGATCATGGCGCAGGCGTATCTGCCGGCGATCAAGGACGGCGACAAGCGCATTCTGATGGTTGACGGCGAACCGGTTCCGTATTGCCTGGCCAGGATCCCGGCCGCTGGCGAAACCCGAGGCAATCTGGCCGCTGGCGGTCGTGGCGAAGCCCGTCCCCTGAGTGACCGCGACCGCTGGATCGCCGCCGAAATCGGTCCGACGCTGCGGGAAAAAGGCCTGCTGTTCGTAGGCCTGGACGTGATTGGCGAGCACTTGACCGAGATCAACGTCACCAGCCCGACTTGCATCCGCGAAATCGACAACGCGTTCGGGACGGACATTGGCGGGATGTTGATGGATGTGATCGAGAAGAAGCTGCAGGCGCGGGCTTGACCAAGCCTTGAGATAACCCTCACGAGGCCCCCACCGTTTAGGAGCGCGCTTGCCCGCGAACGCGGTGTGTCAGCGAAAAGACTGAACCTGACATACCGCAATCGCGGGCAGGCGCGCTCCTACAGGGAACCGCACCTCCCACTAATCGGCCCAGCTGTATCAAACCCCAGGCAAGCCCTGACATTGCGTTATCATGCGCGGCCTGAATTTTTGCGCTAGGTGAGTAGTAATGCTGGCACATGTGCTGCCGGAGCGTGGATGAACGCTGCGGTCGACGATGATCTCCCCCTGTCCCTGACCCGCACCGGCGTGCGCCCTGCCGATCGCCTCGGGTTTACCCTGATGATCGCTGCACTGGTGCATCTGGCGGTCATCCTTGGCGTCGGTTTCACCTACGTCAAACCGGAAAAGATCAGCCAGACGCTGGAGATCACCCTCGCCCCTTTCAGAAGCGACACCAAGCCCAAGGACGCTGACTTCCTCGCCCAGGAAAACCAGCAGGGCAGCGGCACCCTCGACAAGAAAGCGGTGCCCAAGACCACCGAAATCGCCCCGTATCAAGACAATCAGATCAACAAGGTCACGCCACCGCCTGCCGCCAAACCGGTGGTCAAGCAGGACGCGCCGAAGACGGCTGTCGCCACGAAAGCCCAGTCCCCGCAAAAGACAGTCGCCAGGCGCGACGAGGTCAAGCCGGAAGAACAGAAGAAAGCCGCACCGACCATCGACAGCACGCAGCTGAACAGCGAAATCGCCAGCCTCGAAGCCGAGCTGGCGGATGAGCAGCAGGCCTACGCCAAGCGTCCGAAGATCCACCGCTTGAGTGCGGCCTCGACCATGCGCGACAAGGGCGCCTGGTACAAGGAGGACTGGCGCAAGAAGATCGAGCGCATCGGCAACCTGAACTACCCGGACGAAGCCCGCCGCAAGCAGATCTACGGCAGCCTGCGGATGATGGTGTCGATCAATCGCGACGGCTCCCTGTACGAAGTGCTGATTCTCGAGTCATCGGGCCAGCCGCTGCTGGATCAGGCCGCACAGAAGATTGTCCGGCTGGCCGCACCGTTTGCGCCATTCAGTGGCGATCTGGCCGATATCGACCGGCTTGAAATCATCCGCACCTGGAAATTCGCACGCGGGGACAAGCTGTCGAGTAATTGATCAGCCAATACCGCGCGATATGAAACCTGACCTGCGTCGCGATTTATCCGCCCGTGAGTCGGTTCTGCCAGTTGTCACAACAGCCCCGCAACGCCACACTAGGGCTCATGAAAAACGTCTCTCCGTCGTACCTCAAACACCAGTTTCTGATCGCCATGCCCCACATGCACGATGAGAACTTCGCTCAGACCTTGACCTACATCGTCGAGCACAATGCCAATGGCGCCATGGGTCTGATCATCAATCGACCGCAAAGCCTGTCGCTGGCAGACGTCCTCGAACAGCTGCGCCCCGAATTGCCGCCTCCGGCGCGGTGCAAGGACATCGCCATTCACCTTGGCGGGCCGGTGCAAACCGATCGCGGTTTCGTCCTGCACCCTTCGGGTCAGGTGTTCCAGGCAACCGTTGATTTGGGCGGCATTTCGCTCTCGACTTCTCAGGATGTCCTCTTCTCCATCGCAGACGGTTACGGCCCTGATCAAAATCTGATCACCCTCGGCTATGCCGGTTGGGACGCAGGCCAGCTTGACGCCGAGTTCGCCGCCAATGCGTGGCTCAACTGCGCCTTCGACCCGGCAATCCTGTTCGAAGTAGAAAGCGAAGACCGTCTCAACGCTGCCGCCGCCAAACTGGGCGTCAATCTGAGCTTGCTGACCAGCCAGGCGGGCCACGCCTGATGGCCGGACTGCGTCTGCTCTTGGGATTCGACTACGGCACCAAACAGATCGGCGTGGCGGTCGGCCAAGTGATCACCGGACAGGCACGCGAGCTCTGCACACTGAAAGCGCAGAACGGCGTGCCGGACTGGGACAAGGTTCAGGCGCTGATCGCCGAGTGGAAGCCGGATGCCATCGTGGTCGGCCTGCCGCTGAACATGGACGGCACGCCGAGCGAGATGAGCGCACGCGCCGAGAAGTTTTCGCGCAAGCTCAACGGCCGCTTCAACTTGCCGGTTTACACCCACGACGAGCGCCTGACCACGTTCGAGGCCAAAGGCGAGCGCGCCTCTCGCGGCCAGCACGGCAGCTACCGGGACAATCCCGTGGACGCCATCGCCGCAGCGCTTCTGCTGCAAGGCTGGCTTGAAGCCAACACCGCGCTGTTTGAAACCTGATCCATCTACGCTGAACCGAATTCGATTTACTCCGGACGTTCGTGCAGCGCACGCCGGGGCACCTGAAGGAGCAACCATGAGCCTGCCAAATCCCGCCGAACTGATCAGCCAGATGGCGATTGATCTCAACGCGCATCTGAACAAACGCGGCATCCAGGAGCCTCGTTTCATCGGCATTCGCACCGGTGGCGTGTGGGTCGCGCAGGCCCTCCTTGAGGCCCTCAACATTCAGTCGCCGCTTGGCACGCTGGACGTGTCCTTTTATCGCGACGACTTCAGCCAGAACGGCCTGCACCCGCAAGTGCGCCCTTCGGAGCTGCCCTTCGAAATCGAAGGCCAGCATCTGGTGCTGATCGATGACGTGCTGATGAGCGGGCGCACCATCCGGGCGGCGCTCAACGAACTGTTCGATTACGGCCGCCCGGCCAGCGTGACCCTGGTGTCGCTGCTGGATCTGAACGCCGCCGACCTGCCGATCCGGCCGAACGTGACGGGCGCGACCCTGTCACTCGCGCCAAACGAGCGGGTAAAGCTGTCCGGGCCAACGCCGCTGACGCTTGAACTGCAAGACCTTTCAACCGATTCCGCCGCCCTCTAAGAGTCCTTTGCGATGACGCCTCTCGACGCCAAGCGCCCGCTGCAACTAAACCATCAGGGCCAGCTGCAGCACTTCCTCTCCCTCGACGGTTTGCCCCGCGAGCTGCTCACCGAAATCCTCGACACCGCAGACTCCTTCCTCGAAGTCGGCGCCCGGGCGGTAAAGAAGGTCCCGTTGCTGCGCGGCAAGACCGTGTGCAACGTGTTCTTCGAAAACTCGACCCGCACCCGCACCACGTTCGAGCTGGCGGCGCAAAGGTTGTCGGCGGATGTCATCACGCTGAACGTATCGACCTCCTCCACCAGCAAGGGCGAGACGCTGTTCGATACGCTGCGCAACCTTGAGGCCATGGCCGCCGACATGTTCGTCGTGCGCCACGGTGACTCCGGTGCAGCGCACTTCATCGCCGAACATGTCAGCCCGCAGGTCGCGATCATCAACGGCGGCGACGGCCGTCATGCGCACCCGACCCAAGGCATGCTGGACATGCTGACCATCCGCCGCCACAAGGGCAATTTCGAAAACCTCTCGGTGGCGATCGTCGGCGATATCCTGCATTCCCGCGTCGCGCGCTCGAACATGATCGCGCTCAAGGCGCTGGGCTGCCCGGACATCCGCGTGGTCGCGCCAAAAACCCTGCTACCGGTGGGCGTCGAGCAATACGGCGTGAAGGTGTACACCGATCTGACCGAAGGCCTGAAGGACGTCGACGTGGTGATCATGCTGCGCCTGCAACGCGAACGCATGTCGGGCGGCCTGCTCCCGAGCGAGGGTGAGTTCTACCGACTGTTCGGCCTGACGACTGCACGCCTGGCCGGCGCCAAGCCCGACGCCATCGTGATGCACCCGGGCCCGATCAACCGGGGCGTGGAGATCGAATCGGCAGTAGCCGACGGCCCCCATTCGGTGATTCTCAACCAAGTGACATACGGCATTGCGGTGCGCATGGCCGTTCTGTCCATGGCCATGAGTGGCCAAACCGCCCAACGTCAGTTCGAGCAGGAGATCGCCCAGTGAAGTTCAGCATCCTCGGCGCTCGCGTCATCGACCCTGTCAGCGGTCTGGATCAAGTCACCGACATCCATCTTGCAGCGGGCAAGATTCTCGCCCTCGGCGCGGCACCTGCCGACTTCAGCCCGACGGAAACCATCGACGCCGCCGGCCTGATCGCCGCCCCCGGCCTGGTCGACCTTAACGTGTCGTTGCGCGAGCCGGGTTACAGCCGCAAGGGCAACATCGCCAGCGAAACCCGCGCCGCAGCAGCAGGCGGCGTCACCAGCCTGTGCTGCCCGCCGCGTACAAAACCGGTGCTCGACACCTCCGCGGTCGCCGAGCTGATCCTCGACCGCGCCCGCGAAGCCGGCCACAGCAAGGTCTTTCCCATAGGCGCCTTGAGCAAGGGTCTGGAAGGCGAGCAACTGGCCGAGCTGATCGCCCTGCGCGACGCGGGCTGCGTGGCGTTCACTAACGGCATGGTGAATTTCCGCAGCAATCGCACGCTGTGCCGCGCCCTCGAATACGCGGCGACGTTCGATCTGACGGTGATTTTCAACTCTCAGGACCACGATCTCGCTGAAGGCGGTCTGGCCCACGACGGCCCGACGGCTGCTTTCCTTGGTCTGCCGGGCATTCCGGAAACGGCTGAGACGGTGGCACTGGCGCGGGACCTGTTGCTGGTCGAGCAAAGCGGTGTGCGCGCGCATTTCACGCAGCTGACCAGTGCGCGCGGGGTGGCCCTGATTGCCCAGGCCCAGGCACGCGGCCTGCCGGTGACGGCGGACGTGGCGCTGTATCAGTTGATCCTGACCGACGAGGCGCTGACGGGCTTCTCCAGCCTGTACCACGTGCAGCCGCCATTGCGCACACGTGCCGACCGCGACGCATTGCGTGACGCGGTGAAGTCGGGTGTGGTGCAAGCGATCTCCAGTCACCACCAACCCCATGAGCGTGACGCGAAACTGGCCCCGTTCGGCGCGACCGAGCCGGGCATCAGCAGCGTGGAGTTGTTGTTGCCACTGGCGATGACGCTGGTCGAGGACGGTCTGCTGGATCTGCCGACGCTGCTGTCACGCCTAAGCTCCGGCCCCGCCGAAGCGCTGCGCCTGCCCGCGGGAAGGCTGATCGCAGGCTCGCCTGCGGACGTGGTGCTGTTCGACCCTGCCGCGTCCACTGTCGCCGGCGAGAAATGGCTGTCGAAAGGCGAAAACTGCCCGTTCCTCGGCCATTGCCTGCCGAGTGCCGTGAAGTACACGTTTGTGGATGGGCGGGTGAGCTATAACGGTTGAGATTCCCAACCGTAACCTTGTAGGAGCCCGCTTGCTGGCGAACGCGACAGAGGCCGACCATTAGTGTTGGCTGACACGACGCATTCGCGGGCAAGCGCGCTCCTACAAAGAGTATTGCGTTCGACGCCGATTGCGCAGGCTACGCACGTCCCGTGTAGGAGCGCGCTTGCCCGCGAAAAGATTCACGCCCCCGCGAAGACGAATCTGACACCCTGCAGACGGATTCTCAGGGCGCTGCGTGCAACGCAGATTACCCTGTTGGTACGGTATGTTACCTACGAGCGTTCTTCACCGATATCTGCTCATTCAGCGTCCAGAAGTCGTACAGCACGCCCAGCAGCGCCAGACCTCCCGTGAACAGATAAATGATCCCGGTGATCCATTTGCCCTGATACATGCGGTGCACACCGAACACGCCCAAGAAGGTCAGCAGAATCCAGGCAAGGCTGTAATCGGTCGGGCCAGCGTTGAACCGCAGGTCTGCTTCCCGATCCATCGCAGGGATCAGGAACAGGTCAATCAGCCAGCCGATGCCCAACAGCCCCAGTGTGAAAAACCAGATCGTGCCGGTCACTGGCTTCCCGTAATAAAAACGGTGAGCGCCTGTAAATCCCACAATCCAGAGCAGATAGCCCATGACCTTGCTGTGGGTGTCCGGACGTTGAACGTCGGGTTGATAGGTGTTCATTGTTGACCTCGCTTGCTGCAATAGAAAAAAATATGCGTAAGTTTTGTGACTTTCGTGACGCCTTCCGACGTATGGCTTGAACCTCTCTTCAATCGTGCAAACCCTTGTTCTGCAAGGTGATCAGCACATCAACATGACAATTCTGCGGCCTAAACTGACTTTGAAGGCAGTAAATTGTTCGACAAGTGGCCTCAGAATTTCGCAAAAAGCTGTTATAAAGTTGCGCGCTGACCAACATGAGCCCTGCCTAATGCGTCCATTTTTCAAGACATGGCTGACTATTTGTCTATTTATGCCACTGGCCGCCCACGCCACCAATCGTGAGCAAACGCTTCCACCGAGCTTCACCGGTTTCACCGCCAGGTCCGAGTCGCCGGAATCCGTTTCACGCAACATCGCCGCTCAACGAGCGGCCATGGCTGCACTGGAACAGACGGCTACTCCACTCGAGACCTCTGGCAAACGCGTGAAAGCTGTTAAAGGGAAGCCATCCCGCAGCACTCGCAAGATTTCGCAAAACACTGTCGCCCTGGCCAACACGGCGCAGATGGGTACCAAACAAAGCAGCACCGTGGTCAACCGGGCGGTTAACGCCATCGGTACACCTTATCGTTGGGGCGGCACCAGCCCAACAAAAGGGTTCGACTGCAGTGGGCTTGTGAAATATGCCTTCAACGACGTGAGCGAAGTCGATTTGCCGCGCACCTCCAACGCCATGGCCGAAGGCCACGGGCAGAAGGTTGACCGCAAGGATTTGAAGCCGGGCGACTTGCTGTTCTTCAACATCAAGAGCCGCAAGGTAAATCACGTTGCCATCTACCTCGGCAACGACCGGTTCGTTCACGCGCCACGCCGTGGCAAATCCGTAACGATCGATACGCTGAAGAAGCCTTACTGGGACAGCCATTACGTCGTCGCCAAGCGTGTGCTGCCAAAGCAGCCGCCGAGCCAGAAAGGCACCGTGCGCATCGCCCAGCGTTGATCGCACACGCCGCCTGACAAACAACACAGTGGGGAGCGGAGTCATTCGCTCCCCACCGTCGTTTGCCCTCCCGATCAAAAATTGTCCGGCGTCTTCGCCTTCTCCCGCGCACTCTCGCGCGTGATCAGCCCCTTGCTGATCAGATCCTTCAGGCACATATCCAGCGTCTGCATCCCCAGCGATCCCCCGGTCTGAATCGACGAATACATCTGCGCCACCTTGTCCTCGCGGATCAGGTTACGAATCGCCGACGTGCCGATCATGATCTCGTGGGCCGCAACCCGACCTCCGCCGACCTTCTTCAGCAGCGCCTGGGACACGATGGCGTGGAGCGACTCCGAGAGCATCGAGCGGATCATCGACTTCTCCTGCGCCGGGAACACGTCGACGATACGGTCGATGCTCTTGGCAGCGGACGTGGTGTGCAGCGTGCCGAACACCAGGTGGCCGGTTTCGGCTGCCGTCAGCGCCAGGCGAATGGTTTCGAGGTCGCGCAGCTCACCCACCAGAATCACGTCAGGGTCTTCACGCAGCGCCGACCGCAGCGCTTCGGCGAAGCCGTGGGTGTCGCGATGGACTTCGCGCTGGTTAATCAGGCTTTTCTTGGACTCGTGGACGAATTCGATCGGGTCTTCGATGGTGAGGATGTGGTGGTGCTTGTTGCTGTTCAGGTAATCGACCATGGCCGCGAGGGTGGTCGACTTGCCCGAGCCGGTCGGACCGGTCACCAGAACCAGGCCGCGCGGTACGTCGGTAATCTTGCGAAACACTTCGCCCATGCCCAGCTCTTCCATGCTCAGGACCTTCGACGGAATGGTCCGGAACACCGCGCCGGCGCCGCGATTCTGGTTGAAGGCGTTAACCCGGAAGCGCGCCACGCCCGGCACTTCGAAGGAGAAGTCTGTCTCCAGATCTTCCTCGAAGTCCTTGCGCTGCTTGTCGTTCATGATGTCGTAGATCAGCGCCTGAACCTCTTTCTGGTCCAATGCGGGCAGGTTGATCCGCCGCACATCGCCATCGACGCGAATCATCGGTGGCAGGCCGGCAGAGAGATGCAAGTCCGACGCGCCTTGCTTGGCACTGAAGGCCAGCAGCTCGGTAATATCCATACAGCTCCTCATCACATAGAATGCCGCAAACTTTAGCCCTGCTGGCGCAAATCAATGTCCACGATAGCAGAGAACATTTCAACGCTCGCCGAGCGAATTCGTAGCGCAGCGCAAGCGGTGCAGCGCGACCCGGCCTCTGTCGGCCTGTTGGCGGTGAGCAAGACCAAACCGGCGAGCGATCTGCGGGATGCCTACGACGCAGGTCTTCGCGATTTCGGCGAGAACTACCTTCAGGAAGCCCTCGGCAAGCAGGCCGAATTGAGCGACCTGCCCTTGATCTGGCATTTCATCGGCCCCATCCAGTCCAACAAGACTCGCGCCATCGCCGAGCACTTTGCCTGGGTGCATTCTGTGGACCGTCTGAAAATCGCGCAACGGCTGTCCGAACAGCGTCCGCCAGAACTGCCGCCCCTGAACATCTGCATTCAGGTCAACGTCAGCGGCGAGGCCAGCAAGTCAGGATGCAGCCCTGAAGACCTGCCCGCACTGGCCCAGGCCATCAGCACGCTGCCGAACTTGAAACTGCGCGGGCTGATGGCCATTCCCGAACCCACCGACGACCGCGACGAACAGAACGCTTCGTTCGCCGCCGTCAGCACCCTGCAGGCACAACTGGGCCTGCCGCTGGACACGCTTTCCATGGGCATGAGCCACGACCTCGAAGCTGCCATCGCACAAGGCGCGACCTGGGTGCGGATTGGCACTGCCCTCTTCGGCGCCCGCAATTATAGGCAGCCTTAACCTTTGCCCCACAGGAAACCGTTCATGAGCAAAACCCGTATCGCGTTCATCGGCGCCGGTAACATGGCCGCCAGCCTGATTGGCGGCATGCGCGCCCAGAGCGTCGACGCTGAGCTGATTCGTGCCAGCGACCCTGGCGCAGAAACCCGCGAGCGCGTGGCAAAAGAACACGGCATCAAGGTGGTCGCCGACAACGCCGAGGCCATCGAAGGCGCCGATGTGGTGCTGCTGGCGGTCAAGCCGCAAATGATGAAGTCCGTGTGCGAAGCGCTGAAGCCGGCGCTCAAGCCTCATCAACTGATCGTGTCCATCGCCGCCGGGATTACCTGTGCCAGCATGCGGGCCTGGCTGGGCGAGCAGCCCCTCGTACGCTGCATGCCGAATACCCCGGCGCTGTTGCGCCAAGGTGTCAGCGGCCTGTACGCCACGGCGGATGTCACCGCGGCCCAGCGCGAGCAGGCCGAGACGTTGCTGTCGGCGGTCGGGATTGCATTGTGGGTCGATGAAGAAGCGCACATCGATGCCGTGACAGCGGTGTCGGGCAGCGGCCCTGCGTATTTCTTCCTGCTGATCGAAGCCATGACCGCCGCAGGCGTCAAGCTCGGCCTGCCCGCTGACGTCGCCAGCAAGCTCACGCTGCAAACCGCGCTGGGCGCTGCACTGATGGCCACCGGCAGCGACGTCGATGCGGCCGAACTGCGCCGCCGTGTGACATCGCCTGCGGGCACCACCGAAGCCGCCATCAAATCGTTCCAGGCCAATGGCTTTGAAGCAATTGTGGAAGAGGCGTTGAGCGCCGCTGCACATCGCTCCGCCGAACTCGCCGAACAGCTGGGCAAATAAGGAGCAATTCATGAATGCACTCACCGGCGCCACGATTTTCGTCATCCAGACGCTCATCAGCCTGTACCTGACCATCGTTCTGCTGCGCTTCGTGCTGCAGTTGGTCAAAGCCAACTTCTATAACCCGCTTTGCCAGTTCGCCGTTCGTGCCACTCAGCCGTTGCTGAAGCCTATCCGGCGCATCGTGCCGAGCGTCTTCGGGCTCGACACGTCCTCACTGCTGCTGGCGATCGTCATTCAGGCGCTGCTGATGGCCTTCGTACTGATGATGACCTACGGCACCATCGGCGATGTCCCACACCTGTTGATGTGGTCGATCATCGGCGTGACCTCGCTGCTGCTGAAAATCTTCTGGGTTGCGATGATCATCATGGTCATCGTGTCGTGGATCGCTCCGGGCAGCCACAATCCGGCCGCCGAGCTGGCCTACCAGATCAGCGAGCCTATCCTGGCACCATTCCGCCGCATCATCCCCAACCTGGGCGGTCTGGACATCTCGCCGATCTTCGCCTTCCTGGCGATCCAGGTGCTGCAGTCCTATGTCATGCCTGAACTGGCTGCATACGCCGGCATGCCGCAAGAGCTGTGGCGGTTGATTTAAACGCTGCGCCTAACCCTTGTTGACGGTACCGCCAGGTTAATAGCCTGGCGCGGACCAGATGTAGGAGCGCGCTTGCCCGCGAAGGCGTCGGAACATCCAACATGGTCGTGTCCGGTCTACCGCAATCGCGGGCAAGCGCGTTCCTGCAGGGCCTTGGGCCGAAGCCAGATTGCCGGTTGTCGCGGGACTTTGTTGCCGCACCCCCGCGCGATCTTTAGACTTACGCCTCATTTCAGCGAGAGCAGGTCGATGTCCACGGTCTTTCCCAAAGATTCTGTCGGTCTAGTCACGCCGCAAACGGCGCATTTCAATGAGCCGCTGGCCTTGGCCTGCGGACGTTCCCTGCCTGCCTACGACCTCATCTACGAAACCTACGGTCAGCTCAACGCCGCCAAGAGTAACGCGGTGCTGATTTGCCACGCGCTGTCGGGTCATCATCACGCAGCGGGTTATCACAGCGCCGAAGATCGCAAGCCGGGCTGGTGGGACAGCTGCATCGGCCCCGGCAAGCCTATCGATACCGATAAATTCTTCGTCGTCAGCCTGAACAACCTCGGTGGCTGCAACGGCTCCACCGGCCCCAGCAGCCTCAATCCCGAAACCGGCAGACCCTTTGGCGCCGACTTCCCGGTATTGACGGTCGAAGACTGGGTGCACAGCCAGGCGCGTCTTGCCGACCGACTGGGCGTCGATCAGTGGGCGGCCATCGTCGGCGGCAGCCTGGGCGGCATGCAGGCGCTGCAATGGACGATCACCTACCCCGAACGCGTGCGCCATTGTCTGGCGATTGCTTCGGCGCCCAAGCTGTCGGCGCAGAACATCGCGTTCAACGAAGTCGCGCGGCAGGCGATCCTGACCGACCCGGAATTCCACGGCGGCTCGTTTCAGGAACACGGCGTGATTCCCAAGCGCGGCCTGATGCTGGCCCGTATGGTCGGGCACATCACGTACCTGTCCGACGACTCGATGGGCGAGAAATTCGGCCGGGGCCTGAAAAACGAAAACCTCAACTACGACTTCCACAGCGTGGAATTCCAGGTCGAAAGCTACCTGCGGTATCAGGGCGAGGAGTTTTCCGGTCGTTTCGACGCCAACACCTACCTGCTGATGACCAAAGCGCTGGACTACTTCGATCCGGCCGCCAACTTCAACGACGACCTTGCCGCTACCTTCGCCAATGCCAGCGCCAGGTTCTGCGTGATGTCGTTCACCACCGACTGGCGCTTCTCCCCGGCCCGCTCGCGGGAACTGGTCGACGCGCTGATGGCGGCGAAAAAGGACGTCTGCTATCTGGAGATTGATGCGCCTCAGGGCCACGACGCCTTCCTGATCCCGATCCCGCGCTACTTGCAGGCCTTCTCCAGCTATATGAACCGAATTGCACTCTGAGGACACCATGAGAGCCGACCTGGAAATCATCCAAGACTGGATACCGGCAGGCAGCCGTGTGCTCGACCTCGGTTGCGGCGACGGCGAATTGCTGGCCTGGCTGCAGGAGCACAAGCAAGTCACGGGCTATGGCCTGGAAAACGACGCCGATAACATCGCCCGCTGCGTGGCGCGGGGCGTCAATGTCATTGAACAGGATCTGGACAAGGGGCTGGGCAACTTCGCCAGCAACAGTTTCGATGTCGTCGTCATGACCCAGGCGCTTCAGGCCGTTCACTACCCGGACCGCATCCTTGACGAAATGCTGCGCGTTGGCCGCCAGTGCATTATCACCTTTCCCAACTTCGGGCACTGGCGTTGCCGCTGGTATCTGGCGAGCAAGGGGCGGATGCCGGTTTCCGAGTTCCTGCCGTACACCTGGTACAACACGCCGAACATTCACTTCTGCACCTTTGGCGACTTCGAAGAGCTGTGTCGCGGTCGGTCGGCGAAGGTCATTGATCGGCTCGCGGTCGATCAACAGCATCGCCACGGCTGGGCCAGCAAGCTTTGGCCTAACCTGTTGGGTGAAATCGGCATCTATCGCGTCAGCAGCCCAGGCTTGCAGGACCACCAGATTGCCGTGTGACCTGCGCTAAGGGGCGTTGAAAGCCCTGTCGGCCAGCGCCAACACTGAAGTAAAAGCGGGCAACAGCGACGCACCCAGGCTCAGCTTCAATCAGCAGATTTTATGCAGCCGATTTCACGTAGCCGATTTTCACGGACTCATCATGAACCTCACCCAGCTCGTACTGGCCAGCCATAACGCCGGCAAACTCAAAGAACTTCAGGCCATGCTCGGCGCCAGCGTACAGCTGCGCTCGATCGGCGAGTTCAGCACCGTGGAACCCGAAGAAACCGGGCTGTCGTTCGTCGAGAACGCCATCCTCAAGGCGCGCAACGCTGCGCGGATTTCCGGTCTGCCGGCACTGGCCGATGATTCGGGACTGGCGGTGGATTACCTGGGCGGTGCGCCGGGCATTTACTCCGCGCGTTACGCCGACGGCAAGGGCGATGCGGCGAACAACGCCAAATTGCTGGACGCCCTCAAGGACGTCCCCGCCGAACAACGTGGCGCCCAGTTCGTCTGCGTTCTGGCCCTGGTGCGCCACGCCGACGACCCGCTGCCGATCCTCTGTGAAGGTCTGTGGCACGGCCGCATGCTCACCGCCGCCAGTGGCGACCATGGCTTCGGTTATGACCCGTTGTTTTGGGTGCCGGAGCGCAACTGCTCCAGTGCCGAACTCACCCCGGCTGACAAAAACCAGATCAGCCACCGCGCCCGCGCCATGGCCATTCTGCGTCAGCGTCTGGGGCTGAGCCCTGATCAGCAATGACTCAGGATTCCACCACCCGGCCGCTGATTCTCGGCGCGGCCGGTTTCTCCTCTGAGCAGCCACGGGCGCCCCTTGCCGAGCTGCCGCCGCTGTCGCTGTACATCCATATCCCGTGGTGCGTGCGCAAATGCCCGTACTGCGATTTCAACTCACACACGGCAAGCCCGGTGTTGCCGGAGCAGGAATACGTCGACGCGCTGCTGGCCGATCTCGATCAGGACCTGCCCCACGTCTATGGCCGCGAGCTGAGCACCATCTTTTTCGGTGGCGGCACGCCCAGCCTGTTCAGCGCCGACGCGCTGGGCCGTCTGCTGCGGGGCCTTGAGCAACGCATCCGCTTCGCACCCGACATCGAGATCACGCTGGAAGCCAATCCCGGCACCTTCGAGCAGGTGAAATTCAGCGCCTATCGGGGCCTGGGCATCAATCGGCTGTCCATCGGCATCCAGAGTTTTCAGGAAGCCAAGCTCAAGGCGTTGGGACGTATCCATAACGGCGATGAGGCCGTGCGCGCTGCCGACATGGCGCGCCGGGCGGGTTTTGATAATTTCAATCTGGACCTCATGCACGGCCTTCCGGACCAGTCCCAGGAAGACGCCCTCGGCGATCTGCGTCAGGCGATCGCCCTCGCACCGACTCACCTGTCCTGGTATCAGTTGACCCTTGAGCCGAACACCGTGTTCTGGAATCAGCCGCCAACGCTGCCGGAAGACGACATTCTCTGGGACATTCAAGAGGCTGGTCAGACGCTGCTTCGGGACAACGGCTACGGTCAATATGAAGTATCGGCCTATGCCCAGCCGGGACGCGAAGCGCGGCATAACCTGAATTACTGGAGCTTCGGGGATTTCATCGGGATCGGTGCGGGTGCCCATGGCAAACTCAGCCACCCGGACGGGCGCATCATCCGCACCTGGAAGACCCGGCTGCCCAAGGATTACCTCAATCCGGCCAAGGCCTACCAGGCTGGCGAAAAGCTGCTGCCGCTGGACGAGATGCCCTTTGAATTCCTGATGAACGCCCTGCGCCTGACAAAAGGCGTGGACGCTGCATTATTTCAGCGCCGCACCGGTCTAAGCGTCGATTCGCTCGCCAGCGCCCGTCTTGAGGCGGAACAACGCGGCTTGCTGGAGACCGATCCGTTACGGCTGGTGGCGACCCCTCGCGGCCAGTTATTCCTCAACGACCTGCTGCAGCACTTTCTTCTGTAAGGCTCAACACTAAGGACACTGAATGGAATTCGTACTCGACTTGCTGGCCACCGTCTCGCGCTGGAGTCGCAGCAATTTGTCGGAAATCGCCCTGGCATTGGTGGGCTGTCTGCTGATTCTTTTCGGGACCGACATCAAGGGCTGGATCGAAGGCCGCCTCGGCAGCTTTGCCGGCGCCCTGCGCATTCCGATCATGGCGCTGCTCTGCACCGTCGGCAGCGGCGCTGCGCTGATTTATGCCACGCCATGGGTCGTGCGCGGCCTGAGCCAGTTCAACAACTACAGCCTGGCGCCGGTGTTGGTGGTGGTGCTGGTGTTGATCGGGGTCGTGGCGGATCGGAAGTAACCGACCGGAAATGCAAAAGCGCCCTTGCCCACCATGGCGGGAAGGGCGCTCTCAAGACATCACTCTCAGCTGTTGCCGAGTGTGATCAGCCCATTAGCGAATGCTCTGGATGCTGCCTTTGTTACCGGTCACTTTTACGTTCACTTGCTTGAAGATGAAGTAATCGTTGACGGTGACTTCGTAACGCGGCGCGACGATCAGGTCGGAACCGGACGACTTGACGGCCTTGAACGCAGCGGCTGCCTTGGTGGAGGAGATCGGATCCGGCAGAGGCAGGCCGATGCCGCCGCCACCGCTCGCGCCGCCGTAGGTCACGCCGTCCGCAAACTGAGTATCACCACCGATGTTCAACCAGCCGAACAGCACATTGGTGGAAGACTCGCCGCTGATGGCTTCACCGACTTTGACGTCAGCCTTCAGATCAGTCTTCACGTCGCCGGACAGCGAAGCGCTTGGCTGGCTGACGTTGTAGCTGACACAGCCGCTGGTGGTCGCAATCAGCGTGGCGATCGCAGCCATTTGCCAAAACTTGTTCATCTTCATTCCTCGTCATCAATATTGATATATGCAACGGCGGGGACTATGAAGATCAGAACTGAAAATGGATGTCGGACGATTCCGAAGACCTTGTAGCCTCCTTAGGAAGAAATCGAAGGGTTCGTCATACAAGGCAATTGGCGGGCTGAAATGTGCGGTAAAAACTCAAAAGCGGCCACTGTCGGGCCGCTCCTGGTCAAGAAGTGATCAGGCGAGCTTCTCGAACTTCAGATCCCAGACCCCGTGACCGAGGCGTTCGCCACGGCGTTCGAACTTGGTGATCGGACGTTCCGCAGGGCGCGGAACGCATTTACCGTCTTCGGCCAGGTTGCGGTAACCCGGGGCCACATTCATCACTTCCAGCATGTATTCGGCATACGGTTCCCAGTCAGTCGCCATGTGCAGCACGCCGCCCGGCTTCAACTTGGTGCGCACCAGCTCGGCAAATTCGGCCTGGACGATACGGCGCTTGTGATGGCGCGACTTGTGCCACGGATCAGGGAAAAACAGCATCAGCCGGTCCAGGCTATTGTCAGCCACACAGCGGTTAAGCACTTCGATCGCATCGCAATCGTAAACCCGCACGTTGGTGAGACTCTGGGTCAGCACGCCGTTCAGCAAGGCGCCAACGCCCGGACGGTGCACTTCCACGCCGATGAAGTCCTGCTCTGGCGCGGCGGCAGCCATCTCCAGCAGCGAGTGCCCCATGCCGAAACCGATTTCGAGGGTGCGCGGGGCGGAGCGGCCAAAGACCTGATCGAAATCAACGGGAGCGTCTGCCAGCGGCAGCACGAATAGCTCCTTGCCTTGATCCAGGCCGCGTTGCTGACCTTCGGTCATGCGGCCGGCGCGCATCACGAAGCTTTTGATGCGGCGGTGATTACTGTCATCGCCTGGCGCTTTGGCATTTTCGTCATTCATCACTTCGTCGTCCGGAAGTGGGTCGGGCGTTTGCGAATCAATCATCAACGGGCTCTTACTTGATCAGACCATCCAGCGGCGAAGATGCGCTGGCATAGAGTTTCTTGGGCATACGACCGGCCAGGTAAGCCATGCGGCCAGCCAGAATGGCGTGTTTCATGGCTTCGGCCATCAACACCGGATGCTGGGCGTGAGCGATCGCTGAGTTCATCAGCACCGCTTCGCAACCCAGTTCCATGGCGATGGTGGCGTCGGACGCAGTGCCGACACCGGCATCCACCAGGACCGGGACTTTCGATTCTTCGAGGATGATCTGCAGGTTATACGGGTTGCAGATCCCCAGGCCAGTACCGATCAGGCCCGCGAGGGGCATCACCGCGCAGCAACCGATTTCGGCGAGCTGGCGGGCAATGATCGGGTCATCGCTGGTGTATACCATGACGTCGAAGCCGTCCCGAACCAGCGTTTCCGCCGCTTTGAGGGTTTCGATGACATTAGGGAACAGGGTCTTCTGGTCAGCTAGGACTTCCAGCTTGACCAGATTGTGACCATCGAGCAGCTCACGGGCCAGACGGCAGGTGCGCACGGCCTCGATGGCGTCGTAGCAACCGGCGGTGTTCGGGAGGATGGTGTAGCGATCCGGCGGCAGCACGTCGAGCAGGTTCGGTTCGCCAGGGTTCTGCCCCAGGTTGGTCCGGCGCACGGCAACGGTAACGATCTCGGCGCCCGAGGCTTCGATGGCCAGTCGGGTCTGTTCCATGTCCGTGTACTTGCCAGTGCCGACCAGCAGGCGCGACTGAAAAGTACGACCTGCCACGGTAAACGGCTTGTCGCTGCGAACGTTGCTCATCTGAAATCCTCTTTACGGTTGAGGTTCTTGCAGTGATTGCGGATCAGGCCGGCGGCACGTCGAAGGCTAGCCGCCACCGATGGCGTGCACCACTTCGACCTGATCGCCCTCGGTCAGCGTCGTAGCGGCATGCTGGCTGCGCGGGACGATGTCCAGATTGAGCTCGACGGCGACTCGGCGCCCGGTCAGATCCAGACGTGTCAGCAATGCCGAAACGGTCTCGCCGTCGGGCAGCTCAAAGGATTCACCGTTCAACTGAATGCGCATGCGAGGGGCAGCCATCATTTTAGGGGGCGAGCATTCTAGCCCGATCGGTCGGTATGACCAAGGCAAAGCCACGCCATTCGTCTCAGGCGTGGCCGAGGGTTGCTGCGCGCTCGACATAAGCGCACGCAGTGGGGATCAGAGCGTGTCGAGGCCCAGGCGCCATGCCGTCCAGCCAAGAATCGCCCAGCCGATCAGGAAAAACAGGCCACCGAAGGGGGTGATGATGCCCAGCTTGGTCGCGCCGGTCAGCGTCATCAGGTAGAGACTGCCGGAAAACAGGATGATGCCCAGTGTGAAAGAGATCCCTGCGTAGGTGACGAGCCGGCCCTGGATCTGCATCGCCAACAGCGCCACGCCGAAAATCGCCAGCGCATGAATCAGTTGGTAGAGCACTCCGGTATGAAAGACCGCCAGGTACTCGGGCGTCAGACGGTTTCTCAGGCCGTGGGCAGCGAACGCACCAAGGGCGACGCCAGTGAATCCGAAGAAGGAGGCCAACATCAGAAAGGTTCGTAACATGTACAACTCCAGGCAGGTTCGATGACGCGTGGTCTGTATAATGGCCCGCTCAACCGGTTCGGCCAAGCCATCTCTATGCTGCAATTACTCCTCCGTCGTGTCGCCAAAGGCCTGCTCTGGTTCGCAGCGGCAAGTGTCGTGCTGGTACTGATTTTTCGTTGGGTCCCTCCTCCGTTTACCGCGTTGATGGTCGAACGCAAGATCGAATCCTGGTTCGACGGTCAGCCCATTGATCTGCAGCGCGACTGGGAGTCGTGGGACAACATTTCCGATGATCTGAAAATCGCCGTCATCGCTGGCGAGGACCAGAAGTTCGCCGAGCACTGGGGTTTCGATATCGACGCCATTCAGGCGGCACTGGTTCATAACGAACGCGGTGGTTCGCTGCGCGGGGCCAGTACGCTGAGCCAGCAGGTATCCAAAAATCTCTTTCTGTGGTCGGGCCGCAGTTACTTTCGCAAGGGCCTGGAAGCGTGGTTTACCGGTCTGATCGAGGTGTTCTGGTCCAAGCAGCGCATTCTCGAGGTGTACCTGAACAGCGTGGAATGGGACGACGGCGTCTTCGGCGCCCAGGCCGCTGCGCAGCATCACTTTCACGTGAATGCGAGTCAGCTTTCCACGCAACAGGCCAGCTACCTGGCCGCCGTCCTGCCCAACCCGCGGGAATGGAGCGCCAGCCATCCCAGCAGCTACGTCTCACGCCGCGCCGGCTGGATCCGCCAGCAGATGAGGCAGCTGGGTGGGGATGAGTATTTGATGGGGCTGAATCACAGTCGAAAGTGGTAAGCCACGATCCCTGCAGGGGCCGGCTTGCTGGCGAACGCGCCCTGTCAGTGGGTAAAGAGGTGACTGACACACCGCGTTCGCGGGCAAGCGCGCTCCTACAGTTGATTTGCGTCGTCCATCAATCTGCATCCACGCCGGTAATCCCCGTGGTAACCATCTCGCAGGTCTAAAGTCCCGAGATAACATGGCATGGAACGCGGTCTGCCTCTGCCCGCAGGGCGTAGGAGCGCGCTTGCCCGCGAAGGCGTTCTCGGGGCGCCGGCCGTCACACCTGACACGACGCCTATGGATCAATCCACGCAAATCCGCAGCCGGCTTGCTGGCGAATGCGCGCGTTCAGACACTTAGCTAGCGAATGCCATATGAGGTTCACCAGCAAGCCGGCTCCGGATTGTCGTTGGGGGCAACCAGATTTAGCGTCGGACCGACAAACAAAAACGCCCCGATCATCTCGGGGCGTTTTGCGTTACGGCGTAGCGATCAGGCAGCGATCGACAGCTTCAGCTTGTTCATCGCGCTCTTCTCGAGCTGACGAATGCGCTCGGCAGAGACGTTGTACTTCTCGGCGAGGTCGTGCAGCGTCGCTTTTTCTTCCGCCAGCCAGCGTTGATACAGAATGTCGCGGCTACGGTCGTCGAGCACGTTCAGCGCTTCGTGCAGGTTGGCCGTGGAGCTGTCAGTCCAGTCGGAATCTTCCAGCTGACGCGCCGGATCGTAACGATGGTCTTCCAGGTAGTTGGCCGGCGACTGGAAAGCGCTGTCGTCGTCGGCTTCTGCAGCCGGGTCGAACGCCATGTCATGGCCGGTCAGACGGCTTTCCATCTCACGCACTTCGCGGGGCTCGACGCCCAGGCTTTCTGCTACGCGATGCACTTCTTCGTTGTTCAGCCAGGCCAGACGCTTCTTCTGACTGCGCAGGTTGAAGAACAACTTGCGCTGAGCCTTGGTGGTCGCGACCTTCACGATGCGCCAGTTGCGCAGGATGAACTCGTGAATCTCGGCCTTGATCCAGTGCACTGCAAAGGACACCAGGCGCACGCCCATTTCTGGGTTGAAGCGCTTGACGGCTTTCATCAGGCCAACGTTACCTTCCTGAATCAGGTCAGCCTGAGCCAGTCCGTAACCGGAATAACTGCGTGCGATATGCACGACAAATCGCAGGTGGGCGAGCACCATCTGCCGAGCCGCCCCTAGATCCTGCTCGTAATAGAGACTCTCGGCCAGTTCACGCTCCTGCTCAGGCGTCAGCAGTGGAATGCTGTTTACCGTATGCACATAGGCTTCCAGGTTTGCGCCCGGAACCAAGGCATAAGCAGGTTGCAAAGAAGTGGTCATACGAAAAAACCTCCGACACATAACTCGTGCAGTTCAGCACTGCGAAATTGACCGGGAACCGCTAGACAAGTTCCCTGAGCTGAAAAGTCAATAGGTGAAACAAAATTTACTAACGACGTTGTTACTCAAGACTAACGAGGTGCCAACTCTCTTAAATGGCGCGCTACCGCAATCCACGCACCGATATACCCCAACAGCACCGCTCCAAGCAAGAGCGACAAGCCGTCTGAGACCGGCACGCCAGCGAGGGCGAAATTGCTGCCGTAAAGCCCGGCCAGCCGTACCACCGCTTCGTTCAACCAGTCTAGCCCGAAAGCCAGAACACCCCAGGAAAGAACTCCCGCACCCAGCCCGTACAACGCCCCCATATAAAGGAAGGGCCGGCGCACGTAGCTGTCCGTACCGCCTACCAACTTGATGACCTCGATTTCCGTACGACGGTTCTCGATGTGCAGACGAATGGTGTTGCCGATGACCAAAAGCAACGCCGCGACCAGCAATACGGTCAGGCCGAAGACAAATCGGTCGCCCAGCTTGAGGATAGCGGCCAAACGCTCGACCCAGACCAGGTCTAGTTGGGCCTGCTGCACTTTAGGCAACTCAGCCAGACGCGTACGTAATGCCTCCAGCGCCGCTTTGTCAACTTCCAGCGGCGTCACCAGCACAACGCCGGGCAGCGGGTTTTCAGGCAGTTCCTTCAGCGCCTCGCCCAGACCGGACTGCTTCTGGAATTCGTTCAGCGCCTCATCGCGGCTGATGTACTCGGCCTCGGCGACGCCGCCCATTTCCTTGATCTGACGGACAAGGCCTTCGCCCTCACTCGGGGACGCATCCAGCTGCAGATAGAGAGATATCTGGGCAGCGCGCTGCCACGAACCGCCCAGACGCTCGACGTTACTCAGCAACAACGACAAGCCCATCGGCAAACTGAGGGCAATCGCCATCACCAGGCAGGTAAAAAAGCTGCCAATGGGCTGCTTGCCCAGACGGCGCAGGCTGTCCAGCAGACTTGAACGGTGGGCTTCGATCCAGGCGTTGAACAACTCGCCGAAACTCGGGCCGTCATCGTCATCGCGCTTCTTTTTCTTTTGCGGAGCCGGGTCGGACACCTTGGGCGCTACGCGCTCGGAGACCTTGGGACTGCGGGTGGCACTCATACGCCAGCCTCCCCGTCGCCGATCAATCGGCCGCGCTGCAACGTCAGCATGCGATGGCGCATCCGTGCGATAAGTGCCAGGTCGTGGCTCGCAATCAGCACACTGGTGCCCAGTCGGTTGATGTCTTCGAACACACCCATGATCTCGGCCGCCAGTCGCGGGTCAAGGTTACCGGTGGGTTCGTCCGCCAGCAGCAGGGCCGGGCGATGCACGATGGCGCGGGCGATGCCGACGCGCTGTTGCTGACCGGTGGACAAGTCGCCCGGGTACAGCTCTGCTTTATCAGACAACGCCACGCGCTCAAGGGCCGAATCGACGCGTTTGACCACTTCGGTCTTGGACAGGCCGAGGATCTGCAGCGGCAGCGCGACGTTGTTGAACACCGTGCGATCAAACAGCAACTGGTGATTCTGGAACACGACGCCGATCTGACGACGCAGAAACGGAATCTGCGCGGTGCTGATCTGGCCGAGATCCTGACCCGCCAGCAAAAGCTTGCCAGTGGTCGGACGTTCCATCGCCAGCAGCAGGCGTAGCAAAGTGCTCTTGCCTGCGCCGGAATGACCGGTCACAAACAAAAATTCACCACGACGTACTCGAAAGCTCAGCTCATGCAAGCCGACGTGTCCGTTCGGATAGCGTTTACCGACCTGTTCGAAACGAATCATGGGCGCTCCCGCTCGGCGAATAGGGCTTGGACGAACGGCTCGGCTTCGAAGGTTCGCAGATCGTCGATGCCTTCACCGACACCAATGTAGCGAATCGGCAGGCCGAACTGCTTGGCCAGGGCGAAGATCACGCCGCCCTTGGCCGTCCCGTCGAGCTTGGTCAGCGCGAGGCCGGTCAGCTGTACAGTCTGATTAAACTGCTTGGCCTGATTGATAGCGTTCTGACCTGTGCCAGCGTCCAGCACCAACAAGACTTCATGGGGCGCGTCGGCGTCGAGCTTGCCGATCACGCGGCGAACCTTCTTCAGCTCTTCCATCAGGTTGTCTTTGGTGTGCAGACGGCCCGCCGTGTCCGCGATTAGCACATCAATACCGCGCGCTTTGGCGGCCTGAACGGCATCAAAAATCACCGAAGCCGAGTCCGCACCCGTGTGCTGCGCGATGACCGGAATCTTGTTGCGTTCGCCCCAGACCTGCAGTTGCTCAACGGCTGCAGCACGGAAGGTGTCGCCTGCCGCCAGCATGACCTTCTTGCCTTCGAGCTGAAGCTTCTTGGCGAGCTTGCCGATGGTGGTGGTTTTACCCGCGCCGTTAACGCCCACGACCAGGATCACGAATGGCTTGTGCTGTGCAGTGATCACCAGCGGAGCTTCCACTGGCTTGAGCATTTCGGTCAGCTCGTTCTGCAGCGACTTGTACAGCGCATCGCTGTCGGTGAGCTGCTTGCGCGCCACTTTCTGCGTCAAGTTGCGCACGATCGCCGACGTTGCTTCCACACCGACGTCGGCGGTCAACAGCCGGGTTTCCAGCTCGTCGAGCATGTCGTCGTCGATGGCTTTCTTGCCGAGAAACAGGCTGGCCATCCCTTCGCCCAGGCTGGCGCTGGTTTTCGACAGGCCCTGCTTCAGGCGCGCGAAAAAACCAGGCTGCTTGGGTGCGGCGGATCCTTCGAACGGGACAGGCGGCACGCTGGTTTCAAGAACGGGCACGGCAGGTGCGGCTGGAACCACCGGCGCTGTCGTCAACGGCGGCGTCAGCGAAGGGAGATCATTGCCGGACACCGGATCAGGCAGCGCGACGGGGGTCGGCTCGATGGACGGAGCCACTTCGAACGAGGTCGTGTCGATGACCGCCGGTGGAGCGGGCACTTCAGCCAATGGAGTGGCTGCGGACTCCACGTTGGACTCGGTGTGAACCGGGATGGACGGTGTAACGTGCGGCTCACGCTCATCGGTGAAAGCGACCGGTTCTTCAGCGACAGGCAGGTGAAGCCAGGGATCTTCGACAGGGGCCGAAAGTGCTTCGGTCGTGGCGGTCTGTGGCAACGGCTGCGGCGCGGGTTGCGGCTGACGCTGGGCCGGGATGACCGGGGCGTTGTGCTGCTCAGCAACAGCCGGTGCCTGATCGGGCACGGACTCTGGCGCTGGTGCGGGGTCATTCTGCGGCGGCTCGGGAGTGACTTCCTGCGGCTTTTTGCGCAGCCATCCGAACAGGCCTTTTTTCTCGCCAGCCGGGGCTGGGGTCTTCTTGTCGTCGTTGGAACCAAACATGGAGGACGGCTATCTCACGGTAACGACGCGCCAGAGCGGCGCCTCTGAAAAATTCTGTATGGGAAACAGACTGCTTTTAGGTCCGCTTGTTCAGCGTTCGCCCTGCCACAGGGGCAGCGCAGTCCCGTTGAGGGCACTGCTCGGCCATTTCTTACGAAGCAGGCTTACGACGCTGACATCTTAGTCATGGTCGTCAGGCAAACTCGCCGCTATCCTAACACCCCCGCGCCCGCTGACGCTAAGCAGGCCGTCTCCAAGGTTCAAATCACGAATGAATGCTCTAGCCCGCTGTGCCGCAGGCCTGCTGCTCAGCACAATCTGTTTGCCCTTCGCCGCATCGGCTGCCGACCCACAACCCACCACCGAATTCACGCTGGACAACGGCCTGAAGGTCGTCGTGCGTGAAGATCACCGTGCACCGGTGGTGGTTTCGCAGGTCTGGTACAAGGTGGGTTCCAGCTACGAGACGCCTGGCCAGACGGGCCTGTCCCATGCGCTGGAACACATGATGTTCAAGGGCAGCTCGAAAGCGGGTCCCGGCGAAGCGTCGCTGATCCTGCGCGACCTGGGCGCGGAAGAGAATGCGTTCACCAGCGATGACTACACCGCTTACTACCAAGTGCTGGCCCGTGATCGACTGGCCGTTGCCTTCGAACTGGAAGCCGACCGCATGGCCACCCTGCGCCTGCCGCCTGAAGAGTTCGCGCGGGAAATAGAAGTCATCAAGGAAGAGCGCCGGCTGCGCACCGACGACAAGCCGAACGCCAAGGCCTATGAGCGCTTCAAGGCCATCGCCTACCCCGCCAGCGGCTACCACACGCCGACCATTGGCTGGATGGCGGACCTTGAACGCATGAAGGTCGAGGAACTGCGCCACTGGTATGAATCCTGGTACGTGCCCAACAACGCCACGCTGGTGGTGGTGGGTGACGTGAAGCCCGATGAAGTGAAAGCCCTGGCTGAGCGCTTCTTCGGCCCGGTGCCACGCCGCGACGTACCGCCCTCGAAAAAGCCGCTGGAGCTGGCCGAACCTGGTCTGCGCCAGATCACTGTGCATGTCGCCACGCAGATGCCGAGCCTGATGTATGGCTTCAACGTGCCTAGCCTGGCCACCGCCACCGATCCACAGTCGGTCAACGCACTGCGCCTGATCTCGGCCTTGCTTGACGGCGGCTACAGCGCGCGCATTCCGACGCGCCTGGAGCGCGGCGAAGAGCTGGTCACCGGCGCTTCATCCGACTACGACGCCTACACCCGCGGCGACAGCCTGTTCACCATTAGCGCCACGCCCAATCAGCAGAAGAAGAAAACCCTCGCCGACGCTGAAGCTGGCATCTGGCGCCTGCTCGACGAACTGAAAACCAAGCCGCCTGCCAAGGAAGAGCTGGAACGGGTCCGGGCCCAGGTGATCGCCGGATTGGTCTATGAGCGCGATTCCATTACCAGTCAGGCGAGTACCATTGGCGAACTCGAAACGGTGGGCCTGTCCTGGAAGCTCATCGATCAGGAACTGGCCGCGCTGCAAAGCGTGACGCCGGAAGACATTCAGAAGGCTGCACGCACCTACTTCACCCGCGAGCGCCTTGCCGTTGCGCATGTTTTGCCTGAGGAGAAAGCCCAATGAGCCAGCGCAACGAATCCCGCTTTGCGCGAACGCGGGCCTGCTCCTTCGCACTCGCCGTGACGTTTGGCCTGCTGGGTGCTGGATCGGCGATGGCAGAGACTGCCGCCGAAACCCCGAAAGCCATCGACAAGGCGGCCAGTACGCTGGAATCCCTGAAAGAACTGGACGGTAAAGCGCCGGCTCGCCGCTCGCTGAACATTCAGTCGTGGAATACCGCTGAAGGCGCTCGTGTGCTGTTTGTCGAAGCCCATGAGCTGCCGATGTTCGACATGCGCCTGCTGTTCGCGGCCGGCAGCAGTCAGGACGGCGCCAACCCAGGCATCGCGCTGGTCACCAATGCGATGCTCAACGAGGGCGTCAAAGGCAAGAACGTCAGCGCCATCGCCGAAGGTTTCGAAGGGCTGGGCGCTGATTTCGCAAACGGCTCCTACCGCGACATGGCGATCGCCTCGCTGCGCAGTCTGAGTGCCGCCGACAAACGCGAGCCCGCGTTGAAACTGTTTGCCGAAGTGGTGGGCAAACCGACATTTCCGGCGGACTCGCTGGCGCGGATCAAAAACCAGTTGCTGGCGAGCTTCGAATATCAAAAGCAGAACCCCGGCAAGCTCGCAGGCGATGAACTGTTCACGCGGCTGTACGGCGACCATCCTTACGCGCACCCAAGCATGGGCACGGCCAAAAGCGTCGCGCCTCTCACTTTGGCTCAGCTGAAGGCCTTTCATGCCAAGGCCTACGCCGCCGGCAACGCGGTGATTGCGCTGGTTGGCGACCTGACACGCGCCGAAGCCGAAGCAGTTGCGTCCCAGGTTTCAGCCGCGCTGCCTAAAGGCCCGGCGCTGGCACAAACCGTCGCACCGACCGAACCCAAGCCGAGTGAAACCCACATCGAGTTTCCGTCCAAGCAGACGCACCTGATGCTGGCTGAACTGGGCATCACCCGCGGCGACCCTGACTATGCGGCCCTGTCACTCGGCAACTCGATCCTCGGTGGCGGCGGATTTGGCAGCCGCCTGATGACCGAAGTGCGGGAAAAGCGCGGCCTGACCTACGGTGTGTCTTCAGGCTTCACGCCAATGCAGGCTCAGGGTCCGTTCATAATCAGCCTGCAGACCCGGGCCGAACTGAGCGAAAACACCCTCAAGCTGGTCAAGGACATCACCCGTGACTTCCTTGCCAACGGCCCGACCCAGAAAGAACTCGACGATGCCAAGCGCGAACTGGCCGGCAGCTTTCCTCTGGCGACGGCCAGCAATGCGGCCATCGTTGGCCAACTGGGCGCGGTCGGCTTCTATAATCTGCCGCTGACCTACCTTGAAGATTTCATGACGCAGTCCCAGAGCGTCACGGTCGAGCAGATCAAAACCGTGATGAACAAACATCTGGACGCTGACAAGCTGGTGATCGTGACTGCAGGTCCGACCGTCCCGCAGAAGCCGCTGCCACCCCCTACTGACAAACCCGCCGAGCAACCGCTCGGCGTTCCGGAGCACTGATGACCTCGACTTCCAAGCCGCCGCGTATCCACAAAGGGCACAAAATCCACACAGGCCTCGGCCAACTGCGGATCATCGGCGGCGAATGGCGCAGTCGGCGTCTGAGTTTCCCTGACGCCCCCGGTCTGCGGCCGACGCCGGACCGCGTGCGTGAAACCCTGTTCAACTGGCTGGCGCCGTACATCGAGGGCGCGCGCGTCCTTGACCCGTTCGCCGGCAGTGGCGCGCTGTACCTTGAAGCCCTTTCCCGCGGCGCCAGCATGGGTCTGGCGCTGGACACCAACTCGATGGCGATTTCCAGCCTGCGCGAACACCTCGGTACGCTACGTTGCACCGTCGGCAGAACCGCTACCGGCGACGCGCTCCGCCATCTGGAAACCCAGCCGGCCGAACAATTCGACGTGGTGTTCCTCGACCCGCCGTTCCACCAGGACTTGCTGATGCCTGCCTGCACATTGCTGGAAGAGCGCAACTGGCTGGCGGACAGCGCGTGGATCTACACCGAAAGCGAAACCGCGCCGTCGACGCTGGGCATGCCCGCCAACTGGCGCCTGCACCGTGAAAAGAAAGCCGGTCAGGTTCACTACGCGGTATGGGAACGCAGTGCCGTCGCAAGCTGACCTTCCCGGGTTCGTCCCGGCGTTCGGCCTGGGCAACCCGCACTCGCAGACGCTGTGGGGACCGCTGTGGCGTCCGACCACTCACCTCGAGCGCCGGCGCGAGCGCATCTGGCTGGAAGACGGCGATTTCCTCGACATGGACTGGCATGGCCCGCACGACGCAAACGTGCCGGTCGTGCTCGTGTTGCACGGTCTGACCGGATCGTCCAACTCCCCCTATGTCGCCGGGCTGCAGCACGCCATGGAAAAACGTGGCTGGGCGAGTGTCGCCCTCAACTGGCGAGGCTGTTCGGGGGAGCCGAACCTGTTGCCCCGCAGCTATCACTCCGGCGCCAGCGAAGACCTTGCCGCCGTGATCGATCATCTGCGCAAGGCCCGACCACTGGCGCCGCTTTACGCTGTCGGGTATTCCCTCGGCGGCAATATTTTGCTCAAGCACCTCGGCGAAACCGGGCTCGACAGCCACCTGCAAGGCGCTGTGGCGGTGTCGGTGCCGTTTCGTCTGGACGAATGCGCCGACCGAATCGGGCTGGGGTTTTCCAGGGTTTACCAGCGGCACTTCATGCGCGAGATGGTCGGCTACATCAAGGACAAGCAGCGACGCTTTCAGCATGAAGGTCTCAGCGATGGCCTTGCAGAACTGGCGGCGCTGGGTTCGCTGAAAGACATGCGCACATTTTGGGATTTCGACGGGCGTGTGACAGCGCCGCTGAATGGATTCGTGGACGCCCATGATTATTACCGGCGCGCGTCCAGTCGATACTTCCTCGGCGCCATCCGCACGCCAACTCTGCTGATTCAATCCCTGGACGACCCGTTCGTGTTCAAGCACAGCCTGCCTGCAGCCTCGGAGCTGTCGTCCAGCACCGAATTCGACCTGCAGAAAAAAGGCGGCCACGTGGGTTTTGTCGGCGGCACGATTAGAAAGCCGACGTATTACCTCGAGCAGCGGATTCCGATGTGGCTGACGGACGTCCATGGCGCGCAGGCAAACGACTAGTTTTTGCTGCGCCGGGCGATTGGCCTGATGTAAGGCTCACATGCCTCCACCTTAGTCCCCCGTCGCAACGCCCCGCTGCGGATCATTGATCCACTCGCTCCACGAGCCCGCGTACAGCGCCCCCAACGGATAACCGGCGAGGGCCAACGCAAACAGGTTGTGACAGGCCGTCACACCAGAACCGCAATAGGCGACGAGCTCATGGGCAGGACGGCCTTGCAAAGCCTCGGCAAACCGCTGTTTCAGTTGCTCTGCCGGGAGAAAGCGGCCATCCGGGCCGAGGTTGTCGGTGAATGCCGCGCACTGCGCGCCGGGAATGTGCCCCGCAATAGGGTCGATGGGCTCGACCTCACCCCGGAACCGCGCGGGGGCACGTGCGTCGATCAGAGTCATCGCGGGATCGCCGATGCGGGCCTGCAGCTGCTCGGCCGTCAGCACCATCGAGTCATCCGGTACGCCGTCGAACGAACCCTCGGGTTGGTGAGGCGGATCAAGACTCAGCGGCAGACCCGCCCCGTGCCAGGCCTTGAGCCCGCCATCGAGTACATACACACCGTCGCGCTTGCCCAGCCACGCCAGCAACCACCAGGCGCGGGCGGCATAAGCACCGGGCCCATCGTCATACAGCACGATATCGCTCTGATTGTTCACACCCCAGAACCGCAAGCTCTCAATCACCGTCTGTGGATCCGGCAGCGGGTGGCGGCCGGTGACACCCTTGGTGATGGCCCCACTGAGATCATTGAGCAAGTCAGCGTAGGAAGCGCCTTCGATATGGCCCTCTGCGTAGCTGCGCTGGCCATAGTCCAAATCGTCCAGCGACGAACGACAATCCAGTATCACAAGCCCGGGCTGTGTCAGACGTTCTGACAATTGTTGCGGGCTGATCAATTGTGCGATGGACATGACAGGCTCCTGCAGGCAGTAAAAAATGGCGATATGACAATCGATTGAGACAGCCGGGCCGATTCAGCCGGCGTCTTCCAGCGCCTTGGCCAATGGCACATAAAACTCCGCGCACAGCGCATTCACCGCTTCCCGCGCCTGGGGCGTGACATAGGCCAGCTCAAGCATCAGCACCTGATAAACCCCGCGACGAATCGCGTCTTCATTCAGGTGGGCGGGGGTTTCTCGCGTGGTGCACAGAAAACGTACCCATGACGTGAGGATGATCCACGCATTGAGCGTCAGAGATTCAATCTGGACTTTGTCCATGCTTAGAATCTGCGCGTCGACAAAGCCGCTGTAAATGGACATCGCCTTGATCAGGCAGTGTTGAGAAAAGCGTCGGTAACGCACCGCCAGCTCAGGATCGGTTTCAAGTAAGTGTTCGAGATCGCGGTGCAGAAAACGGTAGCGCCACATGCCATCGAGAATCGCCATCAAATAATGGCGCTTGTCTTCAACCCCCGGCAGCCGGCCCTTGGGCGGGTGAAGAAAGCTGTCGACCAGCGCTTCGTATTCGGTGAACAACTCGGCGATGATCGCCTGCTTGTTGGGGAAGTGGTAGTACAGATTGCCGGGCGACATTTCCATGTGCGCGGCGATGTGATTGGTACTGACGCTGCGCTCGCCCTGCTGATTGAAAAGCTCCAGGCTGCTGTGCACGATGCGTTCACGGGTGTTGATGCGTACGGTTTTGATGCGCGGCGCCATGTTCAACTCGAACGTCGAAACGTAACAGGGATGTGCCGGATCTTAACGCAAGCGTCGGGCTCGTTGCAGACTTCATCGCTCCATGGCAGTCGCCAGCCTGAGCCGAACCACAGCTGCGACACCAATGCCGAGCACGGCTGCCGCCAGCGTGTTGATCAAAATCACGCCGCGCAACCCGATCGGCGCCGTGAGCACTCCGACCAGCAGACCGGCCAGCGGCTGCGACAAGTTGTTCAGCAGCGTGATGACGCCAACGGTCTTGCCGAAGTCGCGCGCCGGGATGACCCGCTGACGAATGCTGCGCATGTACACGTTGAACATCTTGTCGAAGCCGACGATCAGCAGAAAGCCGACAAGATAGACCTCGGATGACGCACTCGTAGCGGTAACGAATGCCCCCAGCAGCAAGGCGATGTATGACATCGCACCGAGCAGTTTCAGCGGCAGACTGACCCGTGCCAGGACAAACAGAATCGCGATGGTTAGCAAAGCGCCCACCGCCTGGAGGCCGGCATAGTAATCTTTGCTCTCGCTGAATGAGCCGATCACCATCGCCGCCGAGCTGGCCAGCGTGACACCGACGATCAGGTTGACGCCGACCGCCAGCAGGATGATTTTCTTCAGTTCGGCCAATCGGAAGATGTGTCCGAAGGCGATTCTTAAAGGCTGCGTCCAGCTGTAGGCGTGCTGATCAAAGCGTTCCAGCGTGACATCGCTGTTGCGTTGCCAGACGCGCATCGCCAGATCCGCCGCAACGAAAACCACTGCCACACCGATCACGACACCCCACCAGTGACAGATCTCCAGTGCCAGCGCCGCTAGCAAAGGGCCGAGTACAAGGCCGCTCTGGTCGGCAATCTGAGAGTAGGAGAGCGTCTTGCCGTAGCGGTAATCCGGAAAAATATGCGGCATCACCACTTCCCGGGCCATGATCCCCTGAGTGGTCAGGACCCCACAGATCGCCGACAGCCCGATCAGCCAGCCGATGCCCCCAAACAACCCATACAGCCCCATCGCGACCAGGCAGATCAAGGCGCGGTAGATCTGGCTGATGTGCAGCAGCCGGATGGGCGAGTATCGGTCGCAAAGCGCGCCGCAAATGGGGAATGCAAGGAAGCGCGGCAACGTCTCGACAAAGAACGCCAGCCCCGCCAGGGAAGCGCTGTTGGTGGTCTGGAAAACAATCAGCGGCACCAGGAACAGGAGAACCTGATCGGCGAGGCGGGAGAGAAACAGGGAAAGGAAAAACGCCAGATAGTCCGTGCGCATTGAGACTCCGTGTCAGGTGGTGCGGGGCGGCAGTGCCGTATTTGCCCGGACAGTCTGGCGTGCGCCTGCGAGCGAATGCAAGGGCCGTTGACTTCGTAGAGCAATGACTCTAAAAGCACTGCATAACTTTAACAAGGACCGCTGCGATGCCCGTCGAATCTAATCTTTTGCCATGCGCAGACGACGCTCCTTCCCCGCGCAGCCATCTGGAGCAGGTATTCGACGAGCAACGGCGCGCGTTTGCCGCCAACCCGATGCCGGCTTTGCAAGAGCGCAAGCAATGGCTCGACCGCTTGCACACGCTGCTCAGCACCGAGCGCCAGGCGATCATCGACGCGATCAGCGCTGACTTCAGCCACCGCAGCGCCGATGAAACCCTTCTCGCCGAGCTGATGCCGTGCCTGCACAACATCCGCCACGCCCAGCGTCATCTGAAGAAATGGATGCGGCCTTCGCGCCGAAGCGTCGGCATGGCGTTCCAGCCCGCCAGCGCCAAAGTCGTTTACCAGCCATTGGGGGTGATTGGCGTGGTGGTGCCTTGGAATTACCCGCTGTATCTGGCCATCGGGCCGCTTGTGGGCGCATTGGCAGCCGGTAACCGCGTGATGCTCAAGCTCAGTGAGTCCACACCCGCCACCGGCGCGTTGCTAAAAAGCCTGCTGACGCGGGTGTTTGCGGAAGATCACGTCGGGGTTGTGCTGGGCGAGGCGGAGGTTGGCGTGGCGTTCTCTAAATTGCCGTTCGATCATCTATTGTTCACAGGCGCCACTAGCGTCGGGCGGCACGTCATGCGCGCGGCGGCGGAAAACCTCACCCCGGTGACGCTGGAGCTGGGCGGCAAATCCCCCGCCATCGTGTCCCGCGACGTGCCGTTCAAGGACGCCGCGGAACGCATCGCTTTCGGCAAAACACTCAACGCCGGACAAACCTGCGTGGCGCCCGACTACGTTCTGGTGCCTAGAGATCGCATTGACGAATTCGCCGAATCCTACAAGGAAGCGGTCACACGGTTTTACCCCGCGCTGGCCGACAACCCGGATTACACCGCGATCATCAATCAGCGGCATGTCGCGCGCCTGAATTCATATCTCGCCGACGCTCAAACCAAGGGTGCGCGGGTGATACAGCTGTTCGCCGAGGGGCAAGACCGCAGGATGCCTTTCAGTCTGATTCTGGACGTGAACGACGATATGCTGATCATGCAGGATGAGATATTCGGACCGCTGCTGCCAATCGTGCCCTACGACAAGATCGAGCAAGCATTTGACTACATCAATCAGCGACCCAGACCACTTGCGCTGTATTACTTCGGCTACGACCGGAATGAACAAAACCGCGTGCTGGAGCAGACACATTCGGGCGGCGCCTGCCTGAATGACACCCTGCTGCATGTTGCCCAGGACGACTTGCCTTTCGGCGGCATCGGCGCGTCGGGCATGGGTCATTACCACGGGCACGAGGGTTTTCTGACGTTCAGCCACGCCAAAGGCGTATTGATCAAGCAACGTTTCAACGCCTCACGGCTGATCTACCCACCCTATGGAAAGGCACTTCAGAAGCTGGTTCAGCGACTGTTCGTGCGCTGATCCTTTTGCAAACCCTGACCGACACCACGCGCCCGGCCAGCGGCAATGGATATGGAAACTTGTGGGACCGGCTTTAGCCGGGAAGGCGTCTTGCGTCACACCGCAAATCTGATGGCGCCCACACCGGCCTTTTCCCGGCTGAAGCCGGTCCCACTCTCTGAACGCGGTCACCCTGTAGGACTGGCTTTAGCCGGGAATGTATTTGGCGTCACACCACAAAATGTGTGGCGCCCACACCGGCCTCTTCCCGGCTGAAGCCGGTCCCACTATTTGAACGCGGTCATCCTGTAGGACTGGCTTTAGCCGTGTATGCGTTTCGCGCTACACCGCAAATCT
>NZ_JBTOPV010000027.1:0-56000 GCF_055284355.1 Pseudomonas sp. HP_01 | reverse complement strand
GGCGCGCGGGCTTGTCGGCGGGCGCGTCCCGCGCGGCGGCGGGGGGCGGGGGGCCCCCGGCGGCGGGGTCCCCCCCCCCCCCCCCCCCCCCCCCCCCCCCCCCCCCCCCCCCCCCCCCCCGCTCCTGCAGTGGATATTCTTGGTCAGTAGCATCTGCAATGATCAACACTCAGATTCAACCGCTTCATGCCGCAGTGAACCGCTCCCGATACGCCTGGGGCGTCACCGACACCGCACGCATGAAGCTGCGCCGCAATGTCTCTTCAGTGCCGAAACCGCAGCGGTCGGCGATGCGCTTGATCGGCAGCGCACTGTCCCCCAACAGACGCCGCGCTGCTTCGACGCGCAGTTGCTCGATCGCTCGCGCCGGGGTGTTCCCGGTGTGGGCGCGGTAGTGGCGGACGAAACTGCGTTCGCTCATGCCGACCTGCGCCGCCAGCGTGCCGACTGACAGGTCGCTGGCCAGGTTTTCCAGAATCCACGCATGCAGGTCGCCAAAGCGGCTGCCTTGATCGCGGGTCTGGTGTTGCATCGACAACGCCGTGCTGAACTGCGATTGCCCGCCCGGGCGCTTGAGAAACACCACCAGGTCCCGCGCGACGGCCAGTGCGATATCGCGGCCCAGATCCGCCTCGACCATCGCCAGCGCCATATCGATCCCTGCCGTCACCCCGGCCGACGTCCACAGTTTGTCCTCGTTGATGAAGATGGGGTCGGGGTCGACGCGCAGTTGCGGGAAGCGCCGCGCCAGTTCGTCGCAACTGTCCCAGTGGGTGACCACCCGATGGCCGTCCAGCACGCCGGCGGCGGCAAGCAAAAATGCGCCGGTACACACCGATGCCACGCGCCGGGCACTGGCCGATTGCGTTCGCACCCAGTCCACCAGAACCGGGTCCAGCATTGCGGTGTGCACCGCGCCGCCGCCGGCGATGATCAGCGTGTCCGACGGCGTGGACGGCAGCGGTTGAGTGAGCAGTCCGAGACCGGCGGAAGAGACCACGCTGCCGAGGTCGCGGGCAATGACCTCGGGCCGGTAAGGGTTTTTTTTCAGACCGGCTTCGTGGGCCATGACGTTGGCCGCGGCAAACACCTGCAGCGGTCCGGTGACGTCGAGTAATTGAACATTGGGAAAGGCCAGAACATGAACCGGTTTGGGCTGATGGGGCATGGCAGGCTCGTTGTGAAAAGTGCAATGAAAATTGGCGTGAATTGTTGGCTTTATGGCGTATCCGCCAGAGGCTAGCTCGCTACAGTGGTTTCGTCCAGTCGCTGACCTGAAGCCGCCTCGGCAGCGGCATTTCATACCGTCAGATGAATCACTTTTAGATTAAGGAAGCACACCATGACCTTGCATATCGGCCTGCTGGTATTCCCCAAAGTCCAGCAACTGGACCTGACCGGTCCCTACGATGTCTTCGCCACCATGCCCGGCGTGGTCGTGCATCTGGTCTGGAAAAACCTCGAGCCGCTGCAGTCCAGCACCGGCCTGACCCTGGTCCCTACCGCGACCTTCGACGACTGCATTGATCTTGACGTGATCTGCGTGCCGGGCGGGGTAGGCGTCGATGCATTGATGGAAGACGCCGAGACCCTGGCGTTCATTCAGCATCAGGCAGCCACGGCGCAATACGTAACCTCGGTTTGCACCGGCGCGCTGGTACTCGGCGCGGCAGGGCTGTTGAAAGGCCGCCGCGCCACCACTCATTGGGCGTCTCATTCACTGCTGGAACAGTTCGGCGCGATTCCGGTGCACGAGCGCGTGGTGCGGGACGGCAACCTCATGACCGGTGGCGGCGTGACGGCGGGGATCGATTTTGCACTGACGCTGATCAGCGAGGTGTTTGATCCGGATACGTCCCGGACCATTCAGCTGCAATTGGAGTACGCGCCGGCACCGCCCTACGATTCGGGCCGACCGGACACGGCACCGGCGAATATCCTCGCCGTCGCCACCGATCGCGCCATGCAAGGCTTGCTCGCTCGCCGGCAGATCGTTGAGCGCGTCACGGCGGCCATGGGTTAACGGGCGTTACTGGATCCGGGATTTATCGAGCGGGATTTCGTACCAGCAGAGGAACAGGTCGAGTGCCGACTCGACGACTTCGCGCTGCTTGTCTGGCGCGAGCAGGGGCTCGTTGAGGGTAACTTGCGGCCAGAACGCAAAGGCCTTGAGCAGCGCATGGATCTGCGACGCGGCGAACACTGGCTCGACGGCCTTGAGGCGGCCGTCCTGCTGGGCGCCGCGCACCCAGACGGTGAAGGTTTCTTCGCGCTGATTGAGTCGGCTGACCCAGACCTGCGCGCGATCGGGTGAGTGAATGGTCGCGCCGATGGCCACTCGCGCCAGGTCGATGAAATTGCTGTCGCCGAGGGTCTTCATTTTCGCGTCAAGCAATTCACGCAATTGATCGCGCAGCGGCACGCCGGGCTTGTACACCGCATCGGTCTGCGTCGCGGCGCTGGACCACAGGCGATGGAGCATTTCGGAGAACAGCTCTTCCTTGCTGGGAAAGTGGTTGTAAACCGTGCGCTTGGAGACCTCGGCCCGGGCGGCGATGCGATCCATGCTCGTGACCTCGAAACCATTGTCGCGGAACTCGGCTATGGCCGCCTGAACAATGGCTTCGCGTTTACGGTCGGTCAGTCGCAGTGGGGCAGTCATGGGGTCTCTTCTGTGAGGTGAGCCGGGCAACGAAGTCAGCCGGCGAGAAAATTACACCGCGCAGTTTACTTCTCTTTGCCCATCGTGCAAGCTTGAAACTACACTGTGTAGTGTAAGAGCAGCTGGAAGCTACAAGTTTTGAGCTTCAAGCTAAAGCCGAAGCGAAAGCTCAAGGCGTACGCCATGCTCTTGCAGCTTGCAGCTTGCAGCTTGCAGCTCGCGCATCGCCACCTTCACCCGTTTCATGGAGTCAGCACCCTCATGGCCTCGATCGAAAAAAACCTTGATTCACATCCTGCGCTGCCCGTCCTGACTCGGCGCGAAGGTCGCTATTTCAATCACAAGCCGATGGCGCGCTCAGGCGTTCTCAAAACCCTGCGCATTTTCTGGAACGCCCTGTTCAACAAACCCCACCACACTCGCCCGGCCGGGGAGATCCCGGTTCAGCCGCTGTCGCGCCAGCAGCTGTTCGCGGCGCCCGACAACACGGTCTACCGGCTCGGCCATTCCACCGTGCTGCTGAAACTGCGCGGTGAATACTTTCTCACCGACCCCGTTTTCGCTGACCGTGCTTCGCCGGTGCAGTGGGCCGGTCCGCAGCGCTTCCACCAGCCGCCGATCCGTCTTGAAGACCTGCCGCCGCTGAAAGCCGTGATCCTGTCCCACAACCATTACGACCATCTTGATCACATGACCATTCAGGTGCTCAAGGACAAGGCCGAGCATTTCATCACGCCGCTGGGAGTAGGGGACACGCTCATCGAGTGGGGCGTGCCGGCGGCCAAGGTTCAACAGCTGAACTGGTGGCAGTCGACGGACATCCATGGCATTCGCTTTGTGGCAACGCCGGCGCAGCACTTTTCGGGTCGGACGTTGCGGGACGGTAATCAGACGCTCTGGGCATCGTGGGTGATGCTAGATGGCGATCAGCGGATCTTCTTCAGCGGCGATACCGGTTATCACGACGGCTTCAAGCTGATTGGCGAGCACTATGGCCCGTTCGACCTGACCCTGATGGAAACCGGCGCTTACAACGAGGACTGGCCGGACGTGCACATGCAGCCTGAAGAGACGCTGCAAGCGCACATCGACCTGCGCGGCAAATGGCTGTTGCCGATCCACAACGGCACCTTCGACCTGGCCATGCACGCCTGGCACGAGCCGTTCGACCGGATTCTCGCCCTGGCGTGGGACCGCAGCATTTCCATCACCACGCCTGAGATGGGTCAGCCGTTTTATGTGCAGTACCCGAGCCGGGGCGAGGCGTGGTGGCTGAAGGTGGACAAGGCTGCCGAGCCTGCCAGCGACCGCTGCTCAAAGCAGCGGGGCCAACGCCAGCAGGCAACCAGCCGCGGCTGATGCCGCTGTATCAGGGCTTGGCGTCTGTAGAGTCTGCCGGATGCTCCGTTTCCGGCGGCCGCTGCTGTTCACCGCTTTGATTGGCTCGTTTGTGTTCCTCGCCGACCTTGCCTGCGTTTTCAGGCTTGTGGTCGAGGTCTTCGCGGTTGGACTCTTTATCAGGCATGGCGCCCTCCGGTGTGCGGATAAATGAAGGATTCTGAAGTGCGTGCTTAATCGTCGATCTGGTTGATCAGCATCAGCGCTTCATCTTTGAACAGCGGTTGTTTCATGCGTTCAGCGAGCATCGCCATGGGCCGTTCGCGCTCACAGCTGACCACGGCCGCCACCAGGCCTTGTTTGAAGAACAGCGCCAGGAAGTCGAAACGCTCCGGTTCACCGAGGTAGACGATGTCGTCCCAGTCTTTCGCGAAGCCGAGGCAATCCAGGCGTTTTTCAAACTGGTAGGTCCAGAAATACGGCACGTCGGTGTAATGCCGGTCTTCGCCGAGCATATTGCCCGCCGCGATGCGTGCCTGCTGTTGGGCAAGGCGCCAGTGCTCGATGCGGCGCGGCTGCTGGTCAAGAGGGAAGGTGGCGATATCGCCCGCCGCCCACAGATCCTTGCCCGCACGCATGCCGTCGTCGACGGCCAGTGAGCCGTCCTCCTCAAGCTGAACGCCGTCGATGAAATGCGTCACAGGGTTCACGCCGACGCCGACCAGCGCCAGATCCACCTGCAGCCGCTCACCGTTGCTGAGCACCGCTGCCTGCAGCACCTGATTGCCATCCCGTTCCACGCCCTCGAAACGACTGACGTCGACGTGGGTTCGGAACAACACGCCGTTTTGCTCATGCAGCGCACGCAGCGCCTTGCCGATGCGTTCGCCCAGCTGGCCGGCAAATGGAACCTCGTGGTGGGCCAGAATCGTCACGTTCACGCCCTGTGTGCGCAGCGCCGACGCCGCTTCCAGCCCGATAAAACTGTCACCGACGATCAGCGCGTGGCTGCCGGGATGGACCGCCGCAAGAATCCGGCTGGCGTCATCGCGACTGCGCAACGTCAGCACTTGGGGCAGATCAGCGCCCGCCAGCGACAACGCCCGCGGCTCGCCGCCGGTGGTGACCAGCGCCGCGTCGTAGTCAAAGCGGCGCCCGTCCGCCAGGGTCACGCGCTTGTTCATAACGTCCATCTTCATGACTTCGCCGTGAACCCGCTCGATGCGGTTGTTCTGGTAGAACGCGTCGTCACGCAGGGCAGGGATCTCGTCGGTTCCCATTTCGGCGGACAGCACAAACTTGCTAAGGGCGGTGCGGTCGTAGCCCGGCGCCGCCTCTCTGTCGATGAGCAGCAACTGACCGTTGAAGCCTTTCTCCCTCAACGCGCAGGCGGCCGCGATGCCCGCCGCGCCGGCGCCGATGATGACGAAACAGCGGCTGTCTTCGGCCAGCGTCGGCCTATGAACTGTGACGGGCTGGTCATCAACGTGTACATGACCATCGATGAGTTGAACGGGGTAACGAATAAGGGCGTCCAGCGCGGGCGGTTCGCACAGGTGGCCGTCGTCGATGGAAAACTCGGCTTTGTGCCAGGGGCAGATCAGGTGACCATTGCAAATGGCGCCGTCCGCCAAAGGCGCACCGGCGTGGGGGCAGAAGGCTTGAAACGCGCGGACTTCGTCGCCGTGCAGAACCAGCAGCGCCTTGGTTTCGCCAAACTCGACCTGAAGACCGCGGTCTCGATGAAGCTCGGTCAGGGTGGCGACTCGATGCAGGGGCATGTGCGCTTCCTTGTGGGTTTTTATTGGGCTTATGGGCTTTCAGTTGGGAGTCGGTCCTCAGGTGAGAGGTTCAGGGAATTAACCAGTGGTCGGTCGGGCGGGCGCTCCGTATGCGTTAACTGCGAGAGGAGCGCCCGAAACCTGAGGTCATTTCGCCGCGCCAGGCTATTGAGTCAGCTTCAACCGTTCGTGCCAGTCGGCGATCGATTCCTCGGGATATTCCTCGAATTGCTGGTCATTCGGCCCAGCAGCCACTTCAACCCACGGCGCTTTGGAATTCAGCAGCAAATGCGTGTGCTCCGGCGGGGTGGGCAATGTCGTGTCGATGGCCGATGCGAAGGGGTGAATCAACTCGGGCCATTCGGGGCTGAACAACCACAACCCGCTGCCGCACTGTTTGCAGAAGTGCCGCTCGGCGCTGCTGATGTGGGTCTGGTGACCGTCTGCATCACGCATCTTGGCGTGGTAGATGGCGATGCTGTCCTTGCCTTTGACGGCGAGGCTTTTCGCATCGCCACCCAGGTTGATCGCGTAACCGCCGCCGCCTTGGGTTTTGCGGCAGATCGAGCAATAGCAGCGTTGATAGGGGTAGGGATGGGCGCTTGTCAGGCTGAATTCGACGGCGCCGCAATGGCAGGAACCTTCCAGATGCATGATTCACCTCCGCTTAAATGTGTTATCGGGCGTAAGGGTCTAGACCGCTCAAGCGGGCGGGGTTCGATGTTTTCTCGAACAGGCGTTCGGATTCTTCATGGGTCGGCGGCTCAAGAACCCGGCGGCCATGTCGATAAGCGGTAGTCATACGACGACTTTGCGTCCCGCCCCTACAACAATGAGCCAACCGTCATGAGCCTACGCAACCTGACCATCGCCCGCCGCGCCGGCCTTGGGTTTACCCTGATTTCCCTGTTGGTCGCGTTGCTCGGCTGGTTCGCCCTGAGCCAGATGTCGACGATTCGCCAGAGCGAGGTGGCGGTCGAGAGCAACTGGATGCCGAGCATGCGTCTGGTCAACGACATCCGTGAAGCCATGCTGCGCATCCGCACGATTTCCCTGCGGGTGGCCCTTGACGCCGATCCTAAAAACATCGGCGTCTACAAAGGTCAGATGGACGCGCGTTCGAAGATCCTCGGCGAAAAACTTGCCAGCCTCGACACCTTCATCGACACCCCGGAAGAGAAAGATCTGTACGGCAAGTTCCGCGCGACCCTGGCCGATTATCAGCGCGGTCTGACCCAGTCCTTCGTGCTCGCCGAGAGCGGCGATCTCAAGGCGCTGAACAAATTACTGCTGGTGGACATGAAGACTGCCGTCGACAACTCCGGTTCTCAGCTGGGCGAACTCGGCGATTTCTACTCCCATCAGGTCGAACTCGAAGGCGCCGCCGCCGAAGCGCAGTACGGCAAGTCTCGCAACGTGGTGCTGGTGTTCGTGCTGATCGCGGCGCTGGCCACCGTGGTGCTGGCGGTCTGGCTGACCCGCAGTATCGTGCGGCCGCTGCAGGAAGCGGTCGATGCCGCCGAATACGTGGCCAAGGGCGATCTGACCCACGACATTCGCGTTGAAGGCAGCGACGAAGTCACCCGGTTGCAGAGCGCGTTGCAGCAGATGCAAACCAATCTTCGCTCGACCCTGAGCCTGATCGGCAATTCGGCGAGCCAGTTGGCATCGGCCGCCACCGAGCTGAATTCGGTGACCGAAGACAGCCATCGCGGCCTGCACCAGCAGAACGCCGAAATCGAACAGGCCGCCACGGCGGTGAACGAAATGACCTCGGCGGTCGAGGAAGTCGCACGCAACGCGGTGTCGACGTCCCAGGCGTCGAGCGAATCGAGCACCGCGGCCCGCGACGGGCAGAGCCGCGTCATTGAGACGGTCACTTCGATCCAGACCCTGTCCGGCAACGTGCAGCACACCTCGGATCTGGTGCAGAACCTGGCCGATCAGTCCAAGGACATCGGCAAGGTGCTGGACGTGATTCGTTCCATCGCCGAGCAGACCAACCTGCTGGCGCTGAACGCCGCCATCGAAGCCGCCCGGGCGGGCGAGTCCGGACGCGGGTTCGCCGTGGTCGCCGATGAAGTGCGCGCACTGGCCCACCGCACCCAGCAGTCGACCCTGGAAATCGACAAGATGGTCACCACCATGCGCAGCGGCTCCACCGAGGCGCTGGAATCGATGTCGGTCAGCCGCTCCCGCGCGACTGAAACACTGGGTCTTGCCCAGGGCGCCGGCGAGTCGCTGAACCGGATCACCACGTCGATCAACGAAATTTCCGAGCGCAACCTGGTCATCGCCAGCGCTGCCGAAGAGCAGGCGCAAGTCGCCAGGGAAGTGGACCGCAACATCGTCAACATCCGTGACCTGTCGATGCAATCGTCGTCCGGTGCCAACCAGATCAGCGCGTCCAGCAACGAACTGTCCCGGCTGGCGGCGGAATTGAATCAAGTGGTGACGCGCTTTAGGGTTTAATGGCTGGGTTCAAAGGCTTCCCGGTAGTAGGACCGGCTTTAGCCGGGAAGAGGCCGGTGTGAGCGGCCTCAGTTTTGCGGTGTGACGCCTTCCCGGTAGGACCGGCTTCAGCCGGGAACAGGCTAAGAACGGCACCCTTTCACCTCATTCACTTGCCTGTCGCTGCCCTCGGCTTGCATGATTCGCCCCGACTAATAATTCCTGGCGGGCCGAACCTGCCGACGAGATAGGTGAAGGGCAATGGATGACGTGAATCGCGATTTCAGCAGTTGGCTGCGCTCCCCGGGTCACAAGGCCTGGCTGATGCAAGAGGGCAATCGGCTGCTGGCGTTTGCAAAGGCCTCGAAGCTGCCCCAAGGCTTCGGCAATCTGGATGACCTCGGTCGGCTCCCCGCCGATGCCGTCGCCGAAACCATGAACACCGCCCGCATGACCCACAGTTTCGCCATGGCCCACATCAACGGTATTCCCGGCTGCGCCGCGCTGGTCGACCACGGCATCGCGGCGCTGGCCGGGCCATTGCGTGATGCCGAGCATGGCGGCTGGTTCGCCAGACCCCTGGAACACAGCGCCGACACCGGCAAGAACGCCTACCTGCACGCCTTCGTTGCCCTGGCCGCCAGCTCCGCAGTGGTCGCCCGACGCCCCGGCGCACAGGCATTGCTGGAGCAAGCGATTCAGGTGATTACCGGGCGCTTCTGGAGTGAGGAGGAAGGCGCCATGCGCGAATCCTTCGACCGCGACTGGAGCAACGAAGAACCCTATCGCGGCGCCAACAGCAATATGCACAGCACCGAGGCGTTCCTTGCCCTGGCCGACGTCACCGGCGATGCCCGCTGGCTGGATCGGGCACTGAGCATCGTCGATCGGGTCATTCATCAGCACGCCGCCGGCAATGACCATCAAGTGATCGAACATTTCAACCTGCAGTGGCAGCCAATGTTCGACTACAACGCCGACAAACCCGACGACGGTTTCCGCCCTTATGGCACGACGCCCGGTCACGCCTTCGAGTGGGCGCGGCTGGTGCTGCACCTCGAAGCGGCGCGGCGTAAAGCAGGGCTGGAAACGCCGGGCTGGCTGCTGGAAGACGCTCGCGGTTTATTCGAAAACGCCTGCCGCTATGGCTGGGACGTCGATGGTGAGCCGGGGATCGTCTACACCCTCGACTGGGAAAACCGCCCGGTGGTCCGCCATCGCCTGCACTGGACCCACGCCGAAGCGGCCGCAGCCTCCGCCGCACTGCTGCAACGCACCCACGAGCAGCAATACGAAGACTGGTACCGGACGTTCTGGGAATTCAGCGAGACGCTGTTCATCGACCTCGAAAACGGCAGCTGGCGCCACGAGCTCAACCCGCAAAACAAACCCAGCGCCGACATCTGGGCTGGCAAGCCGGACCTTTACCACGCCTATCAGGCGACGCTGCTGCCGGTGTTGCCGCTGGAGCAGAGCCTGGCGACGGCGTTGGCGCACCGGGCCTAGCCGGCCAGCGCTTCCACTGTCGCAAGGCAAACACATCCCTTGTGGACGAACGTGCTCGGAGGGCTGCGCTTCTTCTCTCCAGAGGCGTGGTTGAAAGGCCGATCCAACAGCCCGCTGAACTCCCGCGCTCACCGCGAACTCTGAACCCACAGATCACTTCCGATCCACGGAGACGAGTCATGGCGATCAGCGGCGTGCAGGCAGTAGCGGCAGACACCAAAGGGGCGGTGTTCGAAACGGATCTTCCCGCCCGACTCGATCGTCTGCCGTGGGGGCGGTTTCATACGTTGCTGGTATTTGCGCTGGGCATCACCTGGTTGCTCGACGGGCTGGAAGTGACCCTGGCCGGCTCGGTGTCCGGAGCGTTGAAAGACAGCCCGGTCCTGCACCTGACCAACGCCGACATTGGTCTGGCCGGTGGCGCTTATATCTGCGGCGCGGTGCTGGGGGCGTTGTTCTTTGGCTGGCTGACGGACCGTCTGGGCCGGCGCAAACTGTTCTTCATCACCCTCGCGCTGTACATCACCGCGACCGCCGCCACGGCGTTTTCTTTCAGCCTCTGGAGTTTCCTGCTGTTCCGCTTTCTCACCGGGATGGGTATCGGCGGCGAGTACACGGCGATCAACTCGACCATCCAGGAATTCACGCCGGCACGGTTTCGCGGCTGGGTCGACCTGACCATCAACGGCACCTTCTGGATCGGCGCGGCCCTGGGCGCGGTCGGCTCCATTGTGCTGCTGGACGCCCCGTGGGTCGGCGAGGACATGGGCTGGCGCCTGTGTTTCGGCATCGGCGCGGTGCTCGGTCTGATCATTCTGCTGATGCGCCTGTGGCTGCCGGAAAGTCCGCGCTGGTTACTGATTCACGGCCAGGGCGAGGAGGCGAGGGCGATAGTGGAGGGCATCGAAGAGCGCCTGCGCCAGCAGGGCCACGAGCTACCCGCGCCGGTCGGCCCGCCGTTGCGTTTGCACGCGCGGGACCACACGCCGCTGAAAGAGATTTTCCATACGCTGTTCAATACCTACCGCCGTCGCGCGCTGGTGGGCCTGACGTTGCTGACTGCCCAGGCGTTCTTCTACAACGCGATTTTCTTCACCTATGCGCTGGTGCTCACCGAGTTCTATCAAGTGCCGTCGGCCTCCATCGGCTGGTACGTGCTGCCCCTGGCGCTGGGTAATTTCTGCGGGCCCTTGCTGCTGGGCCGGCTGTTCGATGTGGTCGGGCGGCGGGTGATGATCAGCCTGACTTACGCCGTCTCCGGCGTCTTGCTGACCCTCAGCGGCTATCTGTTCCAGCAGGGCGTTCTGGATGTCACGCAGCAGGCCATCGCCTGGATGATCATTTTCTTCTTCGCCTCGGCAGCGGCCAGTTCGGCCTATCTCACCGTCGCCGAAACCTTCCCCCTGGAGATCCGTGCGCTGGCGATTGCGGTGTTCTATGCGTTCGGTACGGCGCTGGGTGGCATCGTCGGCCCGACACTGTTTGGCGAACTGATCGACACCCATGAGCGGGGTCCGGTGTTTTTCGGCTACCTGATCGGCGCCGCGTTGATGTTGTTGGCCGCCGTGGTGCAGGCGATCTGGGGCGTGGCCTCTGAAGGCAAATCCCTCGAAGAAGTGGCGCGGCCCCTCTCCCAAGCCCACGACTGACCAGGCCCACGACTGAATCAGCACGCCGTCGCGATTGGTCAGTTTTGTTCAATCGCAGGCGCGTCGGGACTTCGTAGACTCGCCCGACAGCCATTGAAGGGTGAGACGTGCAATGAACTTGATGATTTCCATGGCGGCGTTCGCACTGGCCGCGTCCATATCGCCGGGGCCGGTGAACGTCGTGGCGCTCAGCTCAGGCGCGCAGTTCGGCCTGGCCGCCAGCTTGCGCCATGTGCTCGGCGCGACGGTGGGCTTTGTCGTGCTGCTGCTGTTCACCGGTTTCGGCCTGCATGAAGTGTTGCAGCGTTACCCGATGCTGACCGAGATCATTCGCTGGACCGGGGTGGCGTTTCTGCTCTACCTGGCGTGGAAGCTGGCCATGGACGACGGCCGCATCGACGTCGCCAGACCGACCCGCGAACCGTCGTTTCTCCATGGCGCGGCGATGCAGTGGCTGAACCCGAAAGCGTGGCTGGCGGCGGTGGCGGGGATGGGCGCGTTCGTGGCCGATGGTGAGCCGCGACTGATCGGTCTGTTTGCGCTGATCTACTTCGTCGTGTGCTACCTGTCGGTTGGCTGCTGGGCCTGTGCCGGTGCCTTTCTCGGCCCCTGGCTGCGCAGCCCTCGGCGCATCCGCGTGTTCAACCGCAGCATCGCGGCGCTGCTGGCAGGCTGCGCGGTGTCGCTGTTTTACGTCTGAGCGCGGTTATTTGGGCGAACGTTGCCCAATCAAGGCTTGTACTGGCCCGGCGTGGCCGCCAGATGCTTTTTGAACGCCCGCTGAAAGTGCGCCTGATCGGCAAAACCACTCTGCTGGGCAATGTCGGCGATGGGCTCGCCGCTGCGCAATTGCGCCTGGCCGTGCTGGATGCGCCGGTTAACCAGCCAGGCGTGCGGGGTCATGTGGTAATGCTGTTCGAACGCACGTATCAGGTAGGCCTCGGACAGATTCGCCACCGCGCAAACGTCCTCCAGCCGAATCGGTTGCAGATAATGCGCATCGATGTAACGCGCCGCGCGTTCGACCTTGGGGTTGGTGTGTCTCAGCGTCAGCGTCGAGCCGCCCAGACGCTGTTCGACCCGAGTGAAAAACCCTACCGCAGCCGCCTGCTTCGCCAGCGTGTCCAGCCGGGAATCCACCAGCATTCGATGGAGCTCCACCAGCCCGGCGAACAACCGCGGGTCACGACTGTGGGTGGCGGGATAACCCCGGAACACGCCACCGTTGCTGACCCCGCAGTCGCGCTGAAGCGCGCCCAGCCATTGTGCGTCGATGTACAGCATCAGGTAGGACCAGGGCTGGTCGTCGATGGGATTACAGGCGTGTACTTCGCCGGGGTTCATCACCACAACGGTGCCGGTGGCGATGGTCTGGGTGGTTTTCTCGTGCAGGTACGTGCTTTGCCCGGCGGTGATTGCACCGATGGAAAACACGTCGTGGGAGTGACGGGAATAGCAGACCTTGCGCCCGTCCTCAATGGAGCGCGCTTCAATGAACGGCAGCTGCGGGTCGCGCCAGAACACCGGTTTGTCAGGCTGTCTCACCGGGTTCTGGCAGTTCATCTCAGCTCATCCCTTGTCGCGTTTGCAGCTGTGAAAGAGGTCCAGCGCCGGCTGGTATTCCGCGGTGGTGACGCCGAGCAAGCCTAGCACCGAATGAAACAGGTAGTCATGGCTCAGGTCCGGCTGGTCTCGCTTGGCAGCCACACAGCGGCGATCGACGCTGGCGTCTTCCAGGGTCGAGTGGCCGAACCACATCACCATCGGCACGTGGGTCTGGGCCGTCGGCGCGATGGCGTAAGGCGCGGCGTGCAGGTAGATGCCGTTCTCGCCGAGAGACTCGCCGTGGTCCGAGACGTAGATCATCGACGCGTCGACCTTGTCTTGATTGCGCTTGAGCAATTCGATGGTCTGCGAGAGGAAATGATCGGTGTACAGAATGGTGTTGTCGTAGACGTTTTTCAGCTCATCGGAGGTGCAACTGCCCAGCTGATTGGTGTGGCAGACGGGCGTGAAGTGCTCAAGGCTTTTGGGGTAACGGTCGTAGTATTCCGGGCCGTGGCTGCCATCAGAATGGAGGACGATGATGGCGTTGTCCTGCAGCGAGTCGATGTAGTCCTGCAAGCCCACCAGCAGCGCTTCGTCGAGGCAATTCTGGCCATCGCAGAACGGGCTCGGCTGGTTCTTCGGCACATCACGGTGGGGCACACGCAGGCAGGTGCCTTTGCAATCGCTGTTGTTGTCCAGCCACACCACTTTCAGGCCGGCGCGCTGAAGCATGTCCAGCAGGCCCTCGTAGGTTTTGCCCTTCTTGTCGCTGTAATCAGTGCGCGGAAACTTCGAAAACATGCACGGCACTGACACGGCGGTTGACGTGCCGCACGAGGCCACGTGGGTGAAGTTGAGAATGTCCTGCTTCTTCAGTTCCGGGTTGGTTTCCCGCCCGTAGCCGTTGAGGGAAAAGTGGTCGGCCCGCGCCGTTTCGCCGACGACGAAGATCATCAGACTCTTTTTCGGCCGCTGTTGCGCTTGCGGGCCGAGCGCCGCGTCGGCGCCGACGGTCTGGATTTTCAGCGTCTCTTTGATGGCGACGGTCTGCTTGGTCAGCTTGCCGACGGCATAGAGGTAATTGGTCGGGTTGATGAAGTGGGTGAGCTTGTCTTCATCGCGAAAGATCGGCGCGTAGGTGGAATAAAACGGCCCGACCGCAGCGGCGATGACCAGCACACAACCGACGCAGACCAGCACCTTGTTGACCAGCCCCGGCAGCACGCGGCGGTAGGTCACCGGCAGCCGCCAGATCAGCGCGATCGGCAGCACGCCCAGCAGGCCCAGGTAGAGAAACAGCTTGCCGCTCAACAAGGCCTCTGCCTCGCCGGGGTTGGTCTCGAGCACGTTCTGCATCATCGTCGTGTCGATGCTGATGCCATAGGTGTTCATGAAGTACGCGGCGCCGGCCGAGCACAGCGCGACGAGGCTCAGCACCGGCTTGAGCGTCGGACGAAACGAGAGGGGCGTGAGCAGCAGGGTGATCGCGGCCCACAGCAGGAAGGCAAACGACACATAGAACGCGATGGCTTTGACGCCCTGTAACTGCGCCAGATCGACCAGTGCGCGCCAGGTCGCCAGGTTGTAGAACACTACGAGACACAGGGAGAACACCATCACCAGACGGGTAGATGTGACCGGTTTGACCATCGAATTCATTTCCGTATAAGGGACCACGCAGTGCCTGCTGTGCGGATGCATCAGGCAGTTCCATCCTTGGGGCCGAGACGTCAGGTGAGTCGTTCAATGGCTGCCGGGAGGGTAGGCGGCACAGACCGCGCGGAGTTTTCCAAAACGATTGTGAAGGATTTGTGAAAGCGCCAGGCCGTCGGTTTCTGCGGCTTCACACCTGCTTTCGCGGGGGTGGCGAGTACTTGTTTTCACTGCCCCGCGATGACCCTATCGACCGTGCCTTCCTGTTTCAGGCGGGCAAAGGCCTTGGTGATTCGCTGGACCGTTTCGTCCGGGGTGCTGGCGCTGATGGCCACGTACAAACCTTTGGACAGTTCGTCGAGGGTGAAGACGCTTTCCAGGTCCTCGAACGCGAAGTTCAGATCGGCGCATTGCTCACGCGCTTCGCGCTCGGGCATGGGAATCAGCTCGACCTGGCCGCTGATCAGTTTGCGCAGGTTGTCGAGGTTATTGGCTGACACCACCATCCTGCTGAAACCCTTGCCCTCCAGGTATTGCTGACGCGAATCGTCACGCACCACGCCGACGGTGTAGTGGCTGGCGTCCTGCAAGGCCTTGACCTCCACATCGCGGCGCTCGCGGAGTTTGTAAAACGTAGGAGTGACGTGTTCCAGCTCGCCCACCCACTTGAACAGCCCCTCCCGAGCGCTGCTGCGAATCATCGGGTAGATCAGCACGTTCGCTTCGAGCCGCGCGATGTCGTAGGCCCGCGCCCAGGGATACAGCGCCATGTGGTAGTCGGTGATGCCCGCGTTGGCGAGGGTCATCTCGACCACTTCGCTGGCCACCCCGACCACTTTGCCGTCTTCGAGGGCGCTGTATGAGGAATCTTCGGTCACCACTTGCAGCGTCGTGGCGCTGGCGTTCAGGCACACCAACAGCATCAGGAAGGAGGCCAGAACGCTGCGGTGAAGGTAAGTTTTTCCCATGGCATTCCTCTCGGTTCAGATTACACAGCGGTCCCGGCCCTGGCTTTTCGCCCGGTACAGCGCGCGGTCGGCACTCTGCAGCAGTTGATCGAAGTGCTCCATGTTCGCCGGATCGAGCTCGGCCACGCCGATGCTCAAGGTCACGAAAGGCGAGACCGGTGAAGCGCTGTGTTCCAGTTGTTGCCGCGCCAGCAGGCTGCGCAGGCGATCAGCCGAAGCCAGCGCCTGATCCTCATCCTGCCCCGGCAGCAGCACGGCGAACTCTTCGCCACCAAGCCGCGCCACCAGTTCGCCGGAGCGCGAGAACAGCGCGCTCATGGCCAGTGCCACGTCACGCAGGCATTGATCGCCTTTTGCATGGCCGTAGGTGTCGTTGTAACGCTTGAAGAAATCGATGTCGCACATCAGCACCGACAGCGGCTGGCGATGACGCAAGGCGCGGTTGAATTCCAGCTCCTTGAACTCGTCGAAATGCCGGCGGTTGGCGAGGCCCGTGAGGGGGTCGAAGCGGGTCAGGGCTTCCAGTCGTGTGTTGGCGGCCTTGAGCTGTGCGGTGCGCTGCTCGACCAGTTCGGCGAGCTGGTCGCGGCTGGCGGCGAGGGCGACTTCATCGTGGGCCTGACGCTCCAGGTGCGCGGCCAGTTTGTCTTGCAGGTCGTTGACGCCCGCTTCGAGCAGGTCGAGTTCATCACCCGCGTTGCCGCGCCGGTCCAGGGTCAGTCGCGTTTTCAGGTTGAGTGGCGTGAGGTGTTCAAGGTGCCGGGCAATGCGCCGTACATGCAGGGTCACCGAGCGGTTGAACATCCCCATGATCAGCCCGGCGAGCGCCAGGGACTGGATGATCTGGGTCAGCATGATGACCTCCACTTCTTTCCACAGGCGTTTCCACAGCAGGCTCTCGTCGCCTTCGATGGTCAGCTCGCCGACCACTTCGCGGGCGCCGGGGTAGGGCGCGATGGTCAATTCCCGATGCAGCGTCGGGGCGCGGATCGAACCGGTGTGGCCGGGGTGCTGGCGTTCCAGCATTTCCGGGGCGCGACCGGGCCGCAGGATCTTCAGCTGGACCCGGCCCACCGGCGCTGCCGTGGCCACGCTGTCGATCTGGGTCTGCAACGCCTGATCATCCATTTCCCAGACGGCTTTGGAGAGCGTGCCCTGGAACACCTGATCGATCAGGGTCAGTTCAGCTTTCATGTTCGCCAGGTTGGTGTTCCAGGCAAACCATGTACGCACCAGCACCGTCGCGGCAGTGAACAGCACGCAGAACGCCAGCGTCGCCAGCACCAGACGCCGCGCCAGCGAACCGATGCGCCGTCCTCTTCGCGGAGGCGAGCGAGTTCCGCCGGGTGGGGTGGAAGGCGTTTCGATCTGCATCGTCATTGCCATTTGCGCGCAATGGCGTCGTAGGTGCCGTTGCCGCGAAGGGTGTTCAGGGCTTTCTGAAACCGCTGCACCGTCGCGTCGGGTGTGCCAGCGCTGAACGCCATGTTGAAGCCGCCTGCTGCTTCCAGTTCTTTTATGCGCAGGGACTGCACCAGCGTGCGGGTGGGGTCATCGCCGACCTGCCGGGCGAGGTAATAAGCGTTGAGTTCGTCGGAAATCCACAGGTCGACGTGGCCGGTCTGCAGTTTCTGGTAATTGAATTCGTAGCGGTTGCTCGATTGCAGCTGATGGCCGATCTCGAATTTGCGCGCCATCAGGTACTGCTCGCCGACGTCTTCATTGACGGTCGCGGTCTGCCAGTCCCGTGCGTCGTCCAGGTTCAGCAGGGTGACGGGATGGCTGGCGGACGAATACAGAAACCAGCGCGACGCGGCGATGGTCCCGACCCACTTGAACAGCCGCTCGCGCTCGGCGGTGCGAGTGATGGAGTAGATCAGCACGTTGGGGGTGTGCAGCGCCAGGTCATAGGCCCGCGCCCAGGGCATGGAGTGAATGGAGGCCTGCACATTGACCTCCTTCAACACCGCCTGAACCACCTCGGTGCTCATGCCGGTGAGCACCCCGTTGCGGGTCATGTTGTAGGGCGGGAGTTCTTCGGTAACCACATGGATCTCGGCACGAGGTGCATCTGAGTTAATCGATTCAGCTCCCAACGCGGCAGAACCCATGCACAACAACAGCGCCACACGGAGTGCGCTGCCCATTGGGTGAATGAGCGAATGGAGTGTCATCGATACCTACCTCATGGGGTGCAAAAGCGACAGATTCCGGGCCGTAACCGATCCGGCGCAACCGTAACAGACCGCCTTGCACACAGGGATATCGGCTGAATAATCCGTCACTTGAGACGGCATCCTGCCGCTCATCCTGACAGTCAGAACGGACGAATCCGGTTCGTTGGATGCTGCGCAAAACCTTTTCCACGTCCCCACGACGCACCTCACTCAGACACCACCGATTCCCATTGCCCGCACCGGCCTCTTCCCGGCTAAAGCCGGTCCCACTAAAAAGCCGCGCGCAGTCAGTGGGACCGGTTTTAGCCCCTAACGGACGCGGAGCATCCCGGGCTGCATACCCACGCAGAGCGTGGGTACGATCATGTATTGCCCGTACCGGCCTCTTCCCGGCTGAAGGCGGTCCCACTAAAAAAGCCGTGCGCAGTCAGTGGGACCGGCTTCAGCCGGGAAGCCTTTGATCTGCCTTTGATCTGCATTTGATCTGCTTTTGATCTTCGTACACAAAAGGTCCAGTCACCGCCAAACGCGACTTGGGTGCAGGCTGAACGCAGGTCTCGCGGAGTGGGCCGAGCCGCATGGATGCGGCGAGAGCGCCGTTGCGGACATGGATGTCCGTTCGGCGCGGGCCCACGGAGCGAGACCTGAGTGAAGGAACCCTGACGAAGGAAGGGCCCAACCGAGAGCAGGCACTTTTGGTTACTTTTAGTGCTTTTTAAAAGTAACTCGCCGAAGGCGAAACCCTCTGCCGTTAGGCAGAGCTGTGGCGTTCTGCCACATCGCAGTAGACGCGCCTTATTGACCTGGATCAAACCCGTAGGAAGCGGCTGTAGGAAAAATACCCCGCACCCCGACGAGTCCTCAACATGCCCGGTCCCTTCGACTTCCTCAAACACCCCCTGGCCAAAGACATCAGTCTGATCCTCCTGATCAAACTCGTCCTGCTCATGGGCATCCGCAGCGTCTGGTTCGACGCCCCGGTCGAAGTCAAGGACGACGGCGTGCAAGCCGGCCTGCATGTACTGGGCGCCCCACCCGCATCCTCTGAGAAAAACCCAAAATGATATCGGAATCAGTCGTCGACCTCTCCCGGCTGCAGTTCGCGATGACCGCGCTGTACCACTTCCTGTTCGTCCCGCTGACCCTTGGCATGGCCTTCCTGCTCGCCATCATGGAATCGGTCTACGTCATGACCGGCAAACCAATCTACAAAGACATGACCCGGTTCTGGGGCAAGCTGTTCGGCATCAACTTCGCCCTCGGCGTCACCACCGGCCTGACCATGGAGTTCCAGTTCGGCACCAACTGGGCCTACTACAGCCACTACGTCGGCGACATCTTCGGCGCGCCACTGGCCATCGAAGGCATGATGGCGTTCTTCCTCGAATCGACCTTCATCGGTCTGTTCTTCTTCGGCTGGGACCGCCTGACTCGCGTCCAGCATTTGACCGTCACCTGGCTGGTGGCCCTCGGCTCAAACCTGTCGGCGCTGTGGATCCTCATCGCCAACGGCTGGATGCAGAACCCGGTCGGCGCCGAGTTCAACTTCACCACCATGCGCATGGAACTCACCAGCTTCAGCGATCTGCTGTTCAACCCCGTCGCTCAGGTCAAGTTCGTCCACACCGTGGCATCCGGCTACGTCACCGGCGCGATCTTCGTCCTGGCGATCTCCGGTTGGTATTTGCTCAAAGGCCGCGACATCGCTTTCGCCCGGCGTTCGTTCGCCATCGCCTCGGCATTCGGCATGGCCTCGATCCTGTCGGTGATCGTGCTGGGTGACGAATCCGGCTACGAGATCGGCGACGTACAGAAGACCAAGCTGGCCGCCATCGAAGCCGAGTGGGAAACCGAACCGGCGCCGGCGGCGTTCACCTTGTTCGGTTTGCCCAATCAGGCCGAGCAGCGCACCGATTACGCGGTAAAGATTCCCTATGTGATGGGCATCATCGCCACCCGCTCGGTGGATAAGCAGGTCACAGGGATCAAAGACCTCGTCCGCGAACACGAAGGCCGCATCCGCAACGGCATGACCGCCTACGACTTGCTCGGTCAGCTGCGCGGCGGCGACAAGAGCGAGCAGACCCTCAACGCCTTTAATGCGGTGAAGAAGGACCTCGGTTACGGCCTGTTGCTGAAGAAGTACACCGACAAAGTCGTCGACGCCAACGAGCAGCAGATCAAACAGGCTGCGCTGGATTCGATCCCGCAGGTGGCGTCGATCTTCTGGACCTTCCGCGTGATGGTGCTCAGCGGGGTGCTCATGCTGCTGTTGTTCGCCTGTGCCTTTTGGGCGTCGGCGCGCAAGAACGAAACCCGCAAGCGCTGGCTGCTCAAGTGGGCGGTGTTCAGCCTGCCGCTGCCGTGGATTGCCACCCAGACCGGCTGGTGGGTCGCCGAGCACGGTCGTCAGCCCTGGTCCATCGGCGAAGTGCTGCCCGTGCACCTGTCGGCCTCGACCCTGTCGGCGGGGGATGTGATCGGTTCGATTGTGGCGCTGGTCGGCTTCTACACCGTCCTGCTGATCATCGAGATGTACCTGATGATCAAGTTCGCAAGGCTTGGCCCGAGCAGCCTGCACACCGGCCGCTATCACTTCGAGCAAGGCGCTCAAGGCAACGCTGCTGACGCCAGACAACCGGCCCTGGCCTGAGGAATTTACGATGTTCGATTACGAGACACTGAAAATGATCTGGTGGGTGCTGGTCGGCGTGTTGCTGATCGGCTTCGCCCTCACCGATGGCTTCGACCTGGGCGCAGCGATGCTGATGCCCTACGTCGGGCGCAGCGACACCGAGCGGCGCGTGGTCATCAACACCATCGCTCCGCACTGGGACGGCAATCAGGTCTGGCTGATCACTGCGGGCGGCGCCCTGTTCGCGGCCTGGCCGCTGGTATATGCCGCTGCGTTTTCCGGTTTGTACTGGGCGCTGCTGCTGGTGCTGTTTGCGCTGTTCGTACGCCCGGTGGGTTTCGACTACCGCAGCAAGCTGGAAAACACCCGCTGGCGGCAGAGCTGGGACTGGGGCCTGTTCGTCGGTGGCGTGGTGCCGTCGCTGGTCTTCGGCGTGGCGTTCGGCAACCTGTTGCTGGGCGTGCCGTTCCAGTTCGACGACACCCTGCGCTCCAGTTATCACGGCAACTTCTGGCAGCTGTTGAGCCCGTTTGGTCTGCTGGCCGGCGTGGTCAGCCTGAGCATGCTCGGCCTGCACGGCGGCAGCTGGCTGATGATGCGCACCGAGGGCGCGATTGCCCGACGCTCACGGCGTGCCGCCCAGTGGCTGTCGCTCGTGTTTTTGCTGTCGTTCATTGGCGCCGGCGTGTGGCTGTTGCTCGGCGGCATTCAGGGCCTGGCGATCACCTCAACCTTTGATGCGGGTGCTGCGCTGAACCCGCTGGCGAAAACCGTGACGGCCAGCAACCACGGCTGGCTGGGGAACTACCAGCAGCACCCGCTGACCGTCATCGCGCCGCTGCTGGGAATTTTCGGTGGCTTGCTGGCATTGCTCGGCGCCAGCGCGGGGAAGGGCGGGACGGCGTTCCTCGGCAGCAGCCTGGCGATCGTCGGCGCGTTGTGCACGGCAGGTTTTGCGCTGTTCCCGTTCGTCATGCCGTCGAGCCTGGACCCGGCGTCGAGCCTGACCGTGTGGGACGCCGTGTCCAGCCATAAAACCCTGATGATCATGCTGATCGCAGCGTCCATCTTCGTGCCGTTGATCCTCTGCTACACGCTTTGGTGCTACGCCAAGATGTGGGGCAAGGTCACCACCGCCCACATCGACCACAACCCCCAAGGCCTGTACTGACCCGCGTTTTAGAGGAGAGACAATCATGTGGTATTTCGCCTGGATTCTCGGCGTGTTGCTGGCCTGCAGCTTCGGCATCATCAACGCGCTGTGGCTGGAGTCGTCCGACGCCGCCGCACTGGAGAGCGGCCGTGACCGCTGAAGCGCTGAACGCACCTTTCAGGCACGCCGTCGGCCGGGCATTGTCCCTGTTGATGGCCGTGCCGCTGAGTCTGGTGCTGCTGATTCACCCTGCATCAATGCTTGACGCCAATGGCCATTATTCCCACGGCCTGCTGATGCTGATCATGTGGGGCGTGGCCGGGGGCTTCGTCCACGGCGTCGGTTTCGAGCCGCGGGCGATGGCCTGGCGGGTGATGTTTCACCCGCTGCTGGCCTGGGCGCTGATGGCCGTGGGTTATGGAATGTGGCTGACGGCGCGTCAGTGGCTTTGAGCCCTTTGTGAGGTAGAAGCAAACCTCGGCCGTCTCCCCCGGCCTGCTGTGCCCGATCAACGCAGCAATCGCGCGCAGCAGGCCGGGGGATATTTCTGAAGGGTGCCTATAGCTGGTTCTCAGCGCCGCGCGCCGGCAATGCAACACGGTTTCGCCCTCAGCATTTCATCCTGTGAAACAGTGGATTGCCGATTCTGGTCATTCCGCAATCTGGCGGTCAGGCCCACTATCGGTTTCACCAGCGCGGCCCTCCATTGCGGCACCGCCGCTCCGCGCTGAGTCGATCCACTAGCAGGAGCCACCCCCATGACCGCCATCACGCTCTATCACTTCCCGCTGTCCGGCCACTCCCACCGCGCCGAGCTGATGTTGTCGCTGCTGGGCCTTGCGCCGGCCATTCAATTCGTTGACTTGGCCAAGGGCGAGCAGACGACGCCGGAATTCCTCGCCATCAACGCCTTCGGCCAAGTGCCGGTGATCGACGACAACGGGGTCATCGTCGCTGATTCAACCGCGATCCTGGTGTACCTGGCGAAGAAGTACGACCCATCGGGCCGTTGGTTGCCAAATGATCCCGAGGGCGCGGCGCAGGTGCAGCGCTGGTTGTCTGCCGCCTCCGGTGCCATTTATCTGGGCCCTGCGCGGGCACGTCTGATCACCGTGTTCGGCGCCGGTTTCGATCCCCAGGATACGATCCAGCGTGCCCACGAGACGCTGCGGGTCATCGATCAGCACCTCAGCGGTCGTGAATTTCTTGCCGCCGATCACGCCACCATCGCCGATGTCGCCGCCTACAGCTACATCGCCCACGCGCCGGAGGGCAACGTCTCGCTGGATGAATACGGCAACGTGCAGGCATGGCTGGCGCGCATCGAGAACCTGCCGGGTTTCACGCCAATGCCACGCACGGCAGCAGGCCTGGTCAAGTAATTCTCAGTAAGTTCTCAGTGATCCCAGGGAGTTCGCGCCATGAACGAGATTCGTGTTGAAACGGCATCGCCATGGCATTCCGGCGAGCGCGCTCTGCAGGCCAACGTCGGCGTTGCAGAGCGCATGGAAACCTTGGGCAAGCGCGTGATTCGTGACTACATGCCCGATCAGCACCGCGAGTTCTACGAGCACCTGCCGTACCTGATTCTCGGTGCCGTCGACAATGAAGGCTGGCCGTGGGCGACCCTGCTGGATGCCCAACCGGGGTTTATCCAGTCCCCTGACGCCAGGCGTCTGGACATCAGCCGACGCCCCGATGCTGAAGACCCGGTCGGCGCCGGGGTTGCGCCGGGCGCGGCGGTGGGCATGCTTGGCATCGACCTGCACACCCGCCGTCGCAATCGCCTCAACGGCCACATCAGCGAACTGTGGGAGAACGGCTTTTCCGTGAGCGTCGAACACGCGTTCGGCAATTGCCCGCAGTACATTCAGCTGCGGGCGTTGAAACCGCTGCCGTCGCCGACGCAGCGGCCGGCCGCGCAACGCTTGTCTGCACTGGATGACGCCGCGATCGCCACCATCCGTGGCGCCGACACGTTCTTCGTTGCCAGCTATGTCGACCTTGAGAGCGCGCAGCCCCACCGTTCGGTGGACGTGTCCCACCGTGGCGGCCAGCCCGGGTTCGTGCGGGTGGAGGGCGATGTGCTGACCATTCCGGATTTCGCCGGCAATCTCTTTTTCAACACGCTGGGCAATTTTCGGCTCAATCCCAGAGCGGGTCTGCTATTCGTTGATTTCCAGACCGGCGAGCTGTTGCAGGTGGCGGGCACGGTCACGCTGATCCTCGACGGGCCGGAAATCGCGGCGTTTCAGGGCGCCGAGCGGCTCTGGCAGGTGCGTGTGGAACAGGTGGTGCGTCGGCCGGCGGCGTTGCGCTCGCGCTGGGAATTCCAGGGGTGGTCGCCGAACAGCCTGATGACCGGCGACTGGCAGCAGACCGCCGCGCGCTTGCAGGCCGATGCCCTGCGCGATCAATGGCGGCCCATGCGGGTGACGCGGATCGAGGACGAAAGCGACGGCATTCGTTCGTTCTATTTCGAGCCCGCCGACGGTGCCGGGTTGCCCGCGTTCAAGGCCGGTCAGCACCTGCCGCTGCGCGTGTCGCTCCCCCTGCCGCAGCAAAGTCATAAGCCGCCGCTGATTCGTACCTACAGCCTGTCCAGCGCGCCGTCCGACGGATTCTTCCGCATCAGCGTCAAGCGCGACGGACAGGCCTCGGTGTACCTGCATGACCAGGTCAAGGTCGGCGATCTGCTCCAGGCGCGTTCTCCCCAAGGCAGTTTCGTGGTGGACCCGCAAGAGCGCCGGCCGTTGGTGCTGCTGGGTGCGGGCATCGGCGTCACGCCCATGCTGTCGATGCTGCGAGAAGTCATCTACGAAGGCAAACGGGTGCGGGGAGGGCGGGCGACCTGGTTCATCCAGAGTGCACGTCGTCTGGCCGACCTGGCGTTTCGCGAAGAAGTGGACACACTCATTGCAAAGGCTGGCGATCAGTTGACCGCGATCCGCGTGCTGAGCCAGCCGGAAACGTCGGCGCGTGTGGGTGAGGATTTCCACCTGACCGGCCGCATCGACCTTGATCTGCTCAAGGCACTGCTGCCGTTTAACGATTTTGATTTCTATGTGTGCGGGCCGGCCGCGTTTACCCAGGAAATCTACGACGGCCTGCGCGCCTTGCTGATTCGCGACGAGCGCATCCACGCCGAGACCTTCGGCCCGTCCAGTCTCAAGCGCCGCGGCGATTCCCAAGTGATCGCGGTTGAGCAACCGCCTGCCGCCACCGAAGCGGTGCGGGTGGTGTTCGAACGCTCCGCCAAGGAAGCGCGCTGGCAGCCTACCGGTGGCAGTCTGCTGGAACTGGCCGAGAGCCGCGGGCTGAACCCGGAATTCAGCTGTCGCGGTGGATCCTGTGGCACCTGCAAGACCCGGCTCATCAGTGGCCAGGTGCATTACCCGGTCCCGCCCGCTGAAAGGCCGGCATCGGACCACGTGCTGATCTGCTGCGCAGTCCCGGCTTCAGGGCCGTTGGTGCTCGATCTGTAACCATCCATGTGTGTGCGGGAGAGACGGCGATGAACCCATGGCCAGCGTTCGAGAACGATGAAATCCCGGTGCCGTATCAGGCCACCGAGCAGGAGATTTCCTGGCTGTTGCCGCAGTCACTGGCATCTCTGGCCGGCGAACTGGCGGCGAACCACGAGCCCATCGACAACCCGGCGACCCTGCGGCTGTTCATGTGGGTGCGGTCGGTGTCGGGATTTGACCGGCCGCGATAATGGCAAAGGTGGGGCAAACAGGACGTTTGCGCCGACAGCGGTTGAAATAACACAGCGTCTGGTCGGATGATGGGCGCCGGTTTGCTCACCCTTCGCAGCGGCTCAGCGGCAGCTCATCCCATCGGGATAAGCGCCATGATCCCCGCGGCGCTCGTTGCCCTTCACAAGGACGTCCATCTTGATCACCCGCAGAACTCTCATTGGCGCGTCGTTGCTGGCCGTGCCTGCGTTGTTCAGTCTTTCCTCACTGGCTGCCGAACGGCGTCCCGAGCCGTCTCCCGACCGCTTTTCCGACCGAGCCATCCAGCAGCAACTGGCCGACCTCGAATCTCGTCACGGCGGCCTGCTGGGTGTCGCCATTCTGGACACGGCCAGCCAGCGCCTGATCACCCATCGCGGCGATGAACGCTTTGCCCTGTGCAGCACCTTCAAATGCCTGGCCGCCGCCCATGTGCTGGCGCGGGTTGATCGACAGCAGGAAGACCTGTCGCGGCGTATCGTCTATTCCGCCGAGCAACTGGTGGCGTATTCGCCGACCACCGAGCTGCATGTGGGCGGGCAGGGGCTGAGCGTCGGTTCCCTGTGCGAGGCGGCGATGACGCTGAGCGATAACACCGCAGCCAACCTGCTGCTCGACAGCATGGGCGGTCCCGAGGGGTTGACCGCCTGGTTGCGCTCGATCGGTGACACGCGAACCCGCCTGGACCGGCGTGAGCCCGATCTGAATGAAAACCGGCCGCAGGATCTGCGCGACACCACCACGCCCGTCGCCATGTTGCACACGTTGAACACCCTGGTGCTGGGTGACGAACTGACGCTGCCCTCGCGGGATCAGCTGACGGCGTGGCTGGTGAACAATCAGACCGGCGACAAGAAGCTGCGTGCCGGCGTCCCCGGCGGCTGGCGTGTAGGGGACAAGACCGGTTCGGGTTCCAACAACGCCAGCAACGATGTCGCCGTAATCTGGCCCGGCGACAGGCCACCGATTTTGGTGACGGCCTATTACACCGGCTCAAAAGCCAGCGCTGATCAGATCAACGCAGTGATGGCCGACATCGGGCGGCTTGCCGAAGCGGTGTGAGGGCTGGCCTTCCAGGGGAGTGGGGCTGGCCGCAAAATCTCGATACACATTGCCGAGATGAATCGGCCGTGCGGCACGGCCGGTGAGTTCTGCCTGCCCCTGGCGACGGCCCTGCGGCGCCCAACACCGGGCGCAATTGCCACAAAATGCATGCCTACAGGGTGATATGTGGCGCATTGATATTAAATTCCCTTCCGCTAGACAACTTCAGCCTTAGCCAGCAAAACCGGGCACTTCAGTTTTACAAGCTGTAGGAAATGGCTGACAGAAGCCTCCGTTTTTCCGCGCGGTCTCAAGACTGTCATCAAACAGAAATGTTTCCGGTTTTAAATCTGCCTCGGGTCTTCAACTGTGACCACACACACAAAATTCTCTTGTTGAGGTATTGCCGTGATTCTGCTGACTAAAAAACGCCTGTCGCTTCTGATGGCTTCGATGTGCCTGTCGGGTATGGCACACGCCGTTGATGTGACTGGCGCTGGTTCGAGTTTCGTATTCCCGGTTATCTCGCAGTGGTCGCAGGACTACAGCAAAACTGCTGACAATCGCGTCAACTACCAGTCGATCGGCTCGGGCGGCGGTATTGCCCAGATCAAGGCTGCCACCGTTGATTTCGGCGCGTCCGACGCCCCGATGTCCGCTGAAGACCTGAAGGCGGGCGGTCTGGGTCAGTTCCCAAGCGTGATCGGCGGCATCGTACCGGTCGTCAACCTCGAAGGCGTGAAAGCCAACGACGTGAAATTGAGCGGGCAAGTACTGGCCGACATTTTCCAGGGCAAAATCACCAAGTGGAACGATCCTGCGATCGTCAAACTGAACGAAGGCCTGAAACTGCCTGAGACCAACATCACCGTCGTTCACCGTTCGGACGGCTCGGGCACTTCCTTCAACTTCACCAGCTACCTGACCAAAGTCAGCGACGCATGGAAATCCGGTCCAGGCACCGGCTCCGCTGTTCAATGGCCAGTGGGCGTGGGCGGCAAGGGTAACGAAGGTGTGGCGGCTTACGTAAAACAGATCAAGGGCTCGATCGGTTACGTTGAATACTCCTACGCCACCAAGAGCGATATCGCTTTCACCCAACTGCAAAACTCGGCTGGCGAGTTCATCAAGCCTGACGCCAAAGCCTTCGCCGCAGCGGCCGACACTGCTGACTGGGCCAACGCCAAAGACTTCAACCTGATCATGACCAACGCGCCGGGCAAGACGGCATGGCCGATCACCGCGACCACCTGGATCATCATGTACAAGCAACCGAAGAACGCCGAGAAAAGCGCTGCTGCTTTCGACTTCTTCAAATGGTCCCTGGAAAAAGGTCAGAGCGCCGCTGAAAAACTGGAATACGTACCTCTGCCTGCATCGCTGGTCAGCAAGATCGAAGACTACTGGAAAACCGAGTTCACCAAGTAACTCGACGTAATCCGGCTTACCCCTGCCACCGAGCGCTCGATGGCAGGGTTTCCTTGCGAGTGGACCTACCATGACTGATAACACCCAATACATGTCCGCTGTGATTCCGGATGCAATATCCGAGAGCGAAAAACGCGCGGCCCGCGATCACCGACACGACGCCTGGTTTCGGCGCACGATGCTGGGAGCGGCTCTGTTGGTGCTGCTGTTGCTGGCGAGTATCGCCGGCTCGACACTCTGGGGCGGTGCCCTGGCATTCAAAACGTTTGGTTTCGAATTTCTTACCAGTACCGAATGGGACGTGGTCAACGGCAAGTTCGGCGCGTTGGTGCCGATCTACGGCACGTTGGTGACCTCCTTTCTCGCACTGCTGATCGCCGTTCCGGTGAGCTTCGGCATCGCGGTTTTTCTGACTGAAGTCGCACCGCCCTGGCTGCGCATGCCCATCGCTTCGGCTGTGGAGCTGCTGGCGGGTATTCCTTCGATCATCTACGGCATGTGGGGCCTGTTCGTGTTCGGCCCGTTCATGGCCCAGTACATGGCCCCGTGGATCAACGACAACCTCGGCGCGCTGCCGCTGATCGGCCCGGTGTTTCAGGGCCCGCCCTTGGGCATCGGCATGCTCACCGCCGGCATCGTGCTGGCGATCATGATTATCCCGTTCATCACCTCGGTCATGACCGAAGTGTTCCGCAGCGTGCCCATTGCCCTTAAAGAATCGGCGTACGCACTGGGCGGCACGACCTGGGAAGTGGTCTGGGACATCGTCCTGCCGTACACCCGCTCTGCGGTGGTCGGCGGTGTGTTCCTGGGTCTGGGCCGTGCCCTCGGTGAAACCATGGCGGTGACCTTCGTGCTGGGCAACGCCCACCAGTTCTCGGCATCGCTGATGATGCCGAGCAGCTCGATTGCTTCGGTGATTGCCAACGAGTTCAGCGAGGCCTACACCGACCTGCACCGTTCTGCACTGATCGCCCTGGGCTTCCTGCTGTTTGTGGTCACCTTCATCGTGCTGGCGATCGCCCGTCTGATGCTCTCTCGTCTGTCGCGCAAGGAGGGTCTATGAGTAAGGCCGATAACGAAAACCTGTACCGCTCCCGGGCGATCAAGAACAAGATCGCGATGGTCCTCAGTTGCGCCGCGACGGCCTTCGGCCTGCTGTGGCTGGTGTGGATTCTGCTGACCACGATCGTCAACGGGTTCGCAGCGCTGAACCTGCGCCTGTTTACTGACATGACCCCGCCACCGGGCTCGTCGGGCGGTCTGGCGAACGCCTTTTACGGCAGCATTCTGATGTCCGGCATCGGCCTGCTGATCGGCACGCCGATTGGTTTGATGGCCGGTATCTGGCTGGCGGAGTTTGCCCGTAATACCAAGCTGGGCAACGCGGTGCGCTTCATTAACGACATTCTGCTGTCGGCGCCGTCGATCGTGCTCGGTCTGTTCGTGTACACCGCGGTGATCCTGCCCCTCAGCGCCGTGACCAACCACCAAGTGGGTTTCTCCGCCATCGCCGGCGCCCTGGCCCTGGCACTGCTGGTGATCCCGGTGGTGGTGCGGACCACCGACGAAATGCTCCAGCTGCAACCCTCGACCATGCGCGAAGCCGCATTGGCGCTCGGTGTGCCGCAATGGAAGCTGACGCTGCAGATTGTCCTGCGTGCGGCCAAGGCCGGCGTGGTGACCGGCATCCTGCTGGCGCTGGCGCGCATCACCGGCGAAACCGCGCCGTTGCTGTTCACCGCCTTCGGCAACCAGTTCTGGAGCAGTGACCTGCTCAAACCGATCGCAAGCGTGCCTGTGGTGATTTTCCAGTACGCGATGAGTCCGTTCGACGACTGGCACTCCCTGGCCTGGGCCGGCGCTTTGATTATGACCATGTTTGTACTGGTACTGAGCCTCAGTTCCCGTCTTCTCCTTTTGCGCAATAGGGCGTCCTGATGAACAACCTTTCCCTCGCCGACGAAAAAACCAAAATCCAGGTACGCGGTCTCGATTTCTACTACGGCACTCAGCGCTCGCTGAAGTCGGTCGACATGATCATCCCCGAGAAGCGCATCACCGCGATCATCGGCCCGTCCGGCTGCGGCAAGTCCACGCTGCTGCGGGTGTTCAACCGCATTTACTCGATGTACCCGAAACAGGAAGCCAAAGGCGAAGTGATGCTCAACGGGGAGAACATTCTGGCCCCGGGTTACTCGATGAACCGCCTGCGCAGCAACGTCGGCATGGTGTTCCAGAAGCCGGTGCCGTTCCCGATGTCGATCTACGACAACATCGCTTACGCGGTGCGTCACCACGAAAAACTCTCCCGTCGCGAGATGGAAGAGCGCGTCGAGCAGGCTCTGCGCGGCGCGGCGTTGTGGGATGAAGTCAAAGACAAGCTCAAGCAGAGCGCCCAGAGTCTTTCAGGTGGTCAGCAACAGCGTCTGTGCATCGCCCGCACCATCGCGTTGCGCCCGCAAGTGCTGTTGCTGGACGAACCGACTTCAGCCCTCGACCCGATCTCCACCGGTCGCATCGAACAGCTGATCACCGAGCTCAAGGAGCAGTTCACGGTGATCATCGTCACCCACAACATGCAACAGGCCGCGCGCTGCTCGGACTACACCGCGTTCATGTTCATGGGCGAACTGATCGAACACGGCGACACCGACACCATCTTCACCAAGCCGTCCAAGACCCAGACCGAGGATTACATCACCGGTCGTTTTGGCTGATTGAGGGTATTGCTGGCGCTGCAAGAGGTTTTAGCGGGACCGGCTTTAGCCGGGAAGAGAATGGTGTGAACGCCATCATTTTGTGCTGTCACCGCTGACGCTTTCCCGGCTGAAGCCGGTCCCACTAAGTCACGCGCGCGTCGTAGGACTGGCTTTAGCCGGGAAGGCGTAGGCCGCTACACCGCAGATTTGTGGGTGTTCAAACCGGCCTCTTCCCGGCTAAAGCCGGTCCTACATTTGATCGCTGGTTTGTAGGACTGGCTTTAGCCGGGAAGGGGGCAGGCGCTACTGCGGGGAGCTGGTAGCGCCTGAGTCTCCCATGAACGCCTCCAGCCGCTTGCGCAACCAGCGTTCGGCGGGGTCGGTGTCCATGACGCTGAGCCAGACCATCGACAGCTCAAGATCCGGCGTCACGAACGGCAGCGGCTCGCCACGCAGACCGGTTCGGGCCATGGCCCGGGTCAGGTGGTCCGGCAGGTTGCAGAGCAGATCCGTCCCCTCCATCAACGCCGGCAGCGTGCTGTATTGCGGCACCGAAAGTACGGCGGTGCGCTTGCGGCCGATCGCGGCCAGCCACTCATCCGCGAAGCTTGAAATGTTCGCCACGTGGGACACCACGACGTGGGGCCGCGTGCAGTATTCGTCCAGGGTGATTGGCTCAGGCGAAGCGTCGGCGCGCACCACCATCGGCCGCATGATGCGCAGCATTTTTCGCTTGGCGTTGGCCGGCAGTTCACGGGTCAGGCAGACGCCGACGGTGATGTCGCCGGACATGAGCAGCTCCGAGACATTCCAGAAATTGACCTGCTTGATCACCAGCACAATGCCGGGCGCTTCCTCACGGATCGCCCGCAGCATCGGCGGCAGCAGGCTGTACTCGACGTCGTCGGACAGCCCGATGCGGAAGGTCATGTCGCTGCTGGCCGGGTCGAATTCCCGCGTGAGGCTCAGGGCCACGGACATCGCGTCCAGCGCCGGCGACAGGTGACTGATGATCTCGCTGGCCCGCGCCGTGGGTTCCATGCGGTGACCGACGCGAATGAACAAGGGATCGTTGAACAGCGCACGCAGGCGGTTGAGGGCAGCGCTGATGGTGGGTTGGCCGAGGAACAGCTTCTCGGCGGCGCGGGTCACGTTACGCTCTTGCATCAAGGTCTCGAACACCACCATCAGGTTGATGTCCGCCTTGCGCAGCTCATTGCGATTCATACATCGTCCCCGTTACCCGACATTCGTCACCCTGCTGTGGAAGGCCTGCGACATGATGGGCAACAGTTTATTGAGCACGGTCGTTCGGCGTCCAGCCTTCCCGGCTAAAGCCAGTCCTGCCGGACTGAAGCGCGCTTAGTGGGACCGGCTTCAGCCGGGAAGAGGCCAGTCCGGGCACCCTCCATTTTGCGGCATGACCACCGACGCCTTCCCGGCTAAAGCCGGTCCCACTGGGTACGCGCATGCTGTTAGTGGGACCGGCTTCAGCCGGGAAGAGGCCAGTCTGTGCACCCTAGATTTGCAGCGAACCGCCAAGGCCCTCCCTGCCAATGCCAACCAGGGGCCTTTTCGCCATGGGCGTACTTATCCCGATGAACTTCAGCAGAACCCCATGAGTCAGCATTAAAACGCTCACCATGAGGCTCCACATTCCATGCAGATTTCCTTGAAAGGCCAGGTCGCCCTCGTCACTGGCGCCAGTTCCGGACTGGGTGCCGGCGCAGCGAAAGGGCTGGCGGCGTCAGGCGCGGCGGTGGTGGTCAACTACCACTCGCAACCCGAACCGGCGCAGAAGCTTGCGCAAGAAATCATTGATGCCGGGGGCCAGGCCATCGCCATTGGCGCGGACGTGTCCAACGAGCAGGACGTGGAAAAGCTGTTCGCCGAGACCCTCAAGGCGTTTGGCCGGCTGGACATCCTCGTCGCCAATTCCGGGCTGCAGAAAGACGCGGCCATCGCTGACATGACCCTCGAGGACTGGAACACCGTGATCAACGTCAACCTGACGGGTCAGTTCCTCTGCGCGCGCGCCGCGCTGCGGCAGTTCGCCAAACAGGACATCCGCCCCGAGGTGTCCCGCGCCCGGGGCAAGATCATCCACATGAGCTCGGTGCATCAAGTCATTCCCTGGGCTGGCCACGTCAACTACGCGGCCTCGAAGGGCGGCGTCGATTTGCTGATGCGCAGCATTGCCCAGGAGGTCGGCGAGCAGCGCATCCGCGTCAACAGCGTCGCGCCCGGCGCCATTCGCACCGCCATCAACACCAAAGCCACCAGCGGCGATGCCGAGAAGAAACTGCTGGAGCTGATCCCATACGGCCGGGTGGGCGAGGCTGAGGATGTCGCCAATGCCGTCGTCTGGCTGGCGTCGGATGCGTCGGACTATGTGCACGGCACGACGCTGTTCATCGACGGCGGCATGAGCCTCTACCCGGAGTTCCGCAACAATGGCTGAACACACCCCGAACCCCGATGAGCAGGAACCGCAGAACCCCATCGAAAACCACGGCATCATCGGCGACATGCGCAGCGCCGCGCTGGTGGCCGACACCGGCAGCATCGACTTTTGCTGCTGGCCCGATTTCGACAGCCCGAGCATCTTCACCGCGTTGCTGGACACCCCCGACGCGGGCATTTTCCAGCTGGCGCCGATTCTCCCGGACGCCCGCCGGCAGCAACTGTATCTGCCGGAGACCAACGTGCTGATGACGCGCTGGATCGCCAAAGACGCGGTGGTTGAAGTCACCGACGTCATGCCCATTGCGTCGGAAGTCGACAACCTGCCGCGCCTGATCCGCCGTATTCATGTTCGTCACGGCCAGGCCTCCGTTCGGATGCTCTGCCGGGTGCGCCACGACTACAGCCGCGCCGACACCACCGCGCACACGGACGGTGAGGACATTCGTTTTGAGGCCGAAGGCCAGCCTGCCATGCGTCTGGCGGCAACAACGAAATTGACGCTCGAAGCCCAGGCTGCGGTGGCAGAATTCGAGATGAAGCAGGGTGATGTCGTGGAATTCATGCTCGGCGGTGCCGACGATCCGCTGGTGAAGGCCACGAACTGCGACTGCGATCTGAAAAACACCGTCAACTACTGGCAGCACTGGAGCCGGCATTCCAACTACCGCGGGCGCTGGCGTGAAGTGGTCAATCGCTCGGCCCTGGCCCTCAAGCTGCTGACCTCGCGCAAGCATGGCGGTATCGTCGCGGCGGCGACCTTCGGTCTGCCGGAAGAACAGGGCGGCGAGCGCAATTGGGACTACCGTTACACCTGGATCCGCGATGCGTCCTTCACCGTCTACGCCTTCATGCGCCTGGGTTATACCGAGGAAGCCAATGCCTTCATGCACTGGGTGCGTGAACGCATGGGCGACTGCTGCGAAGACGCCAACAAGCTCGGTATTCTCTATGCGCTGAACGGCCGCGAAGAATTGCCTGAAGAAGAGCTGGATCACCTCAGCGGCTACGGCGGCGCGTCGCCTGTGCGCATCGGCAACGAGGCCTACAAGCAGACGCAGCTGGACATCTACGGCGAGCTGCTCGACGCGGTGTACCTGGCCAACAAATACGGTGAGGCCATCTCCCACGAGGGCTGGAAGCACGTCACCCGGCTGGTCAACGAGCTGTGCGACACCTGGAGCAGCAAGGACGTCGGGATCTGGGAAATGCGCGGCGCCGATCAGCATTTCCTGCATTCGCGGCTGATGTGCTGGGTCGCCCTGGACCGGGCGCTGCGCCTGTCATTGAAGCGTTCGCTGCCGGCGCCTTTCGAGCGCTGGGACAAGGCGCGTCAGGCCATCCATGACGACATCTGGGACAACTTCTGGGATGCCGACCTGGGCCATTTCGTCCAGTACAAGGGCAGCAAAAACCTGGACGCGTCGATGCTGTTGATGCCGCTGGTGCGGTTCGTCGGCGCCAGCGATCCCAAGTGGCTCAAGACCCTGGACGCCATCGAACGCACGCTGGTGCGCGACGGCATGGTGTTCCGCTATCGCAATGACGATGACCACCACGATGGGCTTGAGGGGGAGGAAGGTGCGTTTGTGGCTTGCTCGTTCTGGTACGTCGAGTGCCTGGCCCGCGCCGGGCGGGTGGAGCAGGCGCATCTGGAATTCGAACAGTTGCTGCGTTACGCAAACCCGCTGGGCCTGTATGCCGAGGAGTTCGACGAACACGGCCACCATCTGGGCAACACGCCGCAAGCGCTCAGCCATCTGGCGCTGATCAGTGCGGCGAGTTTTCTGGATCGCAAGCTTGAAGGCAGCCAGACCCTCTGGCAGCCCTGACTTCCGGGATTAAAGGAGAAAATCGATGGCTCATGCATTCAAGGTGGGCGACCACGTGCGCTGGAATTCCGAGGCCGGGCACATTGTCGGCAAGGTGACCAAGGTGCATACCAGGGAGGTGGAGTTCATGGGCCGTCATCGCCATGCCTCGCCCGAGGCGCCGCAGTACGAGGTCAAGAGCGACAAGACCGGGCACTTGGCGATGCACAAAGAGGACGCGCTGGAAAAGGCTTGAGCCTCGTTTCCTCAAGTCCCAAGGCCTCCGGATACGAAAAACGCAGCGATGACCATGATCATCGCTGCGTTTTTTTGTGTGCGTGATCCGCGCCGTTATGGAATCAGGCGCTGTGCCCGCAACGTGTCGAACACATCAAAGAACGCCTGGTCGCTGGCCTGAAAGGCGTTGAAGCCCAGGGCTCGGCTTTTCGACATGTCCGTGACCACCTCAATCGGGCGGCCCAAGTCGGCGTCGGTGTGCCACGGCGAGATCAGGCGAGTGATGTCCGCTTCTTTCAGACCGTGTGCGCGAACCAGTTCGTCCCACGCCGACTGATCGTTGGCCATCTGCTGCTCCAGCGGAGAAACCTGCTCCGGGAACGGGGCAGCGTCCACACCGAAGTACTCGGCGATCTGGCCCCACATCCACTGCCAGCGGAACACGTCGCCGTTGGTGATGTTGAAGGCCTGGTCCGCCGCGGCTGGCGTCGTGGCCGCCCACAGTTGCTGTTTGGCCAGTTGGCGCGCGTCGGTCATGTCGGTGAGGCTGTCCCACTGCACGCGGGAGCCGGGGAACACGAACGGGCGGCCGGTCGCTTTGCAGATCGACGCATACACCGCGAGGGTGGTCGCCATGTTCATCGCATTGCCCACCGCGACGCCGGTCACGGTGTGCGGACGGTGCACGCTCCAGGTGAAGCCGTCGCGTTTGGCGGCGGCAAAGACCTCATCTTCCTGGGCGTAGTAGAAGTTTTCGATGTCGAGCCGACCCTGGGACTCGCGGAACGGTGTCTGCGGCAGGGTGCCTTTGCCGTAGGCTTCGAACGGGCCGAGGTAATGCTTTAGTCCGGTCACCAGCGCGACATGTTTGACGCTCTTTGCCGGGCTCAACGCGTCCAGCACGTTACGCACCATGGCGGCGTTGACGCGGATGTTTTCAGCTTCCGTCGCTTGACGCGACCAGGTGGTGAGGAAGACGTGGGTTGGCTTGAGGTCCGCAAGGGCCTGCTTGACCGATGCCGGATCTTGCAGGTCCGCTGCCACGGGGATCACGCCCGGCGTTTGCGAGGGACTGCGGGAAAGGGCGGCCACCTGCCAACCGTTATCGAGTAACAGTTGGGTGGTTGCGCTGCCGACGATGCCGCTGGCGCCGACGACCAAGGCCGTTTGAGTCATGGGGGTCTCCTGATTGATCGAGTGGAACGGGCTTCATAACCATGCAGCCCTCAGGTTTCAGAACGGCAGCGGCGCAGATAGGTTCACCGCGATTGGCCGGGTGCGACCCCACACCGCGCCTTAATCACCCCACCAGCAGCGCCGCGCCATACATGCCGATTGCAAACACCACGTGCCCGACGACGTTCTGCAACCGTGCCACGTTCGGCTGCGGTGCCTTGTTGCAGGCGACCCCGACACCCATGCCGGGCTGCAGGATGAACCAGCCGGCGCCGACGGTGACCAGCCCGACGATCAGCGCAGGAAGAAAGGTCGGCGCATGGGCCCACTGCACGCCCCAGATGAAAAGCAGCGCAGCGGCGAACAGCACGCCGACGGTGTAATGCATGAACCAGCCAATCGCCAGTTCATTGGAAACGGGAGGGGAATCGCCGATGCCGTTACGGTGCACGAACTGCCCCTTGGGCATCCCGGCAAACCAGCGGCCGACAAGGTGCCAGGGCGGGGTCGGCAAACCCAGCACCGCCTTGAGCAACAACGCCCAGAGATCCAGCAGCGCCGTGCCGCCCATGCCGATGAGAATTGCCAGGTAAATGAATTCGAACATGTCCGTCCCTGCGTGCAGTCAGTGGTCGATGGGCCAGTGATGGCCGGACACGTTAGCAGTTTTGTCAGAGAAAGCGGGTGGGTTGAATGCACGCGATGCATTAGTGGGACCGGCTTCAGCCGGGAAGAGGCCCGCATGAACACCGCTGGATTTGCGGTGTGACACCCGACGCCTTCCCGGCTAAAGCCGGTCCCACATTGAGGTTCGCAGCCAGTCCCACTCATGTGCGCGATGGATTAGTGGGACCGGCTTCAGCCGGGAAGGGGCCCGCATGGACACCGCTGGATTTGCGGTGTGACACCCGACGCCTTCCCGGCTAAAGCCGGTCCCACATTAAAATTCGCAGCCAGTCCCACTCGATGTGCGCGATGGATTAGTGGGACCGGCTTCAGCCGGGAAGGGGCCCGCATGGACACCGCTGAATTTGCGGTGTGACACCCGACGCCTTCCCGGCTAAAGCCGGTCCCACATTGAGGTTCACAGCCAGTCCCACTGACTGCACGCAATGCTTAGTGCTTACCAGCGGTCATTGCCACGGCCGTGGTCAAAACCTCTGCGGTAGCCGCCGTCGTAGTAGCCGTGGGGCGGCGGTGGTGCGAAGCGACGATATTCGACCCGCTCACGCACCGGCACATAGACAACCTGCTGGTACTGAGGCTGATAACGCGGTGCATAACGTGGCTCATAGCGCGGTTGCGGGCGGTAATCCTGATAGCGATCGTGACGGTCGTTGTTCGACTGACTGATTACCGCGGCCAGTACGGCACCCACGGCGGCTCCGGCGATGACAGGCACAATCACGTTGCGTTCGCTGGCGGACGCCGCACCGGCGCTGGCGAGCAGACCGGACAGGATCAGGGCTTGGGTCATCTTGGAAATCATGGTGTCTCCTTTGGCGAAAGAGTGGGTTCGCCATGGACGTATGAAACACCGGATCCGTGTAATCCCACGTCTAGGATTGGTAAAGGTTGCGTAAACCCGGATCGATCGCCAAATGGTTCATGGCGCAGGTTTTGGCCTCGAGTTTTACCTCGAGGCGCAGAACATGAATGAGCGGAACTTCCTGAAACGACGACCGCCGATCAGGTAGCCACTCCTCGAAGGAAACCTCCTGCGCCACGTGGAATCAACTGGTTACGTACGTGAGGGTGAGGGGAAATAATGATGGTGACCGACGATCTTGTCCGGTGGAACAGCCACTGGCGGCTAAACGACCACACAGTGTTGTGCAGGACCTGTAAAGCCAGGCAGAGCGAAGCGGAAAGGGAAGCGACCTTTGTGCATTTGCCCACCTGCGGCTATGCCCGTGAAGCGGCGCATCCGTGGGATGAACTGGACGCCAGTTGCGGAATGCAGCTCTCTCACTGAGCAGATATCTGACTGAACAGCGCCGCCTTCACCCTGCAGCCACGGCCTTGAACATCAGGCTTGGCGCGTGACCCGGTACGTCATCAAGTTCGCCGCAACGTTTCATGCCGATTTTTTCCAGCACGCGGATAGATGCTGCGTGGGTCGGCCGCACATAGCCGTAGACATCCCCCAGGTTCAAGCTCGAGAACCCGAACGCCAGTGCCGCTCTGCCCATTTCCGTGGCAAACCCCTTTCCCCACGCCTCAACCGCAAACCGATAGCCCAGATTGATCCGCTGCTCGCCCATAAAGTCGTGAAGCCCAATGCCGCCAAAGCCGATGATGTGTTCGGGCGCATCCTTGCGCGCAATCGCCCACCAGCCGTAACCATGGGTCTCCCAGTGCTCGATCCAGCCTTCTAGCATCCCAGCCGCCTGGGCTTCGTCGGTCATTGGCCCGGAAGGATTGAACAGCTGGGTCCGCGGGTCGCTGTAGATGGCGAACAGGCGGTCGAGATCATCGGGTTCCGGGGCGCGGTAGATCAGTTGAGCGCTGCTCATGGGCATGGCGGGTGATCCTTCTTTCAGCCTTCACAGTATTTGCAGCGGATCGCTGGCGTTGACGCTCTGATCTACCAGCTGAATGCGATTGCGTCCACCCCGTTTGGACTCATACAAGGCGGCATCGCTGCGCTCGATCAACTCTCCCAGGCTGGACGGCGGTTGGCTGAACAGGCTGGCACCGATGCTCAATGTGACGGGCTGGGGGGTGGGAAAGGTTGCCGAGGCGGTCGCGTGAAAGGCCTCGCGCAGCGTGCTCCCCACGGCCAGCAAATGCTCGCTGGAGGTGTCACTGAGCAGCACCACAAATTCATCCCCGCCCAGGCGCGCGGCCAGCGAGCCGTTGGGCAAGGCCGCACGTATGATTTCGCTGAGCGCGACCAGCAGCCGGTCGCCGGCGCTGTGGCCATAGAGGTCGTTGACCAGTTTGAAATTATCGACGTCCATCAGCAGCAGCGCTCCCGGACGCACCTGTGAGACTTTTTCCAGCACACGCTGCCCGCGCATTTCCAGCGCGCGGCGGTTGTACAGCGCCGTCAGGGGATCCCGCGCCGCCAGCCGGGCCATGCGTTTTTCCCGACGATGACGCTCTGAGCCCGTCATGGACAAGGCGATCAGCATCACCGCGATCGTGCCTTCAACCAGCGAAATCTGGATGATCTCGCCACGAAAGGCCGCCAGATCGATCAGCGTGCCAGGTACCACCGCAGTGACTGCCTTGGAAAAATAGAACACGCCGTGGGCCAGCAGCACATAGCGCAACTGCACCGCGCCGACGCTCAGGGACTTGCCGTGAGGGCGCAGCAACCCACTGGCCTTGACCATCAGCAGAGAGATCAACAGCGAGTTGGCTGCCAGCATCACTTTCGACCACCACGGCTGGTCTGGCAGCAGCAACAGCCCCATCCACAGGACGAAGATCAGATACCAGGCCCGCGACAACCGGGTCTCGGTAAACCGCGCAACGCCCAGCAGAAACAGCCAGTGGGCGGTGACCAACAAGCCGTTGGCGAACCAGATGCCAATCACTAGAATGCCGCTGCTGCGCAGCAATGCCAGGGTCGAGCCCACCGAAATAGTGGCAAACCCCGCGCTCCAGAACAGCAGCGAAGGCTCGCGCACCGTCCGCCACTCCACGGCCAGGTACAGCGCGGCGGCCGCCGCGAGGGCGATGGTCATCGTCAGCAGGGTGATCGGGTCGAGCGCCATAAGCAGCCTGATGTGTGGGGGTTGCGGTGTCGTCGCGAGTCGAAGCGCCTGGAGGCTTTCTTTCGCTGGCTGTTGTGTATCGGCCACCCCGACAAAACTTTAACGCCGGCGCCGTTCCGCTAGAATGGCGCGGACCCGGTCCTGCCGCCGTTGATCAAGGTATTTTTTGGCAGCGAACGGCTGCAACCATCGGCAACCCAGGCATGACGAAAAGCGAGGCGGCAGTGATCGAGCGGCGAGAATTCAGCGGAGGCATGAAGGTCAAGAACCTTCGCTACGTGGATGAGAACAGGCGAACGCCGTCGGCCCAGACCCGAACCGGCTTCGTGCTGCTTGAGCATTTTTCGTTGCCGGCCTTCACCCAGGCCCTGGACACATTCGTCACCGCCAACCTGCTTCGCCCCGAGCTGTTTACGTCGCGCACATTCGGCTTGCACGAGGGCGAAGTAATCAGTGATCTGGGTCTTGTGATCCGGCCCGATGCGCGGCTCGACCTGTCCGCGCTGAAGAGCCTGGACCTGCTGGTCGTCTGTGGCGGTTTTCGCACCGGGCTCAAAGCCGATGAACAACTGACCCACTTGCTGAGCACTGCTGCCGAGCAGGGTATTACCCTTGCGGGACTGTGGAATGGCGCCTGGTTCCTCGGCGCAGCCGGTCTGCTCGACGGCTACCGGTGTGCAATTCACCCCGAACACCGCGCCGCCCTGGCGGAGATCTGCAAAGTCAGCGAGGTGACCAGTGAAGCCTTCGTCATCGACCGCGATCGCCTTACTGCCGCAAGCCCCGCCGGTGCCTTCCACATGGCACTGGAATGGATCAAGACGCTGCACGACAAGGCCCTGATCGAAGGCATCGAAGACATTCTGTCTTTCGAGGAATCGCGCTATCGGCGGATCAAGCCGAGCCGGCACATGACGGTCAGCGCGCCACTCAAGGAAGTGGTCAAGTTGATGGACGCCAACCTGGAGGAGCCCCTTGAGCTTGAGCAACTGGCGGAGTACGCCGGGCGCTCGCGGCGGCAGATCGAGCGGCTGTTCCAGGAACAACTCGGCACGACCCCGCAGCGCTATTACCTGGAATTGCGCATCACCGAGGCGCGGCGACTGCTGCAGCACACCGAGCTGTCCCAGGTGGAGGTGCTGGTGGCCTGCGGGTTCGTCTCGCCGAGTCATTTCAGCAAATGCTACAGCGCGTACTTCGGTTATCGGCCTTCCAAAGAAAAGCGCCTGGTCAAATGAGCGCTGGCTTGATTTGACCCTCGGCCATCCCAACCCTGTAGGCTTCCCCCAACAGAACAAACGAACCCAAACCGGGGCAGAGACAGCGTGAATGAGTGAAATCAGTACCAAAATCATCACCGTCGAGGGCCATGCCGCCCTGAAGAAGGAACTCGACTACCTCTGGCGCGAGCACCGGCCCGACATCACGCAAAAAGTGGCGTGGGCCGCTTCCCTGGGGGATCGCAGCGAGAACGCCGATTATCAGTACAACAAGAAGCTGCTGCGCGAGATCGACCGGCGCGTGCGCTATCTGCGCAAGCGTCTCGAAGACATGCGCGTGGTCGCCTATTCGCCGGAGCAGGAAGGCCGGGTGTTCTTCGGCGCGTGGGTCGAAGTCGAGGACGAAGAGGGTGAGAGCAAGCGGTTCCGCATCGTCGGATATGACGAGATCTACGGTCGCATGGACTACATCTCCATCGATTCGCCGATGGCCCGGGCGCTACTGAAGAAACAAGTCGACGACGAAGTCTCGGTACCGGTTCCGTCTGGCAGCAAGCAGTGGTGGATCACTAAAATCGAGTACTTGAACTAGCAGCGGCTTTGCGATTGCCGGTCTGGCTATCTGGGTAGACGGTGGGCGGCGCATTGCCGCCCACCGTCAAACCCCACCGCTAACCCTCGCGCAGCACTTGCAGCGGACTGGCGTTCAGCGCGCGCCGCGTGCCGAACACGCCCGCGCCGCCGACCAGCAGAGCGCCGATCAGTGGCAGCACCAGCAGCCAGGCGTGGGGGTGCCACTGCAGGTTGAAGGCGTAACGGTACAGGGCAAAGCTCACCAGTTCACAGCCAACCGCCGCCAGCACACCACTCACCGCCCCGAGCAGACCGAACTCGATGCGCCGGGCCTTGATCAACAACGCCCGGCTGGCACCCAGCGCCCGCAGCAGCGCGCCCTGTCGAATCCGCTCATCGAGGGTCGCCTGCAAGCCGGAGAACAACACCGCCATCCCCGCCGCCAGCACGAACAGCAACACGTACTGCACCGCCATCGTCACCTGATCGAGAATGCTGCGCAGTTGCTCCAGCAACGCTTCCACCTGCAGGATCGTCACGGCCGGGAAGGCCCGGGACAACTCGACGATCTGCTGATCATTGCCCGGCGCCAGGTAGAAACTGGTCAGGTACGTGGCCGGCACATCCTTGAGGGTGCCGGGCTGGAAGATCATGAAGAAATTAGGCTGAAAGGTGTCCCAGTTGATGTCGCGCAGGCTGGTGACCTTGACCTCGCGGGTGAGCCCGCCAATCACGAAACCGAGTGTGTCGCCCAGCTTCATGTTCAGGCTGTTGGCCAGTTTGGTTTCCACCGAGACGCCGGGAACCACGCCCTCCGCAGGCGGCTGATCGCTTGCCCACCATTGCCCGGCGGTGATGCTGTTGCCTTCCGGCAGCGTTGCCGCCCACGTCAGGTTGAGGTCGCGCTGGGTGGCGTTTTCGCCACGGGAGTTCTTGGTGACGAACTTGCTCACCGGCTCGCCATTAATGGTCATCAGACGCCCCGGAATCATCGGGTACAGCGGCGCGCTGTGGGTCGACAGGCGGCCCATGCGTTCAGCGAAGTTGTCTTTGTCGTTGGGCAGGATATTCAGCGCGAAGTAATTCGGCGCATCCTTGGGCAGCTGGTTCTGCCAAGTGTCGAGCAACTCGCCACGCAGCAGCGCAATCAGCCCCATGGACAGCAGAATCAGACCGAACGCCAGCGACTGGCCGGCGGCGGCCATGGGATGGCGCAGCAGCTGACCCAGGCCCAGACGCCACGGCAGCGAGGCCCCGGCGAGCAAGCGGCGCAGGCTTTTCAGGGCCAGCAGCAACACGCCGCCGAGTATCAGCGCCGCAATAAGACCGCCGCCGAGCAGGGCGAAGGTCAGCACCAGGTCGAGACTTAAACGCCACATGATCAGGCCCAGCGCGAACAGCGCTGCGCCATAGACCAGCCAGGTGCTGGCCGGGATCGGCAGCATGTCCCGACGCAACACCCTTAGCGGCGGCACGCGACCCAGCGCTGCCAGCGGCGGCAGTGCAAAGCCGGCCAGGGCAACGAGCCCTGTGCCGATACCGGCGACTGCCGGCAGCCAGCCACCCGGCGGCACGGCGGCGGGCAGCAGGCTTTCCAGCAAATGAAACAGGCCCAGTTGGGCAAACCAGCCGAGCAGGGCGCCCGCTGTGCTGGCTGCAACGCCCAGCATGGCGAGCTGCAGACCGAACAGCGCCAGCGCTTCATTGCGCGACAGGCCCAGGCAACGCAACAGCGCACTGGCATCGAACCGGCGAGCCGCGAAACGCGCCGCCGACAAGGCCACCGCCACGCCGGCCAGCAGCACCGCGACCAGACTGGCCATGTTCAGATAACGCTCGGCCTTGCCCAGGGCGCCGCCGATCTGTTGATTGCCATCCCGGGCGTCGTCGATTTTCTGGTTTGGCGCCAGCCCGGGTTCAACGGCCTTGCGGTAGGCGGCGAGGTCTTGCGGCGTGCCGCGCCACAGATCCCGATAACTGACGCGGCTGCCGGGCTGCACGACCTTGGTGGCTTCAAGGTCCGCGATGTTGATCATCACCCGGGGCGTCAGGCTGTAGAAGTTGCCGGCGCGGTCGGGCTCGTAGGTCAGCACGCGGGTCAGCTTCAAGGTCTTGGAGCCGACGTCGATGCTGTCGCCGACTTTCAAGTTGAGCGCCACCAGGATCCGCGCTTCCGCCCAGGCTTCACCGGGTTGCGGCTCACCGCCAACGGTTTCGGTTTCGTAGGGGGCAGGGGCGCTTTTCAGCTCGCCGCGCAACGGGTACGCCTCATCTACGGCCTTGACGCTGGCCAGCTGGATGCCGTTGTCGGTGGCCACCACGCTGGAGAAAATCACGATCTGCGAGTGATCCAGCCTCAGCGCCTTGCCAGCGTCGATCTGCGCAGGGGTTGCCGGCGCGGAGCCGCCGAGGATCAGGTCGGCACCGAGAAACTCCGTCGCTCTCAGCAGCATGGCGCTGTTGAGGCGTGCGCCGAAATAGCCGATGGCGGTGCTGGCGGCAACCGCCACCACCAGTGCGAAGAACAGCACGCGCAGCTCGCCGGCGCGGGCATCGCGCATGAGCTGGCGCGCCGCGAGGCTGAGCAGGCGTGAAAAAGGCAGGCGTGCCATCAAGGCTCCATTGGGGCGACCAGTCGGCCACCCTCGAGACGGATCAGGCGCCGGCAACGGTGGGCCAGACGCTCATCGTGGGTGACCAGCACCAGGGTGGTGTTGCGTTCCTGGTTCAGTTCGAACAACAGATCACTGATGCGCTCGCCGGTGTGGCTGTCCAGATTGCCGGTGGGCTCATCGGCGAACAGCACGTCCGGGTCGGCGGCAAACGCGCGGGCGATGGCGACCCGTTGCTGCTCGCCGCCCGACAGCTGCCGTGGCGTGTGGGTCAGGCGCTGACCCAGGCCGACGCGCTCCAGCAGATGCCGGGCCTGATCGCGGGCGTCTTTGCGGCCTTCCAGCTCCATCGGCAGCATGACGTTTTCCAGCGCGTTCAGGCTGTCGAGCAACTGGAAGGACTGAAACACAAAGCCCACGTGCTCGGCGCGCACCCGGGCGCGTTGATCTTCGTCCAGCTCGCTGAGGTTACGCCCCGACAGGACGACGGAACCGGCGCTGGGCAGGTCGAGGCCGGCCAGCAGACCGAGGAGGGTGGATTTGCCCGAGCCCGACGCGCCGACGATGGCCAGCGTGTCGCCCTTGTTTAGTTCGAGGGAGAGTTCGTGCAGGATGGTCAAGTCACCTTCGGTGCTTGGGACCACTTTGCTGAGGTTCCGAGCACTGAGAATACTTTCGCTCATGGAGAATCCGATGCGTGCGTGGTTTTTAAGTGCTGGCCTGGGTTTGCTGCTGGTATCACAAGGCGCGATGGCAGGCACGGTGCTGATCGTTGGCGATAGTATCAGCGCGGCTTTCGGCCTGGATACCCGGTTGGGTTGGGTCAGTCTGCTGGAACAGCGTCTGGCGAAGGAAGGCTTCAAGGAAAAAGTGGTCAATGCGTCGGTCAGCGGCGACACCAGTGCAGGGGGCCAGGCGCGGCTGCCGTCGCTGCTTGCCGAGCACAAACCGGATCTGGTGATCCTTGAACTGGGGGGTAATGACGGCCTGCGCGGGCAACCGCCGGCGCAATTGCAACAAAACCTTACCGACATGGTTGAGCAGTCCAAAGCGGCAGGGGCGAAGGTGTTGCTACTGGGCATGAAAATCCCGCCCAACTACGGTGAACGCTACACCACGGCCTTCGCGGCGGTTTACCCGAAAGTCGCCGAAGCCACCGATGTCGCGCTGGTGCCGTTCATGCTGGAGGGTGTGGGTGGCAGACCCGACATGACGCAACAAGACGGCATCCACCCCAATGTGCCGGCTCAGCCGTACTTGCTGGATAACGTCTGGCCCGTGCTTAAGCCACTTCTTTAAATGCAATCGCTGAGGCGTTCAGGATGGACTTCCCTCCTGGTGCCTCATCGGCTCGTGATGCGGTTTTTTTACAGCTTTGTCCCACCGTTGTTACAACCAATGCTCTCATCAGCAACGGTGACGCCCAATGTGATGAGCAAGTCATGATCACGCCGGGAACCGCGGGACCGCTTTAGACCACCCAGATGCTTCCAGGCACCAGGAGGCCCACATGAATCCCATTCGCCCCTATCAAGGTCAGCAACCTGCTTTCCACATTCCTGAAAGCGCGCAGCTGCACAGTTCCAATGCCCCAACCTCAACGCGGTCGTCGAACCAAGCCTATCCAGCCGACTTGGCGCCTTCCAGAAACCGTTCCGTAGCGATGCCTTCAAAGGTGAAAGTAGGCGGAGATTCCTTTCTGATAGGAACGCTCAGAAGCCGTCTTGATGCTCAGTCCAGAGCCTATTTGCGTACGGCGCTGAATCCAGACGAAAACACGCCTACCACGCAACGTCAGGACGGAATCGTTTCCTATTTGGTGCAGCACGAGACGGACGATAACCAGACGCCCGGACCCGATGTTTTAGCCGTGTCCGTTGACGTGGATCAAAATAAGTACCTTAAATCACTCGTGGCAGCCCGAGTCTCTGATAAAGAAACAGTTCTGGATCTTCGATTTGATAGCAAGCTCGGCCACTTTGCAGAAAAACTGATCTCAGGATTGAGGTCGAAAACCGCGGATAACGTCCAGGCATCAATGCTGAAAAACGGTCCGAAATGGTACTGGGAACTGGAATCCGGGGAAGACCTGACGCTCAAGAAGCTTTCAGCCGAAAACATCGGCACCCTGAGAGGCGAGGTCAATGCTGCAAACCTCAAAGGTTATGAAAAGGCCTTCATCAAAAGCCTGATTGATGAGCCGCTTTATATCACCCACGCAGCGCCATCTGATGCCGACATAAAACGTCCGGACGGTACGGTTTCGTTATTTTCCAGAAGAAAGCTGGAGGAAAGGCAAATAGCATTCAACACTGAAAACACGACGGACCACGATATCGACATGCTTGCCAACGATGATCACGTGTTTTTTTCACTTGAGGCGGGTGATCAACCTCAGAAAGACAGCAGCCGGTTTGGCGACAAATTGATGAGATTCAAGTTTGATCAGCCCAAGATCCTCAGCCATGCGACCCTGCATCTTGTCGACCCATTGACCGCCATACCGCCCTCTGTGGGCTTACGCTTTGACGCCATTGAAGAGCATATGGACGAAGAAGAGGCAGCGGACGCTATCGATAAACTTGAATCGCGCGCCTTTACCCCTGGCGAAGCCACATTTCATGGCCCGCATATGAAAATAGGGCTCGCCTTGTCCATTATTCAAACCTGCAGAAACAGCATGCCGGACGACATGAGTCGCGAGCTACTCGAAGGCGAATCTGTTAACCGCGTAATAAATGGATTGTTCAGGCCTACCGTGATGGTCCCACGGCACTTTTTCGACAAACCGGTCGATGAGTCGGACATTTTAATAAATTAAACGGGACTGTCTGGAGGCAGACCTGGACCATATGCGTCTTTCTCTGCCGGGCGTGAGACCGCCGCTGGTCTTGTGGCGTGGCCCGTGTTCGGCGTGACGTCTGCACCAGCCGTCCATTGTCAGCGGCCCGGTTTGCGCCTATGGTGGGCGAAACCTATACAGGACGCTGACGATGTACAAGAAAGAGCAGTGGCCACTCACGCTTTATTTCGACGGTGACTGCCCGCTTTGCGCGCGGGAGATCAAGCTCTTGCGTGCCCACGCAGAAGCGCCCGCTACGGCTGACGCAACGGCACCTCGACTGCGGTTTGTCGACATGAGCGAAGAGGGCTTTGATGCACAGGCTCTCGGATTCACCCATGAGCAGATGCAGTCTGTGTTGCATGCCCGATTCGACGACGGCACCTGGGTTACCGGACTGGACGCTACCCTCTGGAGCTGGCGCGCCGCCGGGCTTGGGGCATGGGCTGCACCGCTGTCATGGCGGCCCCTGCGGCCTTTGCTCAACGTCGGTTATCGGCTGTTCTGCCGCTTTCGTCCCCAGTTGGCGTGGTTACCTCATCCGGATGGCAGCCGCCGATGCCGCGACGGCAGCTGTACGGTTTCCAGACCCTCAGACCAAAACCGCTGATTTAAAGGCCTGCAGGCCTTTTCCGGACGGGGGCTTTCGGCTAATGTGGCGCCCCCGCTCTGGAGCCCCCAATGCCGCGCCGTCCTGCCTGGTCCCTTTATGCCTATCAATTGATCGAGCCTGACGAACAGCTCGACCTGTTCGCGTGCCAGGAAATCCTCGTGCATCTGGTCGCTCGCCAGCTCGAACTGGCAGGTTCTGCCGACCGCACCTTGTGTGGCACTTTGTTGCCCGCCCAGCCGCGCTGGTCGGAAGTGCAGCAGACGGTTTATCAGGACGAGCGGCTGTGCCCCCTGTGCCGGGCGATCATCGACGCCCAACGGCGCGGCTGGCACCCGATCTGGCCGGAACTGGAAGCCGGCGTATAAGGGCGCGCGAGCACTCCCCGAACGCGAAGGCGTGCGTGTACAATCGCGCACAATCAAGCCTTCCGTTTACCAAGGATTCTCCGGATGTTGTCGCGCATTCCAGCTTTCGCTCGCTGTCTGTCGCTCGCTGCGCTGTGCGCGGCCGGCCCCGTCTCCGCCCTGGAGTTTCCGTTGCCGCCGCCCGGTGAGGACATCATCGGCCAGGTGCAAACCGTTACCGCCAAGTACGAAGACACCTTCGCCGACCTGGCCACCCGTTACGACCTGGGCTACCTGGAGATGATCGCCGCCAACCCGGGCGTCGATGCCTGGCTGCCGGGCGCAGGCACACAAGTGGTATTGCCAACGCGTTTCATCCTGCCGCCGGGTCCGCGCGAAGGCATCGTCATCAACCTCGCCGAGTACCGTTTGTACTACTACCCGAAAGGCCGGAACGTGGTGTACACCTTCCCGCTGGGTATCGGTCGCGAGGGCTGGGGTTCGCCGGTTTCCACCACCAAGGTCACCGCCAAAACCCCTAACCCGACCTGGACGCCGCCGGCCTCGGTGAAGGCTGAGCACGCCGCCGACGGCGACATCCTGCCCAATGTTGTACCGGCCGGGCCGGACAATCCGCTGGGACCGTTCAAATTCGGCCTCGGCCTGCCGGGCTACCTGATCCACGGTTCGAACAAGAAGTTCGGCATCGGCATGCGCACCAGCCACGGCTGCTTCCGCATGTACAACAACAACGTGCTGGAAATGGCGGACATGGTCCCGGTGGGCACCACCGTGCGCATCATGAGCGAGCCCTACAAGTTCGGCGTCAGCGGCGGCAAGGTCTACCTGGAAGCGCACACGCCGCTGGACGAAAGCGGCAAGCCTTCGGTGGTCGACAAGCACACCGCCGTGATCAATGCACTGCTCAAGCGTGAAGACCTGGCCAACAGCCTGCGGATCAACTGGGATGAAGTGCGCGACGTGGTCGCTGCCGAAGACGGCATGCCGGTCGAGATCGCCGTGCCGACAACGCCGGCGCCCGTTGTGGGCGGCGCGCCGATGACGCTGCAATAACACTCGCGCTGCAAACCAGAGCGGTGCTGATGCCCGTCCGTCCTGCGCCGAATGCGCAGGGGGCGGGTTTTTTATTGGCCACCAAATGCCTCGTCAAGAGACGCCACCGGCAAATGCCGGGCAATAAAAAAAGCCGACCCGGTAACGGGTCGGCTTATTAATAATCCCGAGGGATTATTACTTACGGCTAGCCTTGTCCAACATACGCAGAGCGCGTTCGTTGGCTTCGTCAGCAGTTTGCTGAGCTTTTTGAGCTGCAGCCATAGCTTCGTCAGCCTTGCGATAGGCTTCATCGGCACGGGCTTGCGAACGAGCGGCTGCGTCTTCAGTTGCAGTCAGACGAGCTTCGGTTTCTTTGGATGCGCTGCTGCAACCGGTAGCCAGAACTGCGGCCAGGGCCAGAGCAGAGAATTTCAGAACGTTGTTCATCGTGTTCCCCTTAAAGGACTTCTATCAAATTAGTCATCTCTCGAGAGTGAGAAAACGACCGGCGTACATCTTACTCATTGTTTGTAGTAAGTAAACGGACCGCGCGCAAGATGTGCATAAAATTCTTGGGCTTGAACGGGTTCCGTGCCACTCCTCACGCCTTTTCTTCGTAGACAAAAACCTCCACCCGAAAGCGTCTGTCAGGCGACCCCCGGTCCACGCAATTTCGCAGTGCCGGCAATCTCTTTAGCCGAGTGGATTATCGTGACAGGCGCACCATTTCAGGGAGGTCTGGACGACCTTCAAGTGACTTGAATCCGCGCGTTCCGTCTCAATGGACATTCGCCGGCGATAACAGGTTCCATGGTCACGCAGTCAGATGTGCGGCAGCGCAATTAACAGTTGATTCACTTGAGCGCGCTTGCTCAGGGCGCCTACTATTTGCCTGTGCTCAAATTGTTTGAGAACAGCGATGCTCTTCGCGGTGTCCAAACCGCACAGGGTGGCGCAGTCCGCTCTATTGCAGAGGGCGCTATTGCGAAAGCCAATAGTAGTCATACTGCCTGTAGAGGTTCCTTCGCCGGGAAAATGTCGATAAGGTAAGGGTCCAATTCCAAGACCCGCGAGGAGTAGTGATGAGCGAGGCGTTGTCCATCCACCATGACGAGACCGGTCACCAGTTCGAAGTCAATATCGACGGCTACCGTGCCTATCTGACGTACATGGACCTGGGTAAAGAGACCCTGGATATCTACCGTACGTTCGTGCCCAACGAACTGCGCGGGCGGGGGATAGCGGCGGCCTTGACCAAGGTGGCCCTCGACTACGCCGACCGGATCGGCTACACCGTGATTCCGTCGTGTTCCTACGTGGAGCGCTACATGGAGCGCAACCAGCGGCAGGCTGCCAAGATCTGACCGAAGCGCTTCACACAGTAAAACGCCGAGCATGTGCTCGGCGTTGTCGTTTCTGCGGGCCGGTCAGTCGCGTGTGCGCTTGGGCAGTACGTCCTTGAGCTTGGCGTGCATGCTGCGCAGGGTTTTTTCGGTGCTATCCCAATCGATGCAGGCATCGGTAATCGACACGCCGTATTGCAGGTCGGCGAGGTCTTTGGGAATCGCCTGGCAGCCCCAGTTCAGATGACTCTCGACCATCAGGCCGATGATTGACTGGTTGCCTTCGAGAATCTGGTTGGCAACGTTCTCCATCACCAAAGGCTGCAGCGCCGGGTCCTTGTTGGAGTTGGCGTGGCTGCAATCAACCATGATATTCGGTTTGATCTTCGCCTTGTTCAGCGCCTGTTCGCACAGGGCGACGCTGACCGAATCGTAGTTGGGCTTGCCGTTGCCGCCGCGCAATACCACGTGACCGTAGGCGTTGCCTTTGGTGGTGACGATGGACACGCCGCCTTCCTGATTGATACCAAGGAAGCGATGGGGGCTGGACACCGATTGCAGGGCGTTGATGGCCACAGTCAAACCGCCGTCGGTGCCATTCTTGAAGCCGACTGCCGAGGACAGACCCGAGGCCATTTCCCGGTGAGTCTGGGATTCAGTGGTGCGCGCGCCGATGGCCGACCAGCTGATCAGGTCCTGCAGGTACTGGGGCGAGATCGGGTCGAGCGCTTCGGTTGCGGTCGGCAGGCCTTTTTCGGCCAGGTCGCGCAGCAATTGACGGCCGATGTGCAAGCCATCCTGGATCTTGAAGGAGTCGTCCAGGTACGGATCGTTGATCAGGCCTTTCCAGCCGACGGTGGTGCGTGGCTTCTCGAAATAGACGCGCATGACCAGGTACAAGGTGTCGGACACCTCGGCGGCCAGTGCTTTCAGGCGATCGGCGTATTCGTGGGCGGCCTTGAGGTCGTGGATCGAGCAGGGCCCGATCACGATGAACAGGCGGTGATCCTTGCCATCGAGGATATTGCGGATGACTTCGCGGCCCTGGCTGACAGTGGCCTGTGCGGCGGCAGTCAGCGGGATTTCGCGTTTCAGCTGATCCGGGGTGATCAGTGTCTCGTTGGAGGCAACGTTGAGGTCGTCAATCGGTAAATCAGCCATCGTGTTACTCATCAGGTCACGGATGCTGGCCGCCAGCGTCCCCGTGCGGCGGAGCCGAGCATGATTGAGCGCAACGGGGGAGCCGAACCTTAGCGCGTTAGCCGGTGGTTCGACAATGGGTAAACGTGGCTTTCGTCCAACGCTTGCGGCATTGTCTGACCTGTTTCAGGCTGCGGAACCGCACGATGGATCATCCCGGCTAACGCCGGTCCCACTGATAGACCGCGATTCCCGGCTGAAGCCGGTCCTACGAAAGCAGGCGCCGGATATTCAATCAACCGAACATCATTCAGAGGAGAAGCGCGTGGATCAATTGCAACTGACGGACTTCGACCTCGACCAGCAACTTCTCAACCTGCCCGGCGTCTCACTGCTGATTTTCACCAGCCTGGGCTGCTCCAGTTGCCGCTGGGCCCGGCACCATTTACCCGAGCAATCCTTGCCCCTGGATCGCCTGTGCTGGATTGATGCCGAAGAGAACGGCGGCGCGGTGGAGCGCTATGGCGTGTTTCATCTGCCGACGATGTTTGTGGTGCGTGACGGTGCCTTCTTCGGGCCCCTTCGGACGCAGATGTCCGCCGAGGCCATTGTCACCGGCCTGGCCCAGGCGCTGGCGACGCCACCAGACGAATTACCCTGAAGCGGAGTTTCCATGAGCGAAAACGCAGCGAGCAAAAGCGCAACCAAACCCCGGATCGGCATCATCGGCACCGGTGCGATCGGCGGTTTCTACGGCGTGATGCTGGCCCGGGCCGGTTTTGATGTGCACTTTCTGCTGCGCAGCGAATTCGATGCCGTCGCCCGCAATGGCCTGCACGTCGACAGTCAGGTGCATGGCCCGCTGGTGCTGGAAAACGTCCATGCCTACGCCTCAGCTGCCGACATGCCACCCTGCGACTGGTTGCTGATCGGCGCCAAGACCACCGGCAACGGCGGGGTGGCTTCCGCCATCGTTCAGGCCGCGGCGCCGGACGCCAAGGTTCTGCTCCTGCAAAACGGCTTGGGTGTCGAGCAAGAGCTGCGCGCAGCCTTGCCTGATTCCCTGCATCTATTGGGCGGCCTGTGTTTCGTCTGCGTTCATCGCACAGGGCCGGGGCAGATCACCCATCAGGCCTTCGGTGCCGTGAATATCGGCTACCACAGCGGGCCGGCCGATACGGCAACGCGCGGGCACTGGGTCGAGCAGGGCGCTTCGCTGTTTCACCAGGCGGGCATCGACTCTGTGGCCATGGACAACCTCGACAAGGCGCGCTGGCAAAAGCTGGTGTGGAACGTGCCCTATAACGGGCTTTCCGTTCTGCTCAACGCCAGCACCACGCCGCTGATGGCCGACGGCGACAGCCGCGCGCTGATCCAGGGGCTGATGGCGGAAGTGGTGCAAGGCGCCGAAGCGTGCGGGCACGTGCTGCCCGAGGGCTACGCCGAGCAATTGCTCAAGGTCACCGGCCAGATGCCGGATTACCGGCCGAGCATGTACCACGACTTCACCGAAAAACGCCCTCTGGAACTCGACGCCATCTACGCCCGGCCCCTCGCGGCTGCGCTTGCCGCCGGCTGCGACATGCCCAAGGTGCGCGCCCTGTATCACGCGCTGGCGTTTATTGATCGCGGCAATCGTTGATGGCCATTGCCGTACGTCTGCCCACCTCCCGCTTCAAGGAAAACTGATGAGCACTCAGCTGAACGTTAAAACCCCGGGGAGCAAGCTGGTGCTGGCGATTTCCTCGCGGGCGCTGTTTGATTTGCGCGAAAGTCATGACGTTTATATGGCCAGCGGGGTCGCTGCGTACCGTCAGTACCAGATCGACCACGAGGATGAAATTCTCGAGCCTGGTGATGCGTTCCGTCTGGTGGAAAAACTGCTCAGCCTGAACGCCAGCCTCAACCAGTCCCGGGTGGAAGTGGTGCTGGTCTCGCGCAACAGTGCCGACACCGGTTTGCGTGTGTTCAATTCGATTCAGCATTACGGCCTCGACATTTCCCGCGCGGCGTTCGTCGGCGGGCGCAGTCCGTTTCCGTATCTGGCCGCTTTCGGCAGTCATCTGTTCCTGTCCACCCACGCCGAAGACGTGCGCAGCGCGCTGGATGCGGGGTTCGCCGCCGCGACCATTCTCTCCGGTGGCGCCCGTCGCGCGGCCAGTGCCGAGCTGCGCATCGCGTTCGACGGCGACGCTGTGCTGTTCTCCGACGAGTCCGAGCGCGTGTATCAATCCGGTGGCCTTGAGGCGTTTCAGGCCAACGAGCGCGAGGCGGCGCGACGGCCCTTGCCCGGCGGGCCTTTCAAACCCTTTCTCGCGGCATTGAACGCCTTGCAGCGCGAATTCCCTGAAGAGTCCTGCCCGATTCGCACGGCCCTGGTGACTGCGCGCTCGGCTCCGGCTCACGAACGGGTGATTCGTACGCTGCGCGAGTGGGACATCCGTCTGGATGAGTCGCTGTTCCTCGGCGGCCTGGACAAATCGGCGTTTCTGGAGGCATTCGCTGCCGACGTGTTCTTCGACGATCAGCCCGGCCATTGTGAGCGCGCGCGGGAAGTCGTGGCGACCGGCCATGTGCCCCATGGCATCAGCAACGAGCTAAAACCCTGAGGCGTTAGAACGAAAAGTACCCGTTGCCCGTCGGAGTGCGTGGCGCGCTGCTACGCTGATCAAGTCTTCACTTCAAAGGCTGACCGGGGGTCCCATGATCCGCTCGATGCTCTACGCCACGGACCTTGGTGCTTATGCGCCGTATACGCTGCAGCACGCGCTCGTACTCGCGCGGACCTTCGATGCCGAATTGCACGTCGTGCATGTGGTCGAGCCGATGGGCCTGTTCGCCGAGTCCGTGCTGCAGAGTTACCTGGCCGCCGACGTGCTCAAAGAGCTGCACAGCGAGGGCGTCAACACGGTGATCGACGGTATTGAGGCGCGGGTAATGGCCAGTTTTCGTGAAGAACTGGGGGAGGGGCATGAGGACCTTGACCTGATCCGCAGCGTTCGCGTGGTCCAGGGCGATCCATCCAATGTGATACTCGATCAGGCGCGCCTGCTCAGCGTCGACCTGCTGGTGGTGGGCAGTCGCAGCCACGGCGGGGAGGGCGATACGCCGATCGGCCGGACGGCGGCGCGAGTTCTGCAACTGTCCGACGTGCCGGTGTACATGGTGCCAATGCTGCACAGGCGTACACAAACGTGATCGCGTTCCGGGAATGTGCCAAGGGCGTTAAAAGCTGCGTGCCATTGCCGGGTAAAAGTGATAAAAAGTTCTAGCTTTGCCTTCCTGACCAATAATCCAGTTATATACCGTCGCTGATGCCCGTGGCGTCTTCCGGCTTTGAGGGATACATATGAAGCTTCAACAACTGCGCTACATCTGGGAAGTGGCGCACCACGACCTCAACGTTTCAGCGACGGCACAAAGCCTCTACACCTCCCAGCCAGGCATCAGCAAGCAGATCCGCCTGCTGGAAGACGAGTTGGGGGTCGAGGTCTTCGCCCGCAGCGGCAAGCACCTGACCCGCGTCACTCCGGCGGGCGAACGCATCATCACCACCGCCGGCGAGATCCTGCGCAAAGTCGAAAGCATCAAACAGATCGCCCAGGAGTTCTCCAACGAGAAAAAGGGCACGCTGTCCATCGCCACCACCCACACCCAGGCGCGTTACGCGCTGCCGCCGGTGATCAGCAATTTCATCAAGCAGTACCCGGACGTCGCGCTGCACATGCATCAGGGCTCGCCGATGCAGATCGCCGAAATGGCCGCCGACGGCACAGTCGATTTTGCCATCGCCACGGAAGCGCTGGAGCTGTTCGGCGATCTGGTGATGATGCCGTGCTACACCTGGAACCGCTGCGTGGTCGTGCCCCAGGGCCACCCGCTGACCAAGGTGCCGAAGCTGACCCTGGAGATTCTTGCCGAATACCCCATCGTGACGTACGTATTCGGTTTCACCGGCCGTTCCAAGCTCGATGAAGCGTTCAGCCACCGAGGCCTGACGCCGAAAGTGGTGTTCACCGCCGCCGACGCTGACGTCATCAAGACCTACGTGAGATTGGGGTTAGGCGTGGGTATCGTGGCGAAAATGGCCGTCGATCCGAAGCTGGACAGCGATCTGGTGGTGCTCGACGCCAGCGAACTGTTCGAAGCCAGCGTGACCAAGATCGGCTTCCGCCGTGGCACCTTCCTGCGCGGTTTCATGTGCGACTTCATCGAAAAATTCGCCCCGCACCTGACCCGCGACGTTATGGCCAAAGCCATTCAGTGCCATAACAAGCAGGAACTGGAAGAGCTGTTTGCCGGGGTTGAACTGCCCGAGCACTGATAGGCGGCGTGCGCAAAACCTGTAGGAGTGAGCTTGCTCGCGATGGGTCCGTTCAGACGCTGAATGGCGTTTGGCAGACCGTCATCGCG
>NZ_JBTOPV010000026.1:0-59210 GCF_055284355.1 Pseudomonas sp. HP_01 | reverse complement strand
GCCGGCCGGCCGGGCCCGCGCCCCCTCTTGAACGCACTCCCACACCACCCCCACCCCCCCCCCCCCCCCCCCGCCCCCCCCCCCCCCGCTCCTACACGTATCGCGTCAAGCCTTCGCTGCTGCCGCCAGAATCAACGCCTTCATCTCTGATACCGCCGACTTGAAACCGACAAACAGAGCGTGGGCCACCAGCGCGTGGCCGATGTTCAATTCGTTGATGCCCTTGATCGCGGCGACGGCTTCAACGTTGTGATAGTGCAAGCCATGGCCGGCGTTGACGATCAGGCCCTGGGCCAGCCCAAAAGCGACGCCATCGGCAATACGCTTGAGCTCTTCGGCCACTTCCGCCGGGGTTTCGGCATCGGCATAACGGCCCGTATGCAGTTCGATGGCCGGCGCGCCGACCCGGGCCGACGCCGCAATCTGACGCTCATCGGCGTCGATGAACAACGACACTTCGCTGCCGATGGCCGACAACCGCTCGACCGCCGCCTTGATGCGCGCTTCCTGACCGGCCACATCCAGCCCGCCCTCGGTGGTCAGTTCCTGCCGGGTTTCCGGCACCAGGCAAATGTGCGCAGGCCGGATGCGCTCGGCGAATGCCATCATCGCTTCGGTGACGCCCATCTCGAAATTCATGCGCGTTTGCAGCACGTCTTTCAGCAGCAACACATCGCGTTCCTGAATGTGCCGGCGGTCCTCACGCAAATGCACGGTGATGCCGTCGGCACCAGCTTCCTCGGCATCCAGCGCTGCCTTGACCGGATCGGGATAGCGCGTCCCTCGGGCCTGCCGCAGGGTAGCAACGTGGTCGATGTTCACGCCGAGCAGAATGCGGGTGCTATGGGTCACGGGGTTCTCCTGATAACTGAAGCGGTGCCAGCCAGTAGCGGCTGATTGCGCAAGCGAGGAAGGATTTTCTAGGTTTGCGCCGCAGGACGCTAGAGTTTGCGAAACAATTCACGGCTGACCAGCGGGCGCCCGCCCAGATGCACGGCAAGCGCCTGGCGCATCAGACGCTTGGCCGCCGACAGTGCGCCCGGCGAAGTCCAGTCCGCTTCAGACATCGCCTGCAATTCGGCACCTTGAAACAAGCCCGGCTGAAACAGATAAACCCGCTCAAGGCCTGCGTCCACCTGAAGCCGGTACATGCCGTCGCTGGCCAGTGGATCGCCGTTGACGTCTGCGTCCAGCGCAAAGCCGTAACCGAGATCGTCCAGCAGCCGCCACTCGAACGAGCGCAGCAATGGCTCCAGCGCGCGTCCTTCGGCCAATGCAACGAGCGTCGCGGCGTAATGTTCGAAGACCCCAGGGTGCGGGTCTTCGGCGGGCAACAGGCGAATCAGCAGTTCGTTGAGATAAAGACCGCTGAACAGCGCCTCGCCTTCCAGCCATGCGGCGATCCCTGCGCCTTCCATCCGCCCCACGTTCTTCAACTCGCCCCGCCCGCGAAACTCGACTTCCAGCGGCACGAACGGCCGCGCCATCGTCCCCGCCTTACCCCGAGCGCTGCGCAACACCGCACGCAAGCGACCCTGCGGCGTGATGAAATCGACCAACGCGCTGTTTTCGCGGTACGCACGGCTGTGCAGTACATAGGCGCGCTGACCGACGGGAGGGGTCTGTGACATGACTATCTCGATGAAAGAACGCGGCGGAACGGGCAATCTGAAACGACTGTGGGAGTGAGGTTGCCTGCGAACAGGCGATCCCACCCAACATCAAATGCTGAATGTCACATCCTCTTCGCGAGCAAGCTCGCTCCCACAAGTGTTCGGTACGACCAGACGGCTCAGATTACAAGTCGCCGTAACCCAGCGAACGCAACGCACGCTCGTCATCGGACCAGCCGCCTTTGACCTTGACCCACAGATTCAGCATGACCTTGGAATCGAACAGCACTTCCATGTCGCGGCGCGCGTCCGAGCCGATGCGCTTGATGCGCTCGCCCTTGTCGCCAATGATGATTTTCTTCTGCCCGTCACGCTCGACCAGAATCAGCGCATGGATATGCAGTGTCTTGCCCTGTTGCTTGAATTGCTCGATCTCGACGGTGATCTGATACGGCAACTCGGCACCAAGCTGACGCATGATCTTCTCACGCACCAGCTCTGCCGCGAGAAAGCGGCTGCTGCGGTCGGTGATCTGATCTTCCGGGAAGAAGTGCTCATTCTCCGGCAGATGGTCGGCGATGACCTTTTCCAGCGCTTCCAGGTTGTGGCCCTGCTGCGCCGAGATCGGGATGATCTGGGCGTTCGGCAGTTGCTCCTGCAGCCAGGACAAATGCGGCATCAGCGCGCCCTTGTCTTCGATACGGTCGGTCTTGTTCAACGCCACGATCAGCGGGCCGGTCACGTACTGGACGCGCTCGAGGACCATCTGGTCCTCTTCGGTCCACTTGGTGCGGTCGACCACGAAAATCACCACGTCGACGTCTTTCAACGCTGCCGAGGCGGTCTTGTTCATGTAGCGGTTAAGCGCTTTGTCGCTGTTCTTGTGCATGCCGGGCGTATCGACATAGACCGCCTGCACGGCGCCCTCGGTCTTGATGCCGAGCATGTTGTGCCGCGTGGTCTGCGGCTTGCGCGAGGTGATCGCCAGTTTCTGGCCGAGGATGTGGTTCAGCAGCGTCGACTTGCCCACGTTTGGCCGGCCAACGATGGCAACATAGCCACAGCGTGTTGCAGGTGAATCAGTCATTGCCATTCTCCACACCCAGGGCGATAAGGGCTGCGGCCGCTGCTACCTGTTCGGCAATGCGACGGCTGACGCCTTGTCCCCGGCTTTTTTCATTCAATAAAGAGATCTCGCATTCGACGAAGAAGATTCGGCAATGCGGCTCGCCCTGGATATCCACCACTTCATAGCGCGGCAGTTCACAGGCGCGTGACTGAAGGAATTCCTGCAGCCGTGTTTTCGGGTCTTTGTTGGTATCGACCAGCGTCAGGGTCTCGAACTCGCTGGCGAGCCAGGCGAGCACGCGATCCCTTGCCATGTCCATCCCGGCATCGAGGTAGATCGCGCCGATCAGGGCTTCCAGCGCGTCAGCCAGAATCGACTCACGGCGAAAGCCGCCGCTCTTCAGCTCGCCCGAGCCCAGGCGCAGGTACTCGCCCAGATCGAAACCGCGGGCCAGAAGGGCAAGGGTCTCGCCTTTCACCAGACGGGCGCGCAGACGGGACAACTGACCTTCACGCGCCTGCGGGAAACGCTCGAACAGGGCCTCGCCAGCGACGAAGTTGAGAATGGCATCACCGAGGAACTCCAGACGCTCGTTGTTGCGTCCGGCAAAGCTGCGGTGGGTCAGGGCCAGGATCATCAGTTCCTGATCCTTGAAGGTATAGCCGAGCTGACGCTCAAGGCGACTCAATGAAACGCTCACGGTTTACCCACGCTGAATTCGTGGTCGAACTTGACCACCAGATCGATGTTCTGGATCAGTGACTCACGTTTTTCGTAGTTCAAATGGGCGAGGAACCTGTTGTTCTCCGTCGTCACAGTTAACGCCTTGTTCAAATCCAAATCCCGAATGTTATTAACCTGCATGCCTTTGGCCACGTAGGCGTAAAGGTCACCGGCGTTGGTGATGTCTGCCGTGCGATCAGTGCCGGCACTTTCGATGATTTTCTTCATCGACAGGTAGTCCATGTAGTGCGGCACGATCTTGGCGGCAGCGCTTCCGACGAAAGCAAGAACCGCCAGCAGCACCAGCCAGCCGATGAACGAGAGGCCTTTTTGCGGACCGGCAGACGTCATGATTGCTTTCAAGAGTAGCCCTTCCCTGTCACCTGCGAGATCGGCCACGCAACATGGCCCTGAATGACATACGGCGCTGCCAGTGGCAGCGCCGCATCGATTACTTGATCAGACCGACTCGCGAGAAGTTCGGAAAGTGGCTGAGTTTGGGCTCAGGCCAGCTCATCCAGACTGCAAAGGCTTTGCCGACGATGTTTTTGTCGGGGACCATGCCCAGCTCGTCCTTGGGAATATTGGGGTCATCCCAGTAACGGCTGTCGTTCGAGTTGTCGCGGTTGTCGCCCATCATGAAGTAATGCGCGGCCGGAACGGTCCATTCATGATCAGGCGGCGCGCGGTAGCGGCTCATTTCCTGACGGATCTGGTGTTCCACCTCGCCCAGCTTCTCGTTGTAGAGCTCTGCGCTGCCCAGCGTGCCCGGCTCCGAACCGATCAACTGCTTGGCCACCAACTGACCATTGATGAACAACTGCTTGTCGTTGGTGTAGCGAATCACATCCCCTGGCAGGCCGACGACGCGTTTGATGTAGTTGACGTTGGGGTCGCTTGGGTAGCGGAACACCATCACGTCGCCACGCTGCGGGTCGCCGACCGGGATGACCTTGAGGTCGATCACCGGCAGGCGGATGCCGTACGAGAACTTGTTGACCAGAATGAAATCGCCCACGTCCAGCGTTGGCTTCATCGAGCCCGACGGGATCTGAAACGGCTCAACCAGAAACGAGCGCAGGACCAGAACGATGAACAGCACCGGAAAGAACGATTTGCCGTATTCGACAAGAAACGGCTCCTTGTTCAACCGCTCCACGACCGCGACATCAGGCTGGCTCACGCTGCCCTGATAGTTCGCTATCGCGTTGCGGCGACGCGGCGCCAATATGATCAGATCGAACAGGGCCAGCAAACCGCAGACAAACACGGCGACGACCAGCAACAGCGGGAAATTTAGTGACATAGGGCCTGACTATTCCAACCTGAGCACTGCAAGGAAGGCTTCTTGTGGAATTTCCACGTTGCCGACCTGCTTCATGCGTTTCTTACCGGCCTTCTGCTTCTCGAGCAGCTTGCGCTTACGGCTGACGTCGCCACCGTAACATTTGGCCAGTACGTTCTTTCTGAGCGCCTTGACGGTTGTACGCGCGATAATCTGGCCGCCAATGGCGGCCTGGATTGCCACGTCGAACATCTGACGAGGAATCAGTTCTTTCATCTTTTCAGTCAACGCGCGGCCTTTGTAGGCGGCGTTGTCACGGTGCACGATCAGCGCCAGAGCGTCGACCTTGTCGCCGTTGATCATCACGTCCAGGCGAACCAGATTGGCCGACTGATAACGATCGAAGTGGTAGTCCAGCGAGGCATAACCACGGCTGGTCGACTTCAGACGGTCGAAGAAATCCAGAACCACTTCGTTCATCGGCAAATCGTAGGTCACTTGCACCTGCGAACCGAGGAACAGCATATCGTGCTGGATGCCACGCTTCTCGATACACAGCGTAATGACGTTGCCCAGGTGCTCTTGAGGCACAAGGATATTTGCCCGCACGATCGGTTCGCGCATGTCCTCGATGGTGGACAGGTCTGGCAATTTCGACGGGTTGTCGACGTAAATGGTTTCACCGGTCTTCAGCAGCAGCTCGAAGATTACCGTCGGCGCAGTGGTGATCAGGTCCAGGTCGTACTCGCGCTCGAGGCGCTCCTGGATGATCTCCATGTGCAGCATGCCGAGGAAGCCGCAGCGGAAGCCGAAGCCCAGCGCGTCGGAGCTTTCCGGCAGATATTGCAGGGATGAGTCATTCAGCGTCAGCTTCTGCAGGGCGTCGCGGAAGTCCTCGAAGTCATCGGAGCTGACCGGGAACAGACCGGCGTAGACCTGCGGCTGGATACGCTTGAAGCCGGGCAGCACCGGGACGTCCGGCGTGGTGCTCAGGGTCAGGGTGTCGCCCACGGGCGCACCATGAATGTCCTTGATGCCGGCGATGATGAAGCCCACTTCACCGGCTTTCAGATCAGCGGTGGCGCTGTGCTTGGGGTTGAACACGCCCACGCTGTCGACCAGGTGCATCTTGCCGGTCGACTTGACCAGAATCTTGTCGCCTTTCTTGACGCGGCCGTGACGCACACGCACCAGGGAAACAACGCCCAGATAGTTGTCGAACCACGAATCGATGATCAGCGCTTGCAGCGGATCTTCGATGTTGCCGGTCGGCGCGGGGATGGTGTGGACCAGACGCTCGAGCACTTCGTCGACGCCCAGGCCGGTCTTGGCGCTACAGGCCACGGCGTCGGTGGCATCGATGCCGATGATCTTTTCGATCTCTTCCTTGACCCGGTCCGGATCGGCCTGGGGCAGGTCGATCTTGTTCAGGACCGGCATGACTTCCAGGCCCTGTTCGATAGCGGTGTAGCAGTTGGCGACGGATTGGGCTTCAACGCCCTGGCCGGCATCCACCACCAGCAACGCACCTTCACACGCTGCCAGCGAGCGGCTGACTTCGTAGGTGAAGTCAACGTGCCCGGGGGTATCAATGAAGTTGAGCTGGTAGGTGATCCCGTCCTTCGCCTTGTAATAAAGCGTGACGCTGTGGGCTTTGATCGTAATCCCGCGCTCACGCTCCAGGTCCATGGAATCCAGCACCTGAGCTTCCATCTCGCGCTCGGTCAGGCCGCCGCACATCTGGATGAACCGGTCAGCCAGCGTCGACTTGCCATGGTCAATGTGGGCGATGATGGAGAAATTGCGGATATGACTCAAATCACTCACGGATCAACACTCGAAAAAGGTCGCAGGCAGACTGCCCGCCAAAAATAGCCGGGAATTGTACCTGAAGGAACGATCAGGCGTCACGTTCACGCACAGGCCATGCCCGCCATGCAGCGCCAGGGCACAAAAAAAGGAGCGGTCTGACCGCTCCTTTTTGCTGTTCCCGACGGGTTATTCCGCCAGTTTGAACGTGATGAACGTCGCACGGCCCTGACGCAGAACGCGCATGGAGACAGAGCGGTTCTTCGGCAGGCCCTTGGCTACTTCAGTGAACTGCTTGGACGACGTGATGGCCTGGTTATTCAAGTGAGTGATGACATCACCCGCCTGCAAACCGATCAGGGAAGCAGGACCCTCCTGAACTTCCTTGATAACGACGCCGCCCTTCAGGTCCAGCGACTTCATCTGCTCAGCGGTCAGATCGACCACCGACACGCCCAGGCGGTTGCTGCTGCGCTCGACTCCGGTGTCGGCCGCGCCCATCTCTTCGCCTTCGGCCGGCAATGCACCCACGGTCACGGTGAGCTTCTGACGCTTGCCGTCACGAATCACTTCGAGCTCGGCCTTGCTGCCATCCTTCAGATTACCGATCAGGTGTGGCAAATCTGCGGACATCACGATCGGCGTGCCATTGGCGCTCAGGATCACGTCGCCGACCTGCAGACCACCTTTGGCGGCCGGTCCGTCTTCGAGTACTTGAGCCACCAGCGCACCGGCCGGCTTGTCCAGACCGAAGGACTCGGCCAGGTCTTTGTTCACTTCCTGAATCACGACACCCAGCCAGCCACGATTGACCTTGCCGCTGGCCTTGAGCTGGTTGGCAACGTCCATCGCCACGTCGATGGGGATCGCGAACGACAGGCCCATGAAACCACCGGAACGGGTGAATATCTGCGAGTTGATCCCCACCACTTCGCCCGCCATGTTGAACAGCGGCCCACCCGAGTTACCCGGGTTGATCGCCACGTCGGTCTGAATGAACGGCACGTACGTGTCATTCGGCAGACTGCGGCCCTTGGCACTGACGATGCCTTTGGTCACCGAGTGATCGAAGCCGAACGGCGAGCCGATCGCCAGCACCCACTCACCGACCTTCAGTTTGTCGGAGTTACCCAGCTTGACGGTAGGAAGATCCTTGCCATCGATCTTCAGCACCGCGACGTCGGTACGTGGATCCGTGCCGATCAGCTTGGCCTTCATCTCGCTGCGATCTGAAAGACGCACGAGAATCTCGTCAGCGCCATCGATCACGTGATTGTTGGTCAGGATGAAGCCGTCAGCGGAAATGATGAAGCCCGAGCCCAATGACTGAGCCTCACGCTGACGATCGCCCTTGCCGCCTCCCGGCGCACGGGATCCTGGCGGCGTGCTGCGCTCGAGGAATTCGCGAAGCATCGGCGGCAGGCCTTCCATGTCAGGCATCTGACCCTGGGCAACCGAGCGATCCGGCAACTTCTGACGCGTGCTGATGTTGACGACTGCAGGGGAAGCCTGCTCCACCAGAGAGGTGAAGTCCGGCAAGGCTTCGGCCTGAGCAGTGACGACCTGTCCAAGCATCAGCACAGCGGCCATCCAGGCCAGGTAAGGTTTCAAACGTGGTATCGACATATGGCTCCCGTTTACAACGAGCATGGTTAAGCGGTACGAGCCCGCAGGCTCGCGAAGCATCTGTGCGTCGCGGTTTCCAGCGACGCCTGTATCTGCTCCAGTTTCCTGGACCCTGAAACAACAAAGGCCACAGCTGCGAAGCTGTGACCTATAGAAAAAAACACATCCGATTGCAACCGACAAAGCGCACTAAACATTTCAGCAGTACCAGTGAAGCCCATATTTACAGGCTTGTGAACGTGAAACGGCCAAATGAAACCTTTTTCATGGTGACCATCACCGGCGTGCAGAATCAGTTTTTGCTCGTGGACGCAGCGTCATCTCGCATCGACAACGCGATGCGCTCGGCCGTACCGATCGGGATCTCGCCGACCACGGTTACCATTGCATCACCCTTCTGCGTTGTTACGCGGCGGGAGACAGCAACGGTCGGGCCCAATTGGGTACGAATGTCCGTGACAGCTGCGCCGGTGACTGGCTCGACGAACACCGAGAAACGGGCGAGACCATCGTCATACATCAGGCTCGTCACCAGGCTCTTGGAATCCGGGTCCTTGCGGGCGGCAGCACTGCTCAGATCAAAACCAGGAGGCAGCCAGTCAGAGCGCCATGCAACCTTCTGCCTGGGCGCATCAACCTTGGACTTGACCACTTCGACCGGCTTGCAGTCGGCACCTGGCGACAGCATCTGATCGGTCAGAGGCTGCGAGGTATTGAGATCAGTGAACTGAAAACGCTCGAGCAACTGGCCCTTGTCGCTGAGCAACAAAGACTTCAGCGGCAAGCCGGTTTCATTGTCGAGGTGAAGTTCGATGCCGTAACGGTGCTGATCACGAGGCGTGAGTGTCACGACATTGGCCAGGCGTCCGGCCACACGTGACGTACCTGCCGACTTGATGTCATACCAGGATGACAACCTGGCGGCATCGAAGGCTCGCGCCGGAGAATCGGGGACGCTGGACACGCCCTCCTCGAGGGTACCGCTGACGCACTGGGTAACCCCATCAACGCGCAGTACTTCCTGAGGAGAGCCATCCAGTTGAAGAAGATGCTCCCGAACCTTGCCGTCGGTAACGCGCTGCCAGATTCGGTGGGTAGAGAAGCTACCGTTACGCTCGTAGACGAATGTGCCGGTATAGCTTTGTTGCTGCTCTGCCTGCGCAAGACGCTTCAGATTGTCTTGCGCATCATCGGCATGAGCTGGAAGGACCAGCCATCCACCAAGCAGAATCGGCAATAGAGGGATGGCGCGCATGATCCTCCTTAACGGTTTTCCAGGCTTGCAGCACGAGCATATGGCAGAGCGCCTTCAGCGCCTTTCATTGCAGCTTGCTGTGCATGCTGACGAAGGTAACCTGGCAGACGCTGGTCATGCCAGCCAGCCTGGTTCTGCAGCACACCGCTCGCCATCGGACCCGGGGACTGCTCGCCCTCGGTGTAGCCTGCCAACACTGCCGGGCCTTTCGCCTGCGGCATTGCAACGGTGGCCGGCTGAGATTGCTGAGCCAGTTGCGCCCCTGCAATTTCGTCCTGATTGTACAAACGCACGCCAGCCAGAACGGCCACAGTCACCGAGGCGGCTACCGCCAGACGACCCATTGTGCGCCAAGGGCCACGGCCGGCCTTGACCGGGCTGACTTCATCGGCGATCCCGGCAGCAACGGCAGCCGAAATATCCAGATGAGGCATCAATAGTTCTTTATGCATCGCTGCACGGGCAATCTGATAACGGGACCAGGTGGCGCGTGTATCAGCATCTTCAATGGCGCTAAGCACGCGACGCAGTTCCAGTTCGTCCGCTTCGTTATCCATCACCGCGGACAGCGATTCCTGCAGGGCTTCACGACTCATGGCGGTTCCTCTCTTGTGGCTATCGCCGCTGTCTCAGGTTTCCTGCAACAGAGGTTGCAAGGCTTTGTCGATGGCTTCCCGAGCGCGAAAAATGCGAGAGCGCACGGTACCAACCGGACATTGCATGACACTGGCAATGTCTTCGTAACTCAGACCGTCGAACTCACGCAAAGTTAAAGCTGTACGCAAATCTTCTGGCAGTAGCTGAATGGTTCGATGGACAGTTCCCTCGATCTCATCCCGCAGCAATGCCCGTTCTGGCGACTCGATGTCCTTGAGGCCGTGATCGCCATCATAGAACTCCGCGTCTTCCGATCTGACATCGCTATCCGGCGGCCGCCGACCTCGCGACACCAGATAGTTCTTCGCCGTGTTGATGGCGATACGGTACAGCCACGTATAAAACGCACTGTCACCGCGGAAGTTACCAAGCGCGCGGTAGGCTTTGATAAACGCCTCTTGCGCAACATCCTGGGCTTCGTGGGTGTCGTGAACGAATCTCACGATCAACCCAAGAATCTTGTGCTGATATTTCACCACTAGCAGATCAAATGCTCGCTTGTCGCCGCGTTGTACACGCTCAACCAGCTGCTGATCTTCTTCCTGGGTTAGCATGAACACTCCTCATAAAGCTTAAAGGAGCATCGCATCGGCTCTTTCGCAGGCTTGCAAACATAGACTCGGGCTTTAAGCAAAAGTTCTCCCCCCTTCAAGCAAGTTTCCGGCGGGCGTCTGCTGCCCGCACAGAAAACGCCGCTCGAACCAGGTCGGCTGCGTAAATAATCTTGTCGTCAAAAGCGTTCGTACCGGCTGAAAACTGCCAATGCACAACGTCGACGCTGTTCCTTTATGGGCAACCCACTATTGAACGTACAGGTTCGTGAAAAGTTCCCGCCGTTCATTATTGGACGTAAGACACATGCCCCGTCAGTTGTAGGACTCAATCCATATGAAGCTGTAGGAAAGATCGCGTCCATCAAACGGGGTGCGGGACATTGCGGGTTGGCGCACACTCCGCTCCCACTGTGATTCACCGTCGCCATAAAGCGCGGACATTGTGCCGTTCCGCACTTGCTTATACTAGTGGCCATTTAGACGCCGGTACCTGAGATGAGTCAGCATTTCCAGCACGACGTATTGGTAATAGGGTCCGGCGCAGCCGGTTTGAGTCTTGCACTGACATTGCCCGGGCATTTGCGCGTGGCGGTCCTCAGCAAAGGTGATCTGGCGAACGGTTCGACGTTCTGGGCCCAGGGCGGTGTCGCGGCGGTGCTGGATGACACCGACACCATACAGTCCCACGTGGAAGACACCCTCAACGCGGGCGGCGGCCTGTGCAATGAGGACGCAGTCCGGTTTACCGTCGAGCACAGCCGCGAGGCCATTCAGTGGCTGATCGACCTTGGCGTGCCCTTTACCCGGGATGACCCGTCGACCGTCGTGGACGGCGGTTTCGAGTTTCACCTCACCCGCGAAGGGGGGCACAGCCACCGCCGGATCATTCACGCCGCCGACGCCACCGGTGCTGCAATCTTCCGCACCTTGCTGGCGCAGGCCAGCGCACGCCCCAATATCGAATTACTGGAACAGCGCGTGGCGGTCGATCTCATCACCGAGCCCCGGCTGGGGCTCGATGGGCAGCGCTGCCTGGGCGCTTACGTGCTGGATCGTTCGACGGGAGAGGTCGACACCCACAGCGCGCGCTTCACCATTCTGGCGTCCGGCGGCGCGGCGAAGGTCTACCTGTACACCAGCAACCCCGACGGCGCTTGCGGCGACGGCATCGCGATGGCCTGGCGTTCGGGCTGCCGCGTGGGCAATCTTGAGTTCAACCAGTTCCACCCTACCTGCCTCTATCACCCGCAAGCCAAGAGCTTTCTGATTACCGAAGCCCTGCGCGGCGAAGGCGCTCACCTGAAGCTGCCCAATGGCGAGCGCTTCATGCAGCGTTTTGACCCACGGGCCGAGCTGGCGCCACGCGACATCGTTGCCCGCGCCATTGACCACGAGATGAAACGCCTGGGCGCCGACTGCGTGTTTCTGGACATCAGCCACCAGTCCGAAGAGTTCATCAAGAGCCACTTCCCGACGGTGTACGAGCGCTGCCTCACGTTCGGCATCGACATCACGCGTCAGCCGATCCCCGTGGTTCCGGCGGCGCACTACACCTGTGGCGGTGTCCTGGTTGACCAACAGGGCCGCACCGATGTGCCCGGGCTGTACGCAATCGGCGAGACCAGCTTCACCGGCCTGCACGGCGCCAACCGCATGGCCAGCAACTCGCTGCTGGAATGCTTTGTGTACGCCCGCTCCGCCGCGGCAGACATCGTTACCCAGCTCGATCACGTCCCGCAGCCGCAGAACCTGCCGGCATGGGATGCGACTCAGGTAACCGATTCCGACGAGGACGTGATCATCGCCCACAACTGGGATGAGCTGCGTCGGTTCATGTGGGACTACGTGGGCATCGTGCGCACCAACAAGCGACTGCAGCGCGCCCGGCATCGGGTGCGGCTGTTGCTGGACGAGATCGACGAGTTCTACAGTAACTACAAGGTCAGCCGGGATCTGATCGAGTTACGCAACCTGGCCCAGGTGGCAGAGCTGATGATTGCTTCGGCGATGGCGCGCAAAGAAAGCCGCGGGCTTCACTACACGCTGGATTACCCGGATATGCTGCCCGAAGCGCTGGACACTATTCTGGTGCCGCCCACCTTTGCCGGCTGAATTTCAGGCGCAAACGCAGGCGTCGGTGGCTATCCGGCGCCATGGCGTCTGCCGGGATGCACAGGCTTCGCACCCACCAGCGGCTCAGCCAATGGCCCGTCACCGCCCTGAAACGCAGCACAACCATGTGCGGCAGCGCCAGGCTGTCCGGGCGTAGCTGCACCGGCTGCCAGCCGCCCTCTTCGCTCCACAACGCCCAGCCGCTGCTGTCCCGCCTCAGCCCGGCAGGAGACTGCGGCCGATCGAGCAGAATGCACATCCGAAGACTGCGTGATGCGTGCAAGGCGCACAGCAAAAGGACGATGGCCTTTGCCCACAGGGGAATTGAAAGGAGGACTGTCGACGCCAGCGCAAGAACTTGCGCCACGAGGTATGCCGTCAGCAGCGCACGGGAGGGCCGCCAACGGCATTCAAAACGATCACTTCGGCTGGACACGGTCCAGGATCATCCGAACCATGCGCTGCAGCTCCGGATCTTCGGATTCCGCGCGCTGCATGAACCAGCCGAACATGTCCTGATCTTCACAGGTCAGCAAGCGCACGTAGAGGTCGCGATCGACCTGGTTGAGCGTCGGGTAGACTTCTTTGACGAACGGCACCAGCAATACGTCCAGCTCGAGCATGCCGCGACGGCTGTGCCAAAAGAGGCGATTGAGTTCAACATCTTCGACCATGGAGTGCTCCTCGAATTTGCCGGCGAGTATACAGGCGCATCGTCCCGGGGCGTACCTGGAGTTGGTCTCGGCTTTTTGCGTATACCCATTAGCGGCACGCGGCACTATGATGGTCCCCCAGACTTCTACCCCTGCGATGACTCATGGCCGTTACAGCTTTTTTCTGCCCCCTGTCCCACGAAGGTGTGCTCGCCGTTCGCGGCGTGGATGCCGGCAAATTCCTGCAAGGCCAACTGACTTGCAACATTGATTACCTCGGCGAAGCCCGGGCCACCCTCGGTGCCCGCTGCACGCAAAAAGGCCGCATGCAGTCCAGCTTTCGCATCCTGCATGAAGGTGACGGCATGCTGCTGGCAATGGCCAGCGAGCTGATCGAAGCGCAATTGCTGGACCTGAAGAAATACGCAGTCTTCTCCAAATCCAAACTGACCGACGAAAGCGCGTCCTGGGTACGATTCGGTTTGCAGGACGGTGACGGCGCGCTCGTCAGTCTCGGCCTCGACCTCGCACAGGAAACCGACTCGGTCGTCCGCGCCAATGACCTCATCGCCGTCCGCGTCTCACCTGCCCGCGCCGAATTGTGGGTGCGTGCCGAGCAGTCCGAGGATGTGCGCAGCCGGCTGATCGCCCACGTGCCAGAAGCGCCGCTGAACGACTGGCTTCTGGGGCAGATCCGCGCCGGCATCGGCCAGGTGTTCGGGCAGACCCGCGAAGAGTTCATTCCGCAGATGATCAACCTGCAAGCCGTGGGCGGTGTGAGTTTCAAGAAAGGTTGCTACACCGGCCAGGAAATCGTGGCGCGTATGCAGTACCTCGGCAAGCTGAAACGCCGGCTGTATCGCCTCACCATGGGAGGCACCGAACTGCCCGAAGCGGGCGCTGCACTGTTTTCGCCAGTTCATTCAAGTGCGGTAGGCAACGTTGTGATCGCGGCCCGGTCTGATGTCGGGATCGAGGTGCTGGCGGTCTTGCAGGCGGATGCGGCGGAAGACGGCCGGATCCACCTTGGTGCGGCAGATGGCGAAGCCCTGCAATTAAACGATTTGCCATACACCCTCGACGCGAAGCTCGAAACACAGCGTTGAACCCGGTTGAAGCATGTGCAAGACGTCAGCGTAGTTTCCAGCGCCGTACCACCGAGTGGACGGCCGTTGGCCGGAATGCAATGTCCAGAGATCCAATATGAGTAGCATGGCTGACGAAGTGCAGAGGGATCTGATCAAGGCGATCGACAAGGATGCTCTGTTTCTGCCAACTCTCCCCGAAGTTGCACTGAAAATCCGCCTGGCGGCGGAAGATTCGGAAATCTCCATTGCGGCGCTGAGCAAGGTCATCGGCAGTGACACCGCGTTGTCCGCCCGGCTGATCAAAGTCGTCAACAGCCCTTTGCTGCGGCCAAACTTTGAAGTCAGCGACGTGCTGACGGCGGTTCGGCGTCTTGGCGTGAATTACAGCTGTAACCTGGCCATCGGGCTGGTAGTGGAGCAAATGTTTCACGCCAAGTCCGACGTCATCGAAACCAAAATGCGCGACATCTGGAAACTCAGCATGCAGGTGGCCGGGGTCAGCAACGTGCTCAGTTACCGCAGTGCGCGCCTCAAGGCTGACAAGGCCACCCTCGCCGGGCTGATCCACCTGATCGGCGTGCTGCCGATCCTGACGTACGCCGAGGACAATTACGAATTGCTCTCCGACCCGATCAGCCTCAATCACGTGATCGAACGCATCCATCCGATCATCGGCGAGCGGCTGCTGCGTTCATGGGATTTCCCGGAAAACCTGGCGAGCGTGCCTCGGCAGTTCCAGAATTTCAGCCGTGTCTCGAATCAGGCCGATTATGTGGATCTGGTGCAGGTCGCGACGATTCATATTCATGAGATGAACGGCACGCCTTACCCGAACCTGCATTTTCAGTCAGTGCCGGCCGTGGCGCAGTTGGGTTTGAACATGGCCGACGGCGGGCTGATCAATGAGATGAACCAGGCGATGACGCTGTTGTACTGATTGCCTTCGCCTAACCGGTCAAACTAGTCCCACCAGCCCCGACTCCGGCACCATAAAACTCACCCTTACTTTCAAGCCCCGCTGAGCGCCGTCATGCAAGGTGATGCGCGCCAGATGTGCCCTGCAGATTTCTCCCACAATCGCCAGCCCCAGGCCGGAGCCCTTGCTCTGCTGATTGCGCCGGTAGAATCGCTCGAACACCCGTTCGCGTTCGTGGGCCGGGATGCCGGGGCCGTCGTCCTCGACTTCGAGCACGCACGGCGCGTGAACACGCAAGATCACGTTGCCGCCCGCCGGGGTGTGAGCCAGGGCGTTGTCCACCAGATTGCTCAGTAGCTCGTTGAGTAATGTGGGTTCGCCGCGCATCCACACCGGCTCGTCGGCTTCCAGAGCCAACGCCACACCCCGGGCGTGGGCCAGCGGCGCCATGGCCATGCCCAGCTCGCGCGCCAGTTGGCTGAGGTCGAGCAATTGCGCGCCGCCCTCCGCAATGGCCCGCGCGCCGTTTTCGATGCGCGCCAGCGACAGCAACTGGTTGGCCAGGTGGGTCAGTTTGTCGGTACCGGAGGCGGCGCTTTCCAAAGTGTTGCGCCATGCCGCAGGCTCCTGATCACGCAACCCAAGCTCCAGTCGCGCCTTCAATGCGGCCAGCGGCGTGCGCAATTCATGGGCGGCGTCGGCGATGAATTGCGCCTGGCGTTCGAACTGCATGCGCAGCCGCTCGGTGAAGTGATTGAGTGAGCTGACCAGCGGGCGCAACTCGTGCTGCACTTCGACCAACGGCAATGAGCGCAGATCGTCAGGCTGGCGTTCTTCCACCGCCGTGCGCAGCCGGTCCAGTGGTCGCAACGCGGCGCTGACCGTGAACCAGACCAGCAACAACGCGCCGCTGCCAAGCATGCCCAGCCGCAACAGCGTATCAGCCATCAGCGCCTGGGCCATATCCACCCGCGCTTCTTCGGTTTCGGCGACGCGAATCTCGGCCATGCCGTTCATGTTTGGCTCGCTCACGGCCTTGAGCAGGCTGACCACCCGCACGTCCTGGCCCTGATAACGGCCACTGTAAAACTTGGCGAGGGCCGGGTAAGCGTCGGTGCGCGGCGTGCCCGGCGGCGGCGCGGGGATGTTTTCGTAGCCCGAAATGAGCTTCTGGTTGATGTCGTTGACCTGATAGTAGATACGGCCCGCGCTGTCGTAGGCGAAGGTGTCCAGGGCCACGTAGGGCACGTCCGCGCTGAGGGTGCCGTCGCGTTCCGACAACCCGGCGGCGATGGTCCGTGCCGAGGCCAGCAAAGTGCGATCGTAAGCGGTGTCTGCCGCTTCGCGTCCGTTCCAGTAGGCGCTCATGCCGCTGGCGAACATCAGCACCACCAGCAGCAAGCCCAAGTTCCACAGCAAGCGCCAGCGCAGGCTGTTTTCCGCTGAAGGAAACGGATTAAGCATCCCGGCTTTCCAACAAATAGCCCAGCCCTCGAAAGGTGACAATCGCAATCGGGTGGCCATCGAGTTTCTTGCGCAGACGGTGCACGTAGATTTCGATGGCGTCGGCGCTGGCCTCTTCGTCCAGCCCAAACACCTGCGCCGCCAGCTGCTCCTTGCTCATCACCCTGCCGGGGCGGGCGATTAGTGATTCAAGCACCGCTTGCTCCCGGGACGTCAGCGTAAGGAGCTCTTCACCGAGGGTGAAGCGGCGCGTGTCGAGGTCGTAGACCAGTTCGCCACAGCGTTGCTGACGTTCGCCGCCGAGTACGCTGCGGCGCAGCAGCGCCTTGACCCGCGCTTCCAGCTCGGACAGTTCGAAGGGTTTGGCCAGATAGTCGTCGGCGCCGAGGTTGAGGCCGTGGACCCTGTCCTTGACGTCGCTGCGGGCGGTCAGCACCAGCACTGGCGTGTTTTTGCCCCGCGCCCGCAGACGCGCCAGCACTTCGAAGCCGTCCATGCGCGGCAAGCCGACATCCAGGACTACCACAGCATATTCTTCGCTGCTCAGGGCCAGATCAGCTGCAACGCCGTCGTGCAGAACGTCAACGGTCATGCCGCTGCTCTTGAGGGCCAGCGCGACACTTTCAGCCAGTTGCAGATGATCTTCGACGAGCAGGACACGCATCGACTTCTCCCCAGTGAGCATTTTATGAGCGGAGTTTACAGGGGCGCCGTCGTCTGTGAAGGTCCGGCGCGCGGGAACAGCCACCTCCTGCCCTTGAGGCGGATCAGTTGAAAGCTTCCTGAAAGGTAGTTGAAAGGTTCACGAAAGCTTCGCTGATTAGGATCCCGTTACGACTTGTCACGATTGCGTCCCGCGTGACGCTGCTGATGCCAGGGTCGTGACGAAAAACGCCTTGATGCGTTTTCAACAATAAAAACAATATCGGAGTCATCAGTGATGCCCTCACTGCAATCCTCGGCCCTCGTGCCGCCTGAATCCCGTTGTGTTTACTGTTCACCTCGCAGCCCTGTTGCGCGGTGTTTTGTCACGTCCGCATCTTGTCGGCCCACTCCTTCTCAAGGGTGTGGGACGACTGCCTGACAAACGTACGACCGCCTGCCCCCATTAAAACAACAACTCCTCTGGAGACGGACCATGAACCTATCGTTGCGCCATATCAGCGTTGCCGCCAGCTGCATGCTGATGGCCACCCAATTGTGGGCCGCCGAGCCCAATCGTCCTGAATGCATCGCGCCGGCTTCCCCCGGCGGTGGCTTCGACCTGACGTGCAAACTGGCGCAGAGCGCGCTGATCAACGAGAAAATCCTCTCCAAACCAATGCGCGTCACCTACATGCCAGGCGGCGTCGGCGCCGTGGCGTACAACGCGGTGGTAGCCCAGCGCCCTGCCGACGCCGGCACGCTGGTGGCCTGGTCCAGCGGCTCGCTGCTGAACCTGGCACAGGGCAAATTCGGCCGTTACGATGAAAACGCCGTGCGGTGGCTGGCCGCCGTCGGCACCAGCTACGGCGCGATCGCAGTCAAGGCTGACTCGCCTTACAAGAACCTCGACGATCTGGTTAAAGCGCTGAAAGCCGACCCTGGCAAAGTCGTCATCGGCTCCGGCGGCACCGTGGGCAGCCAGGACTGGATGCAGACCGCACTCATCGCCAAAGCGGCCGGTATCAACCCGCGCGAACTGCGTTACGTCGCTCTCGAAGGCGGCGGTGAAATCGCCACTGCCCTGCTCGGCGGTCACATCCAAGTGGGCTCCACCGACATTTCCGACTCCATGCCGCACATTCTCAGCGGCGACATGCGCCTGCTGGCAGTGTTCTCTGAAGAGCGTCTGGACGAGCCGGAAATGAAGAACATTCCGACCGCCAAGGAACAGGGCTACGACATCGTCTGGCCGGTGGTGCGCGGCTTCTATCTGGGGCCAAAGGTGTCGGACGAGGAATACAACTGGTGGAAAGCGGCATTCGACAAGCTGCTGGCCTCGGAAGACTTCGCCAAGCTGCGCGATCAGCGTGAGCTGTTCCCGTTCGCCATGACCGGTGAAGAGCTGGACAAGTACGTGAAAACCCGCGTCGCCGAGTACAAAACGCTGGCCAAGGAATTCGGCCTGATTCAGTGACTGAACCCGTCGAAGCGTACTCGATTGACTAAGGATTGCGCCGCCTGCGCGGTGGCGTGATCCGGGAGCTTTCCATGGTTATACAACGCATTTTCGCCGTCGTGCTGCTGCTGGTCTGTATCGGCCTCGCCATGATGGCATGGCCTTATCAGGCGCCGTTTTCCTACGAACCCGTTGGCCCCCGCGCCTTCCCGCTGCTGATGCTGGCGCTGATGGGCATCTCGCTGCTGTACATGGCGATCCGTCCGACACCGATCGTGCATTCCGAGGAAGAACCGGCGCTGGACCGTCCGACGCTGATCAAAATCGGCATCTGCACCCTGCTGTTGCTGGTATTCGCCGGGTTGTTCGAGCCGCTGGGCTTCGTGCTGAGCAGCATTCTGATCGGCATCCCCATGGCGCGCCTGTACGGTGGCCGCTGGCTGCCAAGCGTCGTGATCATCACCTTCATGAGCATTGCGTTATACGTGCTGTTCGACAAAGTGATGGATGTGCCCCTGCCCCTCGGCCTGCTCGACGTTCTGGAGAACTGATATGGACACTCTCGGCTATCTTGGCCAGGGCTTCGGCGTCGCGCTGACCCCTTACAACCTGATTACCGCCCTTTCCGGCACGCTGATCGGCACCGTCGTCGGCCTGCTGCCGGGCCTGGGACCGATCAACGGCGTGGCGCTGCTGATCCCGATTGCCTTCGCCCTTGGCCTGCCGCCGGAGTCAGCATTGATTCTGCTGGCGGCGGTGTACCTGGGCTGCGAGTACGGCGGCCGCATCAGCTCGATCCTGCTGAACATCCCCGGTGAAGCATCGACCGTCATGACCGCGCTGGATGGCTACCCGATGGCACGCCAAGGCATGGCCGGTGTGGCGTTGTCGCTGTCGGCGTGGAGTTCGTTCATCGGCGCGCTCATCGCCACCTGCGGCATGGTCATGTTCGCGCCGCTGCTGGCGAAATGGGCAATTGCCTTCGGGCCAGCGGAATACTTCGTGCTGATGGTATTCGCCATTGTCTGCCTGGGCGGCATGGCCGGTGATCGACCGCTGAAGACGTTTGTGGCGGCGCTGATCGGGCTTTTTCTGTCGAGCATCGGTATTGACGCCAACAGTGGCGTGTACCGATTCACCGGCGACAACATCCATCTGGCGGACGGCATTCAGTTCGTCGTATTGGTGCTGGGCCTGTTCTCGATCAGCGAAATCCTGTTGTTGCTGGAGAAAACCCATCGCGGCCAGGAAGCGGTGAAAGCCACCGGGCGCATGATGTTTAACTTCAAGGAGGCCAGTTCGGTGTTCTGGGTGAACATCCGTTGCGGTCTGATGGGCTTCATCATGGGCGTGCTGCCCGGTGCAGGTGCGACGCTGGCAAGCGCCGTGACCTACATGTCCGAGAAACGTATCGCCGGCGCGAGCGGCAAATTCGGACAAGGCGACATGCGTGGTCTGGCTGCGCCGGAAACCGCCATTGGCGCCACGGCTTGCGGCGCGCTGGTGCCGATGCTGACGCTGGGCGTTCCGGGTTCGGGCACCACGGCAGTGATGATCGGCGCCCTGTCGCTGTACAACATCACGCCCGGGCCACTGCTGTTTCAACAGCAACCGGACATCGTCTGGGGCCTGATCGCGTCGTTGTTCGTCGCCAACATCATGCTAGTGATCCTCAACATTCCGATGATCCGCATCTTCACCCGCATTCTGGCGGTGCCGAACTGGGCTCTGGTGCCGGTGATCGCGATCATCACCGGGATCGGCGTCTACGCGGTGCATGCCACCACCTTCGACCTGTTCCTGATGGTCGGCATCGGTATCTTTGGCTATATCCTGCGCAAGCTGGACTTCCCGCTGTCGCCGATTTTGCTGGGGTTCATCCTCGGCGGGCTGATGGAGCAGAACCTGCGTCGCGCGTTGTCGATTTCCAACGGCGGCCTGGAAATTCTGTGGTCGAGCCCGATTACGTTGGGCATGTGGGTGGTGACCGCGTTCATGCTGGTGTTCCCGCTGATCCGCATCTGGCGCAAGCGCTCCAGGCAGCGTCGCGCGCTGGCCGATGTCTGACCGACCCTTCAGTACGTGGTGGGGAACACCGCTGGTTGGCCTGCTGGGGGGATTTCTCGCCAGCCAGGTCGGCTGGCCACTGCCCTGGATGGTCGGCTCGTTACTGGCGATCATCCTGGTCCGCTGCCTGACCCCCTGGCAGCTGGCTGAAATCCCCGGCGGCCGCAAATGCGGCCAATGGGTGGTCGGCATCGGTATCGGCCTGCACTTCACCCCCGTCGTCATCGAACAAGTCCTTTCCCACTTTGGCCTGATCTTCATCGGCGCACTGGTGACCAGTGTCTCCAGCGTCGTCGGCGTGTGGCTGATGCTGCGCACCGGCGAGGACCGCGCCACGGCGTTCTTCTCCAGCATGCCCGGCGGCTCGGGCGAGATGGTCAACCTCGGCGCACGCAACGGCGCGATTCTCAGCAACGTCGCCGCCGGGCAGAGCCTGCGGGTGCTCGCGGTGGTGCTGTGCGTGCCGGCGATCTTCAAGTATTTGATGGGCGACGGCGGCCCGCCTTCCCATGCGACGGTGGTGGATTGGCGGTGGCTGATGCTGCTGTTTCCGCTGGGCGCGCTGGTGGCCTGGGGCTGGCAGCGGTTGAAACAGCCCAATCCGTGGTTGTTCGGGCCGTTGCTGATCAGCGCGGTGATCAGCGTCAGTTTTGATTTGCACATCGGCCTGCCACAGGGTGGCAGTCAGTTGGGGCAGTGGCTGATCGGCAGCGGTCTGGGCTGCCACTTCAACCGCGCGTTCTTTCGTCGTGCACCGTCGTTCATTGGTCGCACGTTGCTGGGGACAGCGCTGACCATGAGCATCGCGGCGTTGTGCGCACTGGGGCTGAGCGCGTTGACCCATCTGGACTTGCGCTCGTTGACACTGGGGATGATGCCCGGCGGGATCGCGGAAATGAGCCTGACGGCGGAGGTGCTGCAACTGTCGGTGCCGCTGGTCACGGCGATGCAAGTGATGAGGCTGTTGTTTGTGTTGTTTCTGGCCGAGCCGTTGTTTCGGTATTGGGATCGCAAGGCCTGCGCAGGCAAAAAATTGTAGGAGCGTGGCTTGTCCCGCGATCTGGCGCGCAGCGGCAGCACAACAGCCATCGATTTCTTCCCTGATCCACCCCATGCACCCATTCCACGACCGGTTCCCGGCCGATCGCGGGACAAGCCACGCTCCTACATGGGGATCTGCGGCCGGCGCAGATATTGGGCGCGCTCCTAGAAAATTCGCGGCGGACGAAGCATTTGCGTCAGACGCTGGCTGGCAATCGCCACTCGATCGGCGCCAGGTCGTTCTGCTCCAGAAACTTGTTCGCCAGACCAAAATGCCCGCAGCCGAGAAACCCTTTGTACGCCGACAACGGCGACGGGTGCACGGCGGTCAGGATCAGGTGTTTGGATGCATCGATGAGCTTCTTCTTGCTCTGGGCATGGGCGCCCCACAGCAGGAACACCAAATGGGGCTGCTGGGCGCTGACGGTTTCAATGATCTTGTCGGTGAAATGCTGCCAGCCTTTGCCGGCATGGGACGCGGCGTTGGCGCGCTCGACGGTGAGCGTGGTGTTGAGCATCAGCACGCCCTGCTCGGCCCACGATTGCAGATAGCCGTGGTTGGGAATGTCGATGTTCAGGTCACGTTTGAGCTCTTTGTAGATGTTGACCAGCGAAGGCGGCGCCGGCACGCCGGGCTGCACCGAGAAGCACAGGCCGTGGGCCTGATTGGGGCCGTGGTAAGGGTCCTGACCGAGGATGACCACTTTCACGTTATCCAGCGGCGTCGAGTTGAGGGCATTGAAGATCAGCGGCCCCGGCGGATAGATTTCCTTGCCCGCCGCATGCTCCTGACGCAGAAATTCGCGCAGCTCGCCCATGTAAGGTTTTTCGAACTCGTCGCGCAGGGCCTGCTTCCAGCTGGGCTCCAGTTTGATGCGGTCGTCGTTTGTCATGGTGTGATCCGGCAGAAACAATGCGCAACTTTAGGGACTGTGGCTGATTATTTCCAGCGCAGCGCACGGTGCGCTTTCCTAAACTCGTTCACAGTCGCCGGTTTGCAACTTCCGGGCGTCGAGGGGACTCACAACTCTCGATAGATCCCCGTACCACTGACAAGAGGTCACGATGAATCTGCAATTTGAAGAACTCACCACCACGGACGGCGCCCGCCTGGGCATCGCCACGCTGGATGCGGAAAAATCCCTCAACGCCCTGTCGCTGCCGATGATTCTGGCGTTGCAGGACCGGCTGAACGACTGGGCCAGCGACCCGCAAGTCGTCTGCGTGTTGCTGCGCGGCAATGGCGAAAAAGCCTTCTGCGCCGGTGGCGACGTGCGTGCGCTGGTCGAGGCAGGGAGCGGTCAGCCTGGCGCCGTTCCGCCGCTGGCTGCGCAGTTTTTCGCGGCGGAGTATCGACTGGATTACACGCTGCACACCTATCCCAAACCGCTGATCTGCTGGGGCCACGGCTATGTGCTGGGCGGCGGCATGGGCTTGCTGCAAGGGGCGAACATCCGCGTCGTCACGCCAGGCAGCCGGCTGGCGATGCCGGAGATCAGCATCGGCCTGTTTCCTGACGTCGGCGCCAGCTGGTTCCTGTCGCGGCTGCCGGGCAAGCTGGGTTTGTTTCTTGGATTGACCGGCGCGCACATCAACGGCCGTGACGCGCTGGATCTCGGGCTCGCCGACCGTTTTCTGCTGGATGACCAGCAGGAGGAAATGATCGACCGGCTGCTGCAACTCAATTGGCAGGAACAGACGAAAGTGCAACTGACCAGCCTGTTCAGAGCGCTGCAGCTGGAAGCGGTGGATCAGATGCCTGCCGCGCAATGGCTGCCTCGTCGCGAGGCCCTTGATGAACTGCTGGATGTGGCTGACGCGCCAAGCGCCTGGCAGGCGTTGAAGCATCACTTGAATGCAGATGACCTGTTGTTGGCCAAGGCGGCGAAAACCCTGACTGAGGGCTGCCCGATGACGGCGCATCTGGTGTGGGAGCAGATCGAACGGGCGCGGCATCTGTCGTTGGCTGAGGTGTTTCAGGTGGAATACACCATGGCCCTTAACTGCTGCCGACATCCCGAATTCGCCGAGGGCGTGCGTGCACGGCTGATCGACAAGGATCAAAAGCCCCACTGGCACTGGCAGGACATTTCAAGCATTCCTCTGGCGGTGGTGGACGCGCATTTCGAAAAAGCCTGGGAAGGCCGACACCCGCTGGCGGATTTGTCGGAGTATTGATCCTGTCATTCACACCACAAATATTGGGGTGCCCACACCGGCCTCTTCCCGGCTGAAGCCAGTGCTGCAACTGAATATTAAAAGGGGTCTGATTTATTTGATTTTCAGAAGAAGGGGACAGATTAATTTACGGTGAGGCGTTGTAAATAAATCAGTCCCCTTTAACACAGTAAATAAATCAGTCCCCTTTAACACAGTCCCCTTTAACACACCCTGGTGGCCAGGGTCATAAATCCAACCCCATAAAAAACGGCGCTCCTTGGGGCGCCGTTTTTTGTACCACTCAGCGATTGCCGCCACCCGGTCCTCCGTGACCACCACGACCGAAACCGCCGTCTCCTCGGTGACCGCCGCCCGAGCCACCGGGTCCAAAGCCGGGACGTGGTCCGCCACCGCCACCGCCGGGATTGCCATGCCAGCCACTGCCGGGGCCGGGACCATAGCCACCTCCGGGTCTCGGACCTGGGGGCGGTGGACGATAGCCGTTGCCGCCACCGTTGTAGCCACCCCCGCCGTGGTACCCCCCACCATTCCAGTTGCCGCCACCGTAACCCGGGCGACCACCGTAACCGGGGCGCCCACCGCCGTATCCGGGCCCGTAATAACGAGGTGGTGGAGCGTAATAACGTGGGGGCGGCGCGTAATAGCGAGGCGCCGAGTAATAACGCGGAGAGGAGTAGTACACCGCCCCTCCGGAATACGCCGGAGCGACCGGGCGATAGCTGTCGTACACGTAACCGCTGCTGTAGCTACTGCTATAGATCGGCTGCGTATAGCTTTCTGATTCGTAATAACCTCCGTAACAACCTGCCAGGGACAACGTCATCAAAGCGGTAAGCAATCGTCGATACATGGCGGCCTCCCGGACCGCGGTAGAGCTCGAACCAGCGGCGCTGGTCGGCGTTCCCGAAACTGCAGAGAACGTTAACTGAGACTGCGAATTGCAGACCTAGTGCCCCACTGCGGCACCGAGGCGCCAGACGGCGCCCTGCATCAGTGCACACTTCGCCCTTCGTAAAAACCCAAACGTCTTCCCGACTCAGGCGCCACAAGGGTTTGCGCAACTTGGCACAACTCTCGCTTGGAAGAGGGTGTGCAGGAGTCATCTCAGGTTCGCGGCACCACAATTTGCAATAGCCGACTAGGGTTCCGGCTCGCGTTTAGCGAGTGGCTGGTCCGAGAGTTGGCGACCTCCAGTAGAGGTTACACGGCGGGATAAAAGCCCGGGAGACAGGACACCAGTGGTGTCGCCGTACTCCTGACCGCCCTTTTCGCTACTGGAGACACCCCATGCAAAAATCCCGTCTGTTCAGTCTGCTCACCGCAGGCGTCTTCGCGGCATTGAGCCTCTCGGCCACCGCCGCTCCGAAAAAAGATTTCGACGTCTGCTGGACCATTTATGCCGGCTGGATGCCATGGGAATACGCAGGGACTCAGGGCATCGTCGACAAGTGGGCCAAGAAGTACGGCATCAACATCAAGGTCACCCAGCTCAACGACTACGTCGAATCGATCAATCAATACACCGCCGGCCAGTTCGATGGCTGCACCATGACCAACATGGACGCCCTCACCATCCCCGCCGCCGGTGGCGTTGAAAGCACGGCGCTGGTGGTCAGCGACTTCTCCAACGGCAACGACGGCATCGTCCTCAAGGGCGACGGCAAAAAAGTTACCGACCTCAAAGGCATGGACGTCAATCTGGTGGAGCTGTCGGTGTCCCACTACCTGCTCGCCCGCGCGCTGGACTCGGTGGACCTGACTGAAAAAGACCTGAAAGTCGTCAACACCTCCGACGCCGACATCGCCGCTGCTTTCAACACCAGCGAGGTCAAGGCCGTCACCACCTGGAACCCGATGCTCTCGGAGATCAAGGCCAAGCCCGGCGTCACCGAAGTGTTCGATTCCAGCAAGATCCCTGGCGAGATCATGGACATGATGGTGGTCAACACCCAGACCCTGAAAGACAACCCGGCACTGGGCAAAGCCCTGACCGGCGCGTGGTTTGAAGTAGTGGCGCTGATGAACGCCAAATCCGCCGAATCGAAAGCCGCACTGGAGCACATGGCCCAGGCGTCGGGCACCGATCTGGCCGGCTTCCAGTCGCAGCTGGACACCACCAAGTTGTTTGCCACCCCCAAAGAAGCGCTGGACTTCGTCACCAGCAAGCAGCTGCCGTCGACTATGCGCAAGGTCGCTGACTTCTCTTTCGACCATGGCCTGCTCGGCGAAGGTGCCAGAGACGCCAGCGCGGTCGGCATGACCTTCGCAGGCGGCGTGACCGAAGGCGACAAGGCCAACCTCAAGCTGCATTTCGACCCGAGCTACGTGCAGATGGCTGCCGACGGCAAGCTGTAACAACCAAAGGTCTTTGCCATGCGCCTGATAAACCGCCGCCCGGATCGCGCCAGTCGATTGATCCTGGTGCTCCTGCCGTTCGCCCTGTTGCTGTTTGCCTATTTCACGGGCTCGGCGACGCGGCTGACGGAAAACCCCAACGACAAGCTGCTGCCCAGCGCCGTGCAGATGACCGATGCGATTAAACGGGTGGCGTTCATACCCGATCAACGCACCGGCGAATACCTGCTCTGGCAGGACACTGGCGCCAGTCTGCAGCGCCTGGCAATCGGCCTGGCCATCAGCGCCGTGGTCGGGTTGTGCCTGGGCATCGCGTCGGGGGTGCTGCCCTTGTTCAGCGCGCCGCTGTCGCCGTTGCTGACGGTGCTGTCGATGGTGCCACCGCTGGCGATTCTGCCGATCCTGTTCATCGTCTTCGGCCTGGGCGAGCTATCGAAAGTGATGCTCATCGTCATCGGCATCACGCCGGTGCTGGCCCGTGACCTGGAGCAGCGCGCCCGGGAGATTCCGGTCGAGCTGCTGATCAAGGCGCAAACCCTGGGCGCCTCGACCTGGACGCTGATCCTGCGGGTGGTGCTGCCGCAATTGCTGCCGCGCCTGTTGATCTCCCTGCGGCTGGTGCTGGGATCGGCGTGGCTGTTTCTGATCGCGGCCGAAGCCATCGCCTCCACCGACGGGCTGGGTTACCGGATCTTTCTCGTGCGGCGCTATCTGGCGATGGACATGATTCTGCCTTACGTCGTGTGGATCACCCTCCTCGCCTGGCTGATGGACTGGGGCCTGAAAGCCCTCACGCGCAAGGCATTCCCGTGGTACGAGGGTGCGCGCCCATGAGCTTTATTTCGGTCAAAAACGTCTGGCAGCAATATGGCGATCAGGTGGTGCTCGAAGGCCTGAACCTGAGCATTGCCGAAGGCGAGTTCTGCACACTGGTGGGCGCGTCGGGCTGCGGTAAATCGACGTTCCTGCGCCTGCTGCTGGGCCAGGAAGTCGCCAGCAAAGGCACGATTCTGCTGGACGGCGAACCGCTGGCGAAGGAACCGGATTCGACCCGAGGCGTGGTCTTTCAGCGCTATTCGGTGTTCCCGCACTTGTCGGTGCTGGACAACGTTGCCCTGGGCCTTGAATTGCCGCGCTCGGCGCTCTTGGGGCGGCTGTTCGGTGCCGCCAAGCGTGACGCCCGCGAACAGGCGGCGGCGCTGCTGCACAAGGTCGGCCTCGATCACGCGCTGGACAAGTACCCGACGCAATTGTCGGGCGGCATGCAGCAGCGTCTGGCCATCGCCCAGGCGCTGATCATGAAACCTCGGGTTCTGCTGCTCGACGAGCCGTTCGGCGCGCTCGATCCCGGTATCCGCAAGGACATGCACGCCCTGCTGCTGGAGCTGTGGCGCGAAACCAAGCTGACGGTGTTCATGGTCACCCACGACCTGTCCGAAGGCTTCAACCTGGGCACCCGACTGCTGGTGTTCGACAAGGTCCGCATCGACCCCCACGCCCCCGGCGCCTATGGCGCGCGCATCACTTACGACATTCCCCTGAACAGCGATCGTCGCGCCGCCCGCGTGGCGCTCGATTCGCTGAAAACGGTTTGAAGGACATTGACCATGACTGAATCAACCCCGCTGTTCCCCGTGTTCGCCGAAGAACTCCTGCCAGGCGGCGGCCACCTGTCGTTCGTGCTCAAAAGAGGCGAACTGCTACGTCTGACCGATCTGAACGGCAGCGCCAACGTCAGCCTGACGATGTTCAACGCCCATGAAAAAACCGAGCGCCTGAACCTGCCCGACAGCCTCAAATGCCAACACACCGCCAAGCTCACCACCGGTCACTGCCTGTATTCGGACATGGGTCGGGTACTGGCCGCGATCACTGCTGACACCTGCGGCTGGAGCGACAGCATCGGCGGCGTGCTGTGCGCCGAAGAGGTCAGCGAAAAATACGGCCAGGGCCGCTACCAGGAACTGCGCAACGGCTTCTTCCGCAACGGCGCTGACAACTTGCTGGTGGAGATGGGCAAGTGGGGCCTGGGGCTTTCCGATCTGTTGATGACGCTGAACCTGTTCAGCAGGGTCAACGTCGACGATCACGGCGCGCTGGCCTTCGTCCCGGGCAATTCGAAAGCGGGCGACTGCATCGAGCTGTACGCGCCGATGGACACACTGGTGGTCATGACGGCCCTGCAACACCCGATGGACCCCAATCCCGAGTACGCGCCACAGCCGGTCCAGCTGAGCTGGATGAAGGCCGACCCCAGCGTCGCCGAACGCTGCCGCACGTCCCGCGAAGAAAACGTGCGCGGCTTCATCAACACCGATCGCCTGTTCGCCTGAGGAGTTTCGCCATGAGCACTGCACACTCTCATCACCACACGAACGCCCCCGTTTCCATCACCCACATCCCGGCGGGCGAGCCATCGCTGACCGAACTCAAGGCCGGGCAGACCCTGCGCCTGCTCGACCTCGAAGGCAATCAGGCGGTCGACACGCTGTTCTACAGCCTTGCCAACCCGCGCGAACGCTATGACGTGCAACGTACGCTGCGCCGGCAGAACAACGTTTACCTGAGCAAGGGCAGCGTCCTGTATTCGAACCTGGGCAAGCCGATGCTGACCATCGTCGAAGACACCTGCGGACGCCACGACACCCTCGGTGGCGCCTGCGCCCAGGAGAGCAACACCGTGCGTTACGCGCTGGAGAAAAAGCACATGCACAGCTGCCGCGACAGCTACCTTCGCGCCTGCATCCATGACGGTCGACTGGGCAAGCGCGACATCGGCCCGAACATCAACTTCTTCATGAACGTACCGGTCACGGCGGACGGCGGCCTGACCTTTGAGGACGGCATTTCCGGCGCCGGCAAGTACGTCGAACTGCGCGCCGAGATGGACGTGATCGTGCTGATTTCCAACTGCCCGCAGCTGAACAATCCTTGCAACGGCTACAACCCCACGCCGGCGGAACTGCTCGTCTGGGACTGATCGCTGACCACACTTTCAAGTGTTCAGGGCTTCAAGGCTTCGGCGCGAGGGACGGCCTTCGTGCAACGCGTACCACAGCGGGACGGCCCGCTACCCAGTGTGGGGTTGATCGCTATCGATCCCCGGGGTCTATGCCATGTTCGACAAACTGCTGATTGCCAACCGCGGCGCCATTGCCTGCCGCATCCTGCGTACCCTTCGCGACCTGCAGGTCGGCGGCGTCGCGGTGTACGCCGAAGCGGACGCTGCCAGTCTGCACATCCTGCAAGCCGACGAAGCCCACAGTCTGGGCGAAGGTGGCGCTGCCGGCACGTACCTGGCGGTGGACAAGATTCTCGCCATTGCCCAATCCACCGGCGCCAAAGCGATTCATCCGGGCTACGGCTTCCTGTCGGAGAACGCCGCCTTCGCCCAGGCCTGTGAAGACGCCGGCATCGCCTTCGTCGGCCCGACGCCCGAGCAACTGCGGGTCTTCGGCCTCAAACACACCGCCCGCGCCCTCGCGAAACAGCATGGCGTGCCGATGCTCGAAGGCACCGAACTGCTGGACAGCCTTGAAGCCGCATTGAGCGCTGCCGAAACCATCGGCTACCCGGTGATGCTGAAGAGCACGGCGGGCGGCGGCGGGATCGGCATGCGCGTGTGCCGCAGCGCCAGCGAACTGAGCGAGTCGTTCGAGGCCGTCAAACGACTGGGCCAGAACAACTTCAGCGACGCCGGCGTGTTCATCGAGAAGTACATCCAGCGTGCCCGCCATCTGGAAGTGCAGGTGTTCGGCGACGGCTGTGGCGAGGTGATCGCCCTCGGCGTGCGCGACTGCTCGGTGCAGCGTCGCAATCAGAAAGTCCTTGAAGAAACCCCCGCGCCGAACCTCCCCGCCGGCATGGCCGACGAACTCTGCGCTGCGGCAGTCAAGCTGGCGAAAGCGGTCAACTACCGCAGCGCCGGCACCGTGGAGTTCGTCTTCGACAGCGACGATCAGCGTTTCTATTTTCTGGAAGTGAACACCCGTTTGCAGGTCGAACATGGGGTGACCGAGCAGGTCTGGGGCGTGGACCTGGTGAGCTGGATGATTCAGCTCGCGGCCGGCGATCTGCCGCCGCTCGTTAAGTTGCGGGCGGGCTTACAGCCTGTCGGCCATGCGATCCAGGCGCGCTTATACGCAGAAGACCCGGGCCGGGATTTTCAGCCGAGCCCGGGCTTGCTGACCTCGGTGCACTTCCCCGCCGCCGACGGCAAACACTTGCGCATCGACACATGGGTCGAGGCCGGGTGCGAGATTCCGCCGTTCTTCGATCCAATGATCGCCAAGGTCATCAACTGGGCGCCGGACAGGGGGTCGGCCAGCGACGGTCTGGCCCAAGCCCTCAGTGAAACGCGGCTTTACGGCATCGAGACCAATCGCGACTACTTGCGGCAGATCATCGCGGACGTGCCGTTCGCCAGCGGTCAGCCGTGGACGCGGTGCCTTGAGGAGCTGAGCTATCGTGCCGACACCTTCGAGGTGCTGAGCGGCGGCACCCAAACCAGCGTTCAGGATTATCCGGGGCGTCTGGGTTACTGGGCGGTGGGCGTGCCGCCGTCCGGTCCGATGGACAGTCGTTCGTTGCGTCTGGGTAATGCTCTGGTGGGTAACGCGGAAGGCTGCGCCGCGCTGGAAATCACCATGAGCGGGCCGACGCTGCGCTTCAACACCGAAGCGGTGATTGCCGTGACGGGCGCGGTCATTCCGCTGACGCTGAATGGCGAAGCGCTGCCGATGAATCAATCGTCGCTCGTTTCGGCAGGCTCGACGCTGGTGCTTGGTACCATCGCTGGCGCCGGTGCCCGCAGTTATCTGTGCGTGCGCGGCGGGTTGGATGTTCCGGATTATCTGGGCAGTAAAAGCACGTTTACTCTGGGCCAGTTTGGCGGTCACGGCGGACGGGCATTGCGTGCGGGGGACGTGTTGCATGTCACGCCGTTGTCTGACCACAGCGCAGGCGAACGGCTTGAACCGACGCAAGTCGCCGAGCTGCCGGACGTGCGCGATATCCGGGTGATCTATGGCCCACACGGCGCTCCCGAATATTTCACTGAGCGCTACATCGAGACCTTCTTCGCCACCGACTGGGAAGTGCATTTCAACTCCAGCCGCACCGGCGTGCGCCTGATCGGGCCGAAGCCGGAGTGGGTACGCGCGGACGGCGGTGAAGCGGGCCTGCACCCGTCGAACATTCATGACAATCCGTACGCCATCGGCGCGGTGGATTTCACCGGGGACATGCCGGTGATCCTCGGTCCGGACGGGCCGAGCCTGGGCGGGTTTGTCTGCCCGGTGACGATCATCGAGGCGGATCTGTGGCAGTTGGGGCAGCTCAAGGCCGGGGACAAGGTGAGGTTTTATCCGGTGAGTGTCGAAGCGGCCCGCTCGCTGAAACTGAATACCGATCTGGGCAGGAATGAGCTTGCTCGCGAAGAGGTCGGTACATCCGATGAATATGTAGCGACTCGACCAGAGTCTTCGCGAGCAAGCTCACTCCTACAGGGTTTAGCGTTGACTTCACCGGTTGTGTTCCCACAAGGTGCAGCGTTGACTTCACCGGTGGTGCTCGACATCGGCAAGGACGACACCCGCCTGGTTGCTCGCCTTTCCGGCGACACGCATCTGTTGCTGGAAATCGGCTCTCCGGAGCTGGATCTGGTGCTGCGCTTCCGGGGCCATGCGCTGATGCAGGCGCTGGAAAGCAAACAGCTGACCGGGGTGATCGACCTGACGCCTGGCATTCGTTCGCTGCAGGTGCATTACCAGCCCGAGCAACTGCCGCTGAAGACGCTGCTCGATGTGGTCGCCGGCGAGTGGGACGAGGTCTGCGCCAGCAAGAATCTGGAAGTGCCGTCGCGTATCGTTCATCTGCCCTTGTCCTGGGACGATCCGGCCTGTCAGCTGGCCATCGAGAAGTACATGACCACCGTGCGCAAGGACGCGCCATGGTGCCCGAGCAACCTGGAATTCATCCGCCGCATCAACGACCTGCCAAACCTCGACGAAGTGCACCGCACCGTCTTCGACGCCAGCTACCTGGTGATGGGGCTGGGCGATGTCTACCTCGGCGCGCCGGTCGCCACGCCGCTGGACCCCCGGCATCGGCTGGTCACCACAAAATACAACCCGGCGCGGACCTGGACCGCCGAGAACTCCGTCGGCATCGGCGGCGCGTACATGTGCGTCTACGGCATGGAAGGCCCCGGCGGTTATCAGTTCGTGGGCCGCACGTTACAGATGTGGAACCGTTATCGCGCCGTGGCGGCGTTCGATGGCAAACCGTGGCTGCTGCGGTTTTTCGACCAGATCCGTTTTTATCCGGTCAGCGCCGATGAGCTGCTGACCATACGCCGGGATTTCCCCCTCGGGCGATACCCGCTGCAGATCGAGCACAGCACGCTCAACCTGACCGAGTACCAAGCCTTTCTGGCCGATGAAGCACAGAGCATCGCCGCATTCCGCAACCAGCAGCAGAGTGCGTTCAACGCCGAGCGCGAGCGCTGGATCGCCAACGGCCAGTCCTCGTTCGAGAGCGACGAAGCGGTGGCCGAATCCACGGAAGAAGCCGCGCTGGAAAGCGGGCAGACCAGCATCGACAGCCACATTGCCGGCAACCTCTGGCAGGTGCAGGTCAGCGTCGGCCAGCGCGTCGAAGCGGGGGAAACGCTGGTGATTCTGGAGTCGATGAAGATGGAGATTCCGTTACTGGCACCCCACGCCGGTGTGGTCAGCGACGTCCGCGTGCAGCCTGGCTCAGCGGTGCGTGCCGGGCAACGGGTGGTGGTGCTGGACGTAGGCTGATTGGCACTGTTGTTCCTTGCGGCTTGCAGCTTGCAGCTTGCAGCTTGCAGCTTGCGGCTTGCGGCTTGCGGCTTGCGGCTTAGCGATTGCAGCTTTCCCCCAGGCATAAAACGCGGTGGCATACGCGATACATAGTTAACGCCATTGCAACCCGGCATCGCGCCATAGTGGGCACCTTTCCCCGTGGCGCGATTTTCCATGAACGACCGTAGCAGCTCTTGTTCCGCGAGCGGCCTGGATCTCACTTCCAACGACACCCTCCCCGATGGCAGCGCGTTAAGCGTTTCCCCATTCGCGGAGCGCGTGCGGCCGGCACAACCCCTCGAACCCGCTGCCGTCACGCCCGCCGAAGTTCACACGCTCAATCACAAAAGACTGATGCGCCAGGCCGTTAGCCCGGTCGCCGAATTGTTGTACGGATCGGTCTGGGTGCTGAAGGCCTGGCAACTCGATCTGGCATTTCCGCCCCCGATCGTCAGCCATCTGGACCAGAGACTGCAGGAAACCCTGCAGGCGCAATTTGGCGCCCCCCTTGACATCGATGAGCTGCACATCCGCTTTAGCACTGCGCTGGAGCCAGCCGTGGAGGCCGACGGCCGGCAGCGTTTCGAGCTGCGCCTGACGTTGCGCGAGCTGGCCAGAGAAGTGCTGAACCCGCCAGCATTGCTCGCACTTCGACGGTGCGCCGAGGCTGATCGCCCGCTGTCGGCTTCTACACCCACCCTGACCGTCTCGGTTTTTTTCGAGCTGCTCACCGAAGCCCGATGGACGCTGGAATATGAGCAGGTGCAGCGTCAGTTCTGGGAGCAGCACGGTGACACATGGGAGATGCTCGCCAAGCTGGCGTTTCTCGATGGTGTGACCCGTTTGCATTCGCGCAAGCGCCTCGATAACGAGGGCCATCTGCTGGCGCTGGATGCGCTAGGGCTCGAGGGCTTTCCGCAAACCCTTCAGGACTTGCAGCAGGTCAGGTCATCGGGACGCTCGGAGGTGCGCGGACTCGCGCTGAACGGCGAGATCATCCCCGGTATCTTCCACGTACGATCCAACACCACGGGGCATTGCTATGTCCATGTGCTGGGCAGCACGCCTCAGTGCCATGAGTACATCAGCGATGACGCGCCCTGGAGGGCGGACAAGGTGCTGGAGGCGATCAACGCCTCGGCCTGGCATCGGCTGAATCTCTCCCTGGAAAGCGCGCAAGCCCTCCTCACGCTGTCGGCTCCCGCGGACGACGTGTTCGCTCAACTGCGTGTCGCCCAGGAACGCTTTTGGGCTACACGACTGACGGGCGTCGACGCGGTTGCATCACCCGACGCATTCATCGACGACGACCATGCGGCGCTCATGCCCATCGAGCCCGCGATGGCATTGGTCAGCGCCCTCGATCACTGGCAACACCATGAGCCCTTGCTGGCGCGACTCCCTACGCCCCTCGGGGTTGCAAACCGGCTCATGGGTCAGTGGCTCAGGCAGATGTCTCCCGGGTTCGATCGGGTCCCGTTGAAGCAAACCCACACGGCGACCACAGACCCGCAGCGGGTGTTCGTCCGCTACCTGCCCGGCACATCGAGGACGCCATGGGGTCATGCGCGGATTGCCGCAGCGAACGTCGCCTTCACGCCGGATGACACGCCCGTCGCGCTGGGTCAGGCACTGATGCGCCGGTTCAGGGCACGACTGCCTCAGGGATACGATGATGAAGGCGGTCGCTGGGTCGTCTATGCAGACCCGAGCGGCCAGGGGACGTGGTCGCCCGAGGCGGAGCTGAATATCAGCGCGGCCGCCGTCGAGGCGTACATTCAGGGCATCGACTTTCTCGAACACATGCAGCGCCGACTCGACCAGTTCTGGCAGCAGCAACACGCTGACATCGAGCGCTCGCTCTGGTCGACATTTGTCAGCTAGGCGCTGCTGGCCCTCAAGAGCGGCGAACTTTCCAGGGACAGCTTCAACTTCATCATAGGCGCCATAGAGCAGGCTCAGCAGGTGTCTCTGCCGCAAACGCCACCTTTCGGGACATCACGCATCCGCTGGAGCGCTGCAGGGCTATACGTCAGCAACGGCCTGCCACTGAGTTCCGACTGCCCTCCCTGCGTCGGCTTGCTGATGATCAGCGCTCCCGACCAGGAAGGCGGCGTGCTTTATGAGGCCGGGCAGTCCACGCCCTTCGTGGCATTCAGCAATCGTCAGCAGCTGATCAGCCATTTGAAGGCCGCAGCCGCTAACCCTGCATGGCGCGAGACGGTGCTCAACTACATGCCGTGCCGTTTTCACGCCAGACTCAGCTACATCCTCGAACTGTGGGGCGGCGTTCGTGCGCCCGCAGAACCGGTTTCGATCCTGCGCCCCTGGACCGAGCCGTTGTACCACCCGGATACCCATGCCGCCCGACGGCATCAGCTGTGCGAGCATCACGTGTCCGGCTCGCCAATGGGATTCATCTGTGAGGGCCTGCGCCTTAACAGCCAGTACGACGCCGAGGACAGCATCGTGACCAACCGCGAACAGGCACTCGGCGCCTGGATTCAACACCTTGATCGCCTGCAACTGCTGTTGGCACCGATAGCGCTCGTTCTGCCGGCCGCCTCGATGGCGGCGCTGACGGCCAGCGCCGCGAGTGTCGCGCTGGGCATACAGGCCGCCAACCTTCCCGGCGACCGCCAGGATGAACGGCGCCAGGTGATGTTCGCCCTCCTGTCTCTGGGGCTGTTGCACATGGCTCCGGCCACACCACGACTTTTGCAGGCGTTCCGCAAACTGGCAGCGCCGACTGCATCTCTGAGTCGAGGGATTGGGCGAGAGGCTGCGCGGGGCCACGTCGCTCTGCCTGCCCGTCGTTTCGGGGACTGGCTGCGGCGGGCGACCCAGGCGCGCAAGACGCTGATCAAGCCGTTTTTCAACGGGACTGGACTGATGAAGACGTGGAGCGTGGCGGGCAACGCCGAATTCGGCACTTCAGCGGTTCAGGTGTGGAAACTGGGGCGCAAGTTTCTGCTGTGGACATCGGACAGGAACCAGGCCCGCACGCTGGTCGTCAGCAGCCATGGCTACTACCTGCCATGGACGCGCACGACAGCGATCCCGAATGGCACTGAACTGAGAACCTTCGCGCCCCACGGCCATGAACTGGTTGACCCGATGCTGCACCGCATCGCCAGCCAGTCGGTAAGGCCATACGCAAGGCTGAACAGTACACAGACGGTTCCAGGCCCGGGTGTCGGGCCCTTTCCCGACCTGTTGGCGGGTGACACGCTGATGGCCGGCACCTCGCTGCCAGGGCGCATCAAGAACTACACCCTGGCGAAATTTCAGAGCGAGCACTATGAGAGCTATCGGGACATCTGCCAGATCGTGCGCAACAGTCACCAACCTCCGTTACCGAGCCCGCTCCCTGCAACGCCCATGGATGTGCTGACCGTGCGCAACCGGTTTGGCATGACCAACCCGACCCTGCAGGACCTGTTCGGGGAGTTGCATCGGCAAGGGATTCATTACGACAACATCCTGCTGGTGCATTGCCGCTGCCCTGCCGTCGGTTCAATGCTGGGGCGCTCCCCCTCTTTTGTAGCATCCAAGGGGCCGTCGCCCATCACCCCGTAGGCGCGTTGCCCGAGATCACATGCTCATGGCGCGAGACAGGGCCGCGCGCTAGCATTGGCGACCTTACACATCCGCGTAAACCCTGATCGCAGGCGCAACGAAGGCGCTGTTCGGCACCTGTCACTGCGTCGATCTCCAGAGACACCCAGAGGCCGTGCCTTACATGGACACTCACATCATCGACACGAGCATCTGTCCGGTTTGCGGCGCCGGTAACCGCTGCACCCTGGCTGATCCGCGCACAGTGGACCAGGCCTGCTGGTGTTTCACCGCCGAGATCGACCCGGCGGTATTGGCAGCTCTGCCCGAAGAGGTCCGTGGACAGGCGTGTCTTTGCCCGCAATGTGCAGGCGTTGAGGCGAAGCGTCGCGATGCGTCTTGACCGATTCCTCAGCAACCTGCCGCGCTTCAGCCGCAAAGATGTACGACTGGCGCTGATCGCAGGCCGCGTGGAGGTCGACGGGTTGCCGGTAAAAGACCCGCTGCATGAGGTCCGCGAATTCAGTCAGGTGCGGATCGACGACGAAGTCCTTCAGCTCGGCAAACCCGCCCGGTATTTCATGCTGCACAAGCCCCAGGGCTGCGTCAGCGCGACCGTCGATCCGCAGCACCCCACCGTCCTCGACCTGCTTGATGAACCGGACAAGGACGACCTGCACATCGCCGGCCGCCTGGATTTCAATACGTCGGGGCTGATGCTCATCACCAACGATGGCCAGTGGTCACGGCGGCTGACGCAGCCGACCACCAAACTGGCGAAGGTCTATTACGTCGAAACCGAAGACGAGGTCGGCGCGCATTACATCGAGAAATTCGCTGAAGGGTTTTATTTCGCGTTCGAGGATCTGACGACACAGCCCGCCGAGCTGACGATTCTTGCCAGTCATTGCGCCCGGTTGAGCATCGTCGAAGGGCGGTATCACCAGGTTAAAAGGATGTTCGGCCACTTCGACAACAAAGTGACCCGGCTGCACCGCGAAAGCATGGGGCCACTGATGCTCGATTCCGCGTTGGCGCCCGGACAATACAGAGCACTGAGTGCCGCTGAAATCGCGTTGATCTGAAACCTGCGTCCCATTGCCTACCTGTCACGAAACCCGTGCAACGTGTCTCTGCGCACCCCGTTTTTTCGTCAGGAGACATGGAGATGAAGCCAGAAATCGCTGTGCTGGACATACAAGGCCAGCTCCGGGTTTACACGGAGCTCTATCGCGCAGACGCCGCCGAGAAGACCATCATTCTGGTCAACGGCTCGCTCGCCACGACCACCTCCTTCGCTCAAACCGTGCGCAACCTTCACCCGCAATTCAACGTCGTGCTGTACGACCCGCCTTACGCCGGTAAATCAAAACCCCACAATGCCCATGAACGCCCCCTGACCAAAGAGCTCGAAGGCCAGCTGCTTCTGGAGCTCATCGACCATTTCAACGCTGAACTCCTGATGTCGTTCTCGTGGGGTGGCGCGGCGGCGCTGGTCGCTTTGGCGCACCGGCCCAAGCGTATTGAAAAAGCGGTGATCAGCTCGTTTTCGCCCGTCATCAGCGAGCCACTGCGCGACTACCTCGAACGCGGCCGGCAACATTTCGGCTCTTACAATCGTCACGGCGTCGGAGAGTTGCTCAACAGCACGTTGGGCAAACACCTGCCCTCGCTGTTCAAGCGCTACAACCACAAGCACGTTAGCTCCCTGGATCTGCACGAGTACACGCAGATGCACCACCACATCGATCATGTGCTGGACGCGAGCAATCATCCTCAGATGAAAGCGGCCAAGCGCATCAATGTGCCGGTGCTGTTCATGAACGGCGCATGGGACGAATACACCTCGGCTGCCGACGCCCGCCACTTCGCCCACTACATCCGCGACTGTCACTTCAGCACCATTCAGGATGCCGGGCACTTTCTGGACATGGAAAACAAGGCGGCGTGCCTGGCATCGAAAAGCGCGCTGCAGGGGTTTCTGACGCCCGCACCCGAACCCCGCCGCGTTCACTACAGAGCGGATCAGTCGCAACAGGCGTTTTCGATGTGACTGGAACGGGAAATGAAAGGGCAGCAGACGGGGAAGGAATGGGTCTGTTGCGAATTCTGATGAGTGCCAGTGGACGGCGAATCAGGGGTGAGCGAGATGGCAGTGGAACGGTGCGGCATATAACGCTTCAATTAACACGCGGTATCTGGTACAAAGTCAGCCGCGCCAAAGGCGTCGATTTAAAAGCGGGTATAGTTTAGTGGTAAAACGAAAGCTTCCCAAGCTTTAGTTGAGGGTTCGATTCCCTCTACCCGCTCCATCTCCTCCAGTGTTTCCGGGCCTTCCAGCCGCACTTCCCCTCCTAAGCAACCGCGCCTCCTTCCCCCGACCTGTCCAGGGTCAAGCCACTTCGAAACCCCTCTCACGCATCTTTTTCGTTACCACTGATCCCCTGCTGAAAATCCGCAGCACAGTTTTCGACCACGCTGCCGATACAGAGAAACCAGTCGCTCAAAATTCACACAACGACTGACGAATTCTCAAGGCAGTGACGATCATGCAACACATATCCTTGGCAACCTTCGAATCCATTGGCTGCGCCGAATGCCGAAATCTTGAAGCGCTGGGATTCGACTTCACCATGGCATTCCAGCCTATCTTCAACGTAACCACCGGGGCGCCCTTTGCTTATGAGGCGCTGGTCCGTGGCGTCAATGGCGAGTCGGCTGCATTCATTCTGGGCCAGGTCAACGACGGCAACCGCTACCGTTTCGATCAGGCGTGCCGGGTGAGGGCCATCGAGCTCGCGACGCAGTTGGGTCTTCCCGCCATTCCAGACTGCAAGCTGAGCATCAACTTTCTGCCCAAAGCGGTGTATCGGGCGGAAACCTGCATTCGCGCAACCCTTGAAGCGTCCAGGACGTTCGACTTCCCGGTGGACCGGCTCATGTTCGAGGTCACCGAAGGCGAGCGCGTCGAAGACCCGAATCATCTCAAGTCGATTTTTGAAGAGTACGCACGGCAAGGTTTTACCACCGCCATCGATGATTTCGGTTCAGGTTATTCCGGCCTCAACATGCTGGCGATGTTTCAGCCACAGGTCCTGAAAATCGACATGGCGCTCACTCGTGACATCGACCGGGACGCAGTACGTCAGGCGATTGTTGAAGGGATTGTGCTGGTTTCCAAGCGTCTGGGTATCACCGTCGTGGCCGAAGGCATCGAGACCTGCGAAGAACGCAACGCCCTGCTGAATCTGGGCGTCGATCTGATGCAGGGCTACCTGTTTGCCAAACCCATGATCGGGCGCCTGCAACCGATGCCGGTGGAACTGATAGGCGGCTCAGACGCTGTCGACGTGGCCTGATTCTCCTGGCGACATTCGACGTTGCATGGCTGCAGGTCCGTCGCCAAAGCGAGACGTCAATCCGCCGCGTGGGTCGCTGCCTGTTCGATCAACGCGGCCACTTCCTGCGGACGAGACTCATAAACCGAGTGACTGGCGCCTTTGATCTCGATGGTGTGGCTGTTGGCACGCCTGGCGTACATGCGCTCAAGGTCCGGGTTGATGATCCGGTCCGCCCCGGCCACAGCGTACCAGCTAGGCTTGGTTTTCCACGCGGGCACCCCAGCGGGCGTGGTGAATACCGACGCAGCGGTCGGCGCCTGGGAAATGGCTTCGAATTCAGCCTGAGCCTTGGGCAGGTCGGCTGCGAAGTCCGCGGGGTTAGAACGCAGGGTCGAGGGACAGGAAGCCGTCAGCGGTTTTCTTCACCGCCTTGGTGGCGTTGGGGTACAGCTTGCCGTTCTGCGCTTCGGTTTCACCCTGGTCCAGCGCGTGGGCGGCGATGTACACCAGGCCCACGACATGAGCGTCATTGCCGACGTCCGTGATGATCGCGCCGCCATAGCTGTGACCGATCAGAATGGTCGGGCCGTCCTGCTGGTCAACGATGCGCTTCACCGCCGTCACGTCATCGGTGAATGACGTCAGTGGGTGTTCAGCGATCGAGACGTTGTACCCATCCTTGCGCAGTATCTCGTAGACCGGCTTCCAGCCCGCCCCGTTCACAAAGGCGCCGTGGACCAGCACGATGTTCTTCACCGGTGCAGCCTGCGCCGCAGTGGCAACGCCCAGCGCCAGGCCCCCCGCCGTAAAAACGCTTAGCAGCAATGACGCGTGGATTCTGTTCATGGGGGTGCTTCCTCAGTGTGCATTCATGGTCGGGGCTGGAGCGGGATAGCCAAAGCCAGGCCCCGCATTTGGCTGTGAACCATTGAATGCGCTGCACGTATCTGCAATGTGTCGTTGAGGGGGAGCTTTAAATCAGCGCGTATCGGTAGGGGGGCTGGATACGCGGGTATACAAAGTCTTGCAGTGTGCTGCCTGGCCCCTTCCCGGCTAAAGCCGGTCCTACAATGGCGCGCGCCGCCAGGCCCACTGAATGCATGCAATTCAAATGTAGGACCGGCTTTAGCCGGGAAGAGGCCGGTTGCCGCGCTATCAGTTTTGCGGTGTGATGCGTGATGGCTTCGCTGCTAATGCTTGTACGCAGCGTCATGAGACAAGCTCAACTCTAACGAACGGGCTATTACTCTAGTCCGAGGAGAACACCAAGTGCTCTATCCAATCGCGATTCTTCCTGGCGATGCGCAGCACGCATGGGGTGTCGAGGTTCCAGATATTCCTGGCTGCTTCTCAGCCGGTAACGATATGGATGACGCCATGGCAATGGCTCGTGAAGCTATTGAAGGCCACCTTGAGATCCTGGCTGAAGACGGCGCAGCCATTCCCGCCGCTCAGAAGGTGACCGTGCACCAAGCCAATCCTGACTTTGAGGGCTGCATCTGGGCACTGGTGGACATAGACATCACCAAATACCTGGGGAAGGCTGAAAAACTCAACATTACCTTGCCGGCTCACCTACTCACCCGCATAGACGAACACGTGAAACATCATCCCGAAGTAAAAAGCCGCTCAGGATTTCTGGCATCCGCCGCATTGAAAGTGCTGCAGCAGGCTTGAGCGGAACCAGGATGCTGAACAAATCTCCACCCGGCCTGTAGGCACAAACAGTCACCCACAAAAAAGCCCGGAAAATCCGGGCTTTTTAATGCCATCAACGCTTACGCCGCAAGGCTCGACGACAGGGACTTCTTGTACTGAGCCTTCATCGCTTCCATCTGCGCGCCCAGCTCTTCCAGCTTCTGCTTGCCCAGCAACTTTTCAGCTTGCGGGAACATCTCTTCCTCTTCTTCCTCGATGTGGTGCTCCAGCAGTTCTTTGACCACTTTCACACGACCGGAAAACTCCGGGGTAGCAGGGTCGGTTTGCTTGAGGTCCGGCAGCACAAGGGCATCGACAGTGCGGTGCTCTTCCTTGGCTTCGTAGTACATGATGTCCTGCTCTTTGCCGCCTGCTTCTTTGAACGCCGGATAAAGAATTTCTTCTTCAATCTTCGTATGGATGGTGATTTCCATTTCCAGCTTGGCCAGCAAGTCGGTGCGTTTTTTAACACCGCGCTCGGTGGATTCGCTTAGTTGGGTCAAGATGGCTTTTACGCGTTCATGGTCGGCTTTCAATAGTTCGATGGCGTTCATGGGGATTTTCCTCTAGATCACGGTAAGCGGATCGATCTAAGTGCCGACCCTGCAGGTTCGTGATGAGCGTTGCATCGAGCGTGCCGATATCGCGAAGCATTGAAAATGCCTGACTAATCAAACAGTTGTAAAAATAAAGAAAACAAGCAATCGTGCAGACTGCATGAAACTTCGCAAACGGATATTGCAGTTCCCAAGTTGCTATCCACCCGATTGAGCTCCGGTAAAAACCAGAGCTCAAATAGCGATAAACCGCGTCATTAGTGCGCTTTGATCGCAGGTGCCAACGCCGTTCGCTCTTGATAAGCAGGCAAGGAGGCCGCGAACGCCATGGCTTCTTCTCGGGTGGAAAACGAGCCTAATCGATCGTGATGGGTGCAGACCCGCCAGGGACCGTTGTTCACGTTGATCACATCGTAGCCGTTGAAGTGCGTTTTGCTGAGCATTGCGGTATGCATGGTGATCTCCCCCTCATTCAAGAGAGTGTTGTGGGATGTCGGATAAAACCTTACACCCGCCCTTCACTCTAAAGGCATTACCGAGACCGGCGGCTCCCTTCTCAAAATGGGTGGAAGCCGGGATGCCGCGTTGACAACGCTGACCTGGGTTTCTATAAGTCCCCTCCGTTCTGGCGTCCGGTCAGTACCTGCTCACCTGAAAGCGAAGCGAGATGATGGAATTCACGGATTTTGATGCCGAACTGGCCGACTGGAACACCCTGCAAGCCGCCACTCCCTGCTCGGGATTGCTGCTGGGCAACGGCGCCAGTCTTGCAGTGTGGAAGAACTTCGCCTACGACTCGCTGTTCGAGTTGGCGCAAACCACGCGCAACAAACCCCTGAGCGCCACCGAGCTGGCGCTGTTCAAGTCCATGGAAACGGAGAATTTCGAACCTGTACTCAGCGGCTTGAAAGTCGCCATGCGGGTCAATGCGGCGCTGACCATTGGTTCGTCATCACCACGTAACCGGTATTTCGCGATCAAGGAAGCCCTGATTCACGGCATCCGCTCGGCGCATATTCCGTGGCGGCTGATGGAAGCGGCGACCGTCGCCAGGATCAGCGACGCCCTGAGCCAGTACCAGACGGTTTATTCCACCAATTACGATCTGTTGGCGTACTGGGCAGCCATGCATGGCGCGCAGCCGTTCGATGATCTGTTCGACGACGATGCGATATTCAACCTGCACCGCACCGACAGCCACGCCACCCGTATTTTGTACCTGCACGGGGGCATGCACCTGGTGAAGAACTTCGATGGCTCGGCACGCAAGCTAATGTCCTCGGAAAGCACCCTGCTGGGCAGTTTCGCGATCAATGCGCTGGAGGATGTGCCGCTGTTCGTCTGCGAAGGGCGCAGCGACGACAAAATGAAGATCATCCGCGGCTCGGACTATCTGTCGTTTTGCCACGGCCAGCTGGCGCAGCATCAGGGCGCGCTGTGCGTCTTCGGCCACTCGCTGGGCAAGCAGGATCGACACATCCTCAACGCCATTCTCCAGGCCCGTCCCACGCGCATCGCCATCTCGGTGCTGCCGCGCAGTGACGCCTTCATCCAGCACCAGAAACGCCGCTACAGCGAACTGTTTGAAGGGCAGAACATCGAGCTGACATTCTTCAACGCCACCACCCACCCGCTGGGCGATCCGCAGCTTGCGGTGCCGGTGGCGCGACTGAAGGAAGCGTTGGAGTTGAAGAAGAGCTGAGGTTTAACGCGGTGAGTGCTCATATTCCCAACCCCGACAGGCCAATGCCACGTGCTTGGGGATAAGTGCAGCGCCGCTGCTATAAGCAGTAATGGTTCGACGCGTAAAGCCCAGCTCGATGGCCGCAGCCGAGAGCGAAAGATTGTTCTTGGCCATCCACTGTTTGAAGTCGCGCGTCGGCATGACTTCGCCGGCCTGCTCCAGCGCGAGCCGGTGAAGCGTCGACGCAGACAGCTCGATATCATTCCCCCACGAGACGTCGAACCCCCAATCACCCACAGCCACCTGACTGAACAGCGTTTCATCCTTCAGCGGCACCAGCGCTTCAAATTGGTCGATGTAGGCCGACAAATCAACGGTATGACGCTTGCCGTTGTTCCAGTCGAGGATCAACGAGCGGCTGTTCGCGACAGGTTGCGCAGCGACGATGCGTAATTTGCTGGTCATGTCTCAAGTCCTCCGATTCTGCTCATACCAGATACGCCACAAGTCCCCGGTATGATTCCTGGCCCACTGCAGCGCTTCTTTCAGCGCCTTCCCCTCCGCGCCCCTGCCTAAGACCCTTAAACCGTCAATCTGCACGAGTGACTCCCCGTCAGGCGCCTGGACATGGAAATGGGGTGGGGCATGGTCGTCCGGATAGATTTTGATCTTCCAGTTGCGATTGTTATGTACGGTAGCCATGGCGGGATACTAGAGAAATTTTTTCCCCAGCACAAACTCTGCTGACAAAAACAAAAACCGGACCCTGCAGGTCCGGTCTTGCAATCTCCCACCGCTTCCAATCTTCCCAGCCACTGCCCTTTACTCGTTACCTTCCGACAATGCCCCCACCAACACGGCCCCACCCTGGTTGTGTTTATTGACGCTGGTGGCGACCGATTCGGTGGTCAGGCGCATGCTGCCGAGGGCGGCGAGTCGGTCGCTGCTCGTCGTGTGCACGACGCTGCCCGACCATTGGGCGGCCACCGTCGCCAGCCATGCGAAAAGGAATACCACGACACCCTGCAACGCCCATTTTCCGATAACCGACACGATGATTCTCCTGGCTGAATTCGACGGCACCCATTTGACCTTCCAACTGTTGCAGGATCGTTGCATTCAAGTTCTGCACCAACATTTAGAACGATTCAGCCCGCAGCCACAAAACCCTCGAAAACGGCATTTCCACCCTCGCCTCCCGTACGCGATTCCCGGCTAAAGCCGGTCCTGCAATGAGGACACCCGCCAGTCCCGATCAATGCACGCAATCCAGATGTGGGACCGGCTTCAGCCGGGAAGAGGCCGGTTTGAGCGCCGCAGAATTAACATGCGAAGTGTACGGACGATTCCGCGCCCATCTGTAAAGGGCCGCCGCCCCGGTTCTGTGGCTGAATACCCGTGCGTTTCGCACCAACAAGAACAAGGCACGCCCCACTATGTCCTCTCGTGAAAACACCGGAATGGTCCTCGGACTGATCGGCGTGGTGATCTTCAGTCTGACGCTGCCCATGACCCGCATCGTGGTGCAGGAAATCCATCCCTTGCTCAACGGGCTGGGCCGCGCCTTGTTTGCGGCGGTGCCGGCGGCAGCATTGCTGCTGTGGCGCAGGGAAAAATGGCCGACCCGCGCGCAGTTCAAGGCGCTGATGGTGGTCGCACTGGGTGTGATCGTTGGTTTCCCGGTGCTGTCGGCATGGGCGATGAAAACCCTGCCCGCCTCCCATGGCGCACTGGTCAATGGCCTGCAACCGTTGCTGGTCGCCATCTATGCCGCCTGGCTATCCCACGAACGGCCGTCGAAAGCCTTCTGGGCCTGCGCGGCCATGGGCAGCGTTCTAGTGCTGGGTTACGCGCTGATCAGCGGCGCCGGCAATCTTCAGGCCGGTGATGTGCTGATGGTCGCCGCAGTGGCGATCGGCGGGCTGGGTTATGCCGAAGGTGGGCGTCTGGCGAAAGAAATGGGGGGCTGGCAGGTGATCTGCTGGGCGCTGGTGATTTCAATTCCGGTGTTGATCGTGCCCGTCAGTTATCTGGCGTGGCAGCACCAGGGCCCGATTTCCCCCGGCACCTGGTGGGCCTTCGGCTACGTGTCGCTGTTCTCGCAATTCATCGGATTCTTCGCCTGGTACGCCGGGCTGGCCATGGGCGGCATCGCGCGGGTCAGCCAGATTCAGCTGGTGCAGCTGTTCTTCACTATGGCCTTCTCGGCGCTGTTTTTCGGCGAGCACATTGATCCGACGACCTGGATCTTCGCCGCCGGTGTCGTGGTCGTGCTGGCCATCGGGCGTAAAACAGCTGTGATTGCACCCAAACCCGTTGCCGCCGTTCGCGTTTAGCCGAGCAAGCCGTCCGCCTGGAGCAAGCGCTCCAGGCACTGCTCCTGAATGCCGTAGAACACTTTCAGCTCCTGAACGTTCGCCAGCAATTCAGCAGGATCCGCCGGGGTAGCCCGCTTGACCGCCAAGATCATCTTGTTCTTGTTGGTGTGCTCCAGCGAGATGAACTCGAAGACTTTGGTTTCATACCCGCACGCTTCCAGCAGCAACGCGCGCAAGGCATCGGTAACCATCTCGGCCTGCTGGCCCATGTGCAAACCGTATTGCAGCATCGGCTTGAGCAGGGTCGGGCTCTGGATCTGCAGGCGGATCTGTTTGTGGCAGCACGGCGAGCACATGATGATCGAGGCGCCCGAGCGGATGCCGGTGTGAATCGCGTAGTCCGTGGCAATGTCGCAGGCGTGCAAGGCGATCATGACGTCCAGTTCGCTGGGCGCCACCGAACGCACGTCACCGCACTTGAACACCAGCCCCGGATGCTCCAGCCGCGCGGCGGCGTTGTTGCACAGGGTGACCATGTCCTCACGCAACTCGACGCCGGTGACATTGCCTTCGGCCTGCAAGGTGTTGCGCAGGTAATCGTGAATGGCGAAGGTCAGATAGCCCTTTCCCGAACCGAAATCCGCGACCGTCACCGGTGTGTCCAGCTTGATCGGCGACGTCGCCAGCGCGTGGGAGAACACCTCGATGAACTTGTTGATCTGCTTCCACTTGCGCGACATCGCCGGGATCAGCTCGTGCTGCTTGTTGGTCACGCCCAGGTCGGTGAGGAACGGCCGGCTCAGTTCCAGATAACGCTTTTTCTCGCGGTCATGCTCGGCGGTGGGGGCTTCGCGTTCTTGCTGGGCCTTGTTACGGAACAGCGTGCTCTTGCCCTTCTTGCTGAATTCCAGCTGCACTTCATCGGTGAGCGACAGCAGATGAGCGTTCTTGAAGGACTCGGGCAGCAGGCTGGCGATCAGCGTCTGCGCCTCGGCCAGTGGGTGATTCTTGGTGATGTCGCGGGTCTTGTAGCGATAGACGAAGGACAGGCACGGCTGATCCTTGACCGTCACGGGCTTGATGATGACCCGCTGCAACTCCGCTTCACTTCCGACGTACTTGGCCAGCACCAGTTTGATCAGCGAATTTTGCGTCAGGCAGGTGTCGAGCAGACTCAGAAACTGAGCGCGGTGATCCTGCGCAGGAAGGGTGGCGGGTGCGGTAACGGACATCGGAAAGCGCCTCGGGAGCGGAAATGCGAGGCGCTATTTTAGGCGGGTCGTAAGGAGTAGGTGCAATTAAATGACGCGGAGCGTCTGAGGAGGCATCCCCACGCGGAGCGCGGGAACGATCATCACTCAGTCGGACACCTACGGGGGCACCGTAGAAAAAAACCATAAAAGTTGCGGTATCGCCTCCAGGGAGTTACGGTTTGACCGCAGAAAAAAGCATAGGGACTTGCGGTTGTGACGACAAACAAAGCACCCACCCTTCGCGAACTGAACCGTCAGTACTCGCCAGACCGTAATACTCTTATCGAGGACAACGCTGTCATCACTAAACGTCGCTACGTCCGTACAGGCCGCAGCAGCGACCTCGTTAACACGCTGAGAGGCGAAGTATCTGCTGTGGCTACCATACACACCGTGGAGGGACGTGATGACGCCGAGTTCGTCAAGGTGTTTGCTGCCGGAGTACAGGCCATGTACGGGCTGACAAAGACCGGCGTGCGGGTCTTTCAAGCGATTTTAGATGAGTACCAGAACACCAGCATGACGGGCGGCTTCGCTGACTTGGTGTACCTCTACTGGTTTGGTAATGGATTGAACGGCCGCGTTTTGGACATGGGGGAGCGTACGTTCCACACCGGTTTCAAGGCGCTGCTGCTAAACCGCTTTTTGGCCCCTCGCTCGGCCAACCTGTACTGGGTGAATTCCGCACTATTCTCCAAGGGCGACCGGGTCAAGCTAATCACTGAGTACCGGAAAAAGGGAGTGCTGCTCGAAGCAGCACGCGATCCCAAAACGCTTAATTGGGTGAATGGCGGAGCTTACTTAAGGAATTGATAAGTACCATGAACGACTTTACAGCTAGGCGAAATAACTAATGAAACCAAAAAACAAAAGTTGCAAGCCTGGTAGCAGCGATTACTTGATGGTCAGTGCTGCGGCCGGAGAACTTGGGAACCAAGCATGTATCTTAGGTGTTCGATACATCAAAAACGGCACACTACGCTTACAATTCAACCACGAAATATCTTATTACACTAAAAGCATTTTAAATGACGTTTCGCAAGGAAAAAAAAGCCCTTCAGATGGTTTAAAAGAGATAAAGGATGAGCAAAAAAGTCTGCTTAGTCAGTCACTAGAGGTTGCTCAGAAAGGTATTGGTGTAATCGCCGGGGCATTTCAAATCGCAGCAGGAGCTGGAATCTGCTACGGCTCAGTAGGTACGCTGTGCCTATTCGTAGGTGCTCCCCTGATGGCACATGGTTCTAATAATATCTATGAGAACGGACGCAACCTCTTGGAAAATCGTTCCGACACTCAAGGCCCTGTTAGAAAAGCTTATCAGGGCCTACTAGGCGACACACTCGAAGGGGATATGGCCTATGGTGCTGTTGACTTAGGACTTTCTGCATATGGCGTCAGCAGAATGGTATTAAAGCCAGACACTTGGCGTCTGTTTAGGTATATAAATACAGATTATATGAGAGCTTATAAGACAATGGGTACTAGGGCACTTGTATTTGAAGGCATCAGTGATAGCGTGACAGGTAGATCTATGTACCTGGAGTACAAGTCCAATGGGAAATAATATTTATGTTTCAATCTCATACCTATTATTATCTTTGATAGTGCTTTCCTCCTTATATATTTTATCGCGATATTTTTCGGGAAAAAATTTTAAATGGAAATGGTTTATTATATTTTTATCTCTAACTATCTTTTTTGGATCATTTCACATGAGTACCGTAGAATATGGGTACGACATTATTTTTCCTGACTTAAAACCTATACTTCAAGGCAATGATACGGTTGGTTGGATTGCACTTGTAAGTATGTTTCTCCACACATGTTGCATTCCTACCCAGTATGAACCCATACGCTGGTTTTCACGAAAATAGCTTGAGCACTTTAACCTCTCACGGATGGCGCACATAACTTGGGAAAAAGCGTACGTTAAGGAACGTGAAACGGAGGAAAGCCTCTACACAGTCAAGTCGGCTTACTGGTACCACGCCAGACTAGGGTTTTCTAACCCCCGAGGCTCCATCTCTATGGCCTTGACCTGACAAGTCGGATTCTTAGCGTACGCTTTTTTCAGTTTTCTATATTGATCCCTAATCCGTTTCCTTACGCAAATGGCTTGTTAGCAGTCCTGTCCCAACCACCAGACACGATACCGGCACTACCACCATCAGCACGACGCTGTTGTGAATATTCAAATTTGATTCGACCGTAATTTAGGGTGACCACTTCTACAGGGAAACCAGATTGGTCGGTCCCCTGCCCGCTTACTAATGAAATCAGCACCTCTTCAAGCACGATGTCCAGATACTTGAATTTTTCAGTTCCTGCACGATGGATTCGAATAGTCACATTTTTGATATGGGAACCTCTACAGCAAAGCTCAAATAGCTTTGGGGTGGCTCTATCCAGATATTTGCTGATCTGGAAATCGCCAAGGGAAACCCCTCCAGCAGAAGCTCCACCACTGGAGCTGGCAGTCTGACTTATGGATTGCATGGCGTTGTAGTGGTAGGAAAGCAATTCAATCCAACCTTTGTGCCCATCATCAAGAGACTCGCCCTCAACACCATCAACCTTCATAAACGCATCAAAAGACATAAAAGCTCCCTGTTTTTCAAAAACAAAAAAATTAAAAAATTAACCACATGTTAATACCCTGCAGAATCATCCAATTGCCGTCCTTGCCCCACCCGAAAGCCCCATTTTTGGCGGTGTTCGCTTTGATGTCTAGTTGTGCACAAAACCCTATTGCTGCTTGGGCCACACTGGGTGAGCTGAATTTTGCCCCCTCGGGCTTCCAGAAAAACAACATTGGCCCGCAGATCCGCGATTTCGTTTGGCGTAGGCACCAGAAGCATCGGCAAACCCACGACAGTGGCCAGCAGCGTTCAGCCCATGGCTGCGCAGATCGTAGTCCATTTCCAGTTGAGTGAGCCAGACGCTTGGTGCGGGAACGATCATTTCCTGACACCACGCGGTCGCACAGCGATACCCTTCTGTGGGAGCCGTATGGGCCGCCAAGATCTGCGCCGCAGCGATCAAGTACGACTCAGTCTAAAACCACCAACCGGTTCGGCAACTCGTTGCGCGCCTGGGTCACCGGCACTTGCTCGCTCAGCACGTCGCCGCACGAACGAATGCACCCGACAAACCCCTCCAGAATCCTGCCTTCCCTCACCTGCTTGGTGAACGTCTCGACCATCGCGCGCCAGACTTCGTTGTCCACACGCCGGGCGATGCCGTCGTCGACGATGATCTCGACATAGCGCTCGGCTTCGCTGACAAAAATCAGCACGCCGGTGCCATTGGCGGTGGCGTGCAGGTTCTGTTCGAGAAACTGCCGACGGGCGAGATTGCCCGCCCGCCAGTGCCGCACGCGGACAGGCACCAGCCGCGTGGTGATGCCGGGCAGCCGGCACACCAGCGCCACGACGATGAACGTAACAACCTGCGCCAGCAGCAAATGATTGGCATTGAACCAGCCCGTCAGCAGGCTGATCAGCCCCGGCACGAGCAGCGCGATAACCCCGGCCCAGATCAGCGGCACATAGGTGTAGTCGTCGGCACTGGTCGCCAGCACCGTCACCAGCTCCGCGTCGGTCTGACGCTCGACGGTCTCGATGGCGTGGGCCACTTGTTGCTGTTCGTCTTTGTTGAGCAATGTCATGCAAGCAAACCCTTCCTGAGCGAACAACTACCAGCCACCGGAGGCACCGCCCCCGCCAAATCCACCACCGCCGCCGCGCATACCGCCGGAGCCGGAGCCCGACCCTCCTGACCCGAAGCCGCCTGAGCCGCCAGAACCGAAACCGCCAAATCCACCGCCGCCACCGGAGCCGATGGACCTGCCCCGTCCGGAACGTGCGCTGATGTAACTGATGACCACGAACAGCACCAGAAACAGCAGGGTCACTTTCCAGTCGACGCCTTCGTCCTCGCTCGCCGCTGCGCTGCCGGTCGCGCCGACCGCGGGCTCGGCAAGAGGATCGCCGCCGAGCACCTGCACCATCGCTTCGGCGCCTTTGCTGATACCGCCGACGAAATCACCCTTCCGGAACGCCGGGGTGATGATCTGATTGATGATCACCGATGACTGCGCATCCGTCAGTCGATCTTCCAGCCCGTAACCGACTTCGATGCGCACCTTGCGCTCGTCCCGGGCGACCACCAACAGGGCGCCGTTGTCCTTGCCCTTCTGCCCGATGCCCCAGTGACGACCGAGCTGATAGCCGTAGTCTTCAATGGTCGAGCCCTGAAGGTCTGGCAACGTGACCACCACCACTTGCTCGGTGGTCAGTTCTTCATGGGCGCGCAGCATCTGTTCGAGATGCTCTTTGCTCGGGCCGTCGATCATCCCGGCGGTGTCGACGACGCGCCCGGTCAGCGGCGGAAACGTGAGGTCGGCTTGAGCCCACTGGGCAAACACACCCACCGACATCGTCAGTAACGCGACCAGCACTCCCCGGCGCGCGCGTCCCATCAGAACTTCACTTGCGGCGCTTTGTCAGCGTCAGCGGCAGTGGCTTCGAAGTTCGGACGCACCGGCAGATCGCTGTACATCACCGTATGCCACAGACGGCCCGGGAAGGTGCGGATCTCGGTGTTGTAACGCTCGACCGACGTGATGAAGTCGCGACGCGCCACCGCAATGCGGTTCTCGGTGCCTTCAAGCTGGGACTGCAGTGCGAGGAAGTTCTGGTTGGATTTCAGGTCCGGATAGCGTTCCGAGACCACCATCAAACGGCTCAATGCGCCGGTCAGCTGACCCTGTGCATCCTGGAACTGCTTGAGCTTGGCCGGATCGTTCAGGGTGCTGGCGTCCACCTGAATCGACGTCGCCTTGGCCCGCGCCTCAATAACGGCGGTCAGGGTGTCCTGCTCTTGCTTGGCGTAGCCCTTCACTGTTTCCACCAGATTGGGGATCAGGTCGGCGCGGCGTTGATACTGGTTCTGCACCTGCGCCCAAGCGGCCTTGACCTGCTCGTCGTAGGTCGGAATGTTGTTGATCCCGCAGCCGGACAACAGTGTTGTCAGCAGCATCATCAACACCAGTGACAATTTGTAACGACTGCCCCGGCTGTGGTCATAACGCTCTGTTTGCATGGCGTGCGTGCTCCCTGTACTCATCAATAATTAGTCCTGTCAGTCATGACTTTAGCCAAACTGGACGATCCCCGGCATAATCCTGCCCCATCGCGTTGTCAGGGCTCTGGATTGCAGGGCCACAATCAGATAAAACTCGTTGCGCTACTGATGCTCATATGAGGCAGGAGTTCAGCAACGTTGCCGTCCTGACGACAATAAAAACCAAAGGTTCGACACCTATAACAATGGCTGACCGGTATTACGCGCGAGTTGCCGGCAACGCCTTGAGAAAACCATTCATGAATAAGCTGTGTTTACTGAGTCTCGTCATCGGCCTGGTCAGTCAGTCCGCCTGGGCCGAAAGCGCCACCAACGGCGTCGGCACCGCTTCCACGCTGCCAGCCAAGAATGCATTCATCACCAACCTGATGAAGCAAATGACCCTCGACGAGAAGATCGGTCAACTGCGCCTGATCAGCATCGGTCCGGAGATGCCCAAGCCGGAAATTCTCAAGGAAATCACCGCAGGCCGCATCGGCGGCACGTTCAACTCCGTCGTGTTGCCGGACAACCGCGCCATGCAGGACGCTGCCGGGCACAGCCGCAACAAGATCCCGATGTTCTTCGCCTTCGATGTCGTCCACGGCCAGCGCACGGTATTCCCGATCAGCCTGGGTCTCGCGTCGACCTGGGACATGAACGCCATCACCCGCACCGGTCGCGTTTCGGCGATCGAAGCGGCGGCCGACGGCGTGGACATGACCTTCGCGCCGATGGTCGACATTACCCGCGACGCACGCTGGGGCCGCAGCTCCGAAGGCTTCGGCGAAGACACGTATCTGGTGTCGCGCATCTCCGCCACCATGACCCGCGCGTTCCAGGGCACCAGCATGCAGGCGCCCAACAGCATCATGGCGGTGGTCAAACACTTCGCGCTGTATGGCGCGGTCGAGGGCGGTCGCGATTACAACACCGTCGACATGAGCCCGGTGCGCATGCAGCAGGACTACCTGCCGCCGTACCGCGCGTCGATTGACGCTGGCGCCGGCGGCGTGATGATCGCGCTCAATTCCATCAACGGCGTGCCTTCCACCGCCAACGCCTGGCTGCTGCAGGACGTGCTGCGCAGGGATTGGGGCTTCAAAGGCGTGACGGTCAGCGACCACGGCGCGATCAAGGAATTGATCGACCACGGCGTGGCCAAGGACTTCCGCGAGGCCGCCAAGCTGGCGATCAAAGCCGGCGTCGACCTGAGCATGAACGACAAAGCCTACGGCGAAGAGCTTCCGGGGCTGGTGAAGAGCGGCGAAGTGTCGGAGAAAGAAGTCGACAATGCCGTGCGTGAGGTGCTTGGCGCGAAGTGGGAAATGGGCCTGTTCGCCAACCCGTACCTGCGTATCGGCGCGGCAGTGGATGACCCGGCCGACCGTAACGCCGAAAATCGTTTGCACCGCGCTGAAGCCCGCGATGTCGCGCGCAAGAGCGTCGTACTGCTGAAGAACCAGAACGACACCCTGCCGCTGAAGAAGCAAGGCACCATCGCTGTGATCGGTCCGTTGGCCAAAAGCTCGATGGACATGATGGGCAGCTGGTCGGCGGCCGGTCTGGCGCGTCAGACCGTCAATGCCTACGACGGTATCGCAGCGGCGGTCGGCGACAAGGCCAAGCTGGTCTACGCGCTGGGCTCCAACGTCACCGACAACCAGCACGCCATTACCTACCTGAACAAGATGGACGACCAGATCGCCATCGACCCGCGTCCCGAGCAGGAGATGATCGACGAAGCCGTCAAGGCCGCTCAGCAGGCGGACGTGGTGGTCGCGGTGGTCGGTGAGTCGCGCAACATGTCCCACGAAGCGGCGAGCCGCGTGGACCTGGTGATCCCGGGCCGTCAACGTGAGCTGATCCGCGCGCTCAAAGCCACCGGCAAACCGTTGGTGCTGGTGCTGATGAACGGCCGGCCACTGGCGCTGGGTGAAGAAAACGAGCTGGCCGACGCCATGGTGGAAAGCTGGTTCCTCGGCACCGAGGGCGGCAATGCCCTGGCTGACGTGCTGTTCGGCGACTACAACCCATCGGGCAAACTGCCGATGACCTTCCCGCGCTCCGTGGGTCAGGTGCCGGCCTACTACAACCACCTGAACACCGGTCGCCCGTACCGCCCGAACGATTCGAACTACACCTCGAACTACTTCGAAGAGCCGACCAGCCCGCTGTTCCCGTTCGGTTATGGCCTGAGCTACACGCAGTTCAGCGTCTCGGACATCACCCTGTCGATCAACAAGATGACCCGCAAGGACAAGCTGACCGCCAGCGTCATGGTCAAGAACACCGGCAAGGTCGCCGGGGAAACCGTGGTCCAGCTTTACCTGCGCGACGTCGCCGCCTCGATCAGCCGCCCGGTCAAAGAGCTGAAGAACTTCCAGAAGATTATGCTGAACCCTGGCGAAGAGAAATCCGTGAGCTTCACCCTGACCGAAGAAGACCTGAAGTTCTTCAACCCGTCGCTGAAGTACGCAGCCGAGGCTGGGGAGTTCAAGCTGATGATCGGACTGGATTCGGAGAACGTGAAAGAGACGACGTTCAATTTGCTGTAAGGCAGGAATTCGGGGCGAATGCGCCAGCCACTGAAAGGAGGTCATGCCCATGCCCCGTTCCGTCCGCCTTGTGCTCTACGTGTTGCTGATCCTCGCCGGTGCCGTCATTGCGGCGACACTGGCGATGCATCAAGCTCAGCGGCATGCCCTGGAAGAAGACGCTGAACGTTCCAGGGATCGACTGGCGCTGTATGCCAACACGCTGCAAACCCTGATCGAGCGCTACCGGGCACTGCCGGCTGTTCTGGCCCTCGATCCGCAACTGCGGGGGGCGCTGAGCGGGCCGGTCAGCGCTGACACCACCCAGGCGCTCAATCTCAAACTGGAGCAGATCAACGGCGCTGCCCGGTCCTCCACCCTCGAACTGCTCGACCGCAACGGCCTTGCCGTCGGCGCCAGCAACTGGCGTCTGCCGAGCAGCTACGTGGGCCACAATTACGGCTTCCGTCCCTACTTCACGCAAACCCGCGCCACCGGCGTCGGGCGCTTTTATGCCGTCGGCGTGACCAGCGGCATCCCGGGTTACTTCCTGTCGAACGCGGTGCGCGACGAGGCTGGGCAGTTCATCGGGGCCATGGTGGTCAAGCTGGAGTTTCCGGACCTGGAACACACTTGGGCGCAAAACGATGACCTGCTGCTGGTCAGTGACGCCAAGGGCATCGTCTTCATCGCCAATCAGCCGGGCTGGCGCTACCGGGCCCTGCGGCCTCTCACAGAGCAAGACCGCGCCGAACTGGCCAGCACGCGTCAGTACGACAAGCAGCCGCTGGCGCTCTTGCATCAGGAGCCGGTGCGTACGTTCGGCGAGAACAGCCAGCTCAGCCGCGTCGACGCCCCGACCGAGCAGGCCGATTTCTTGTGGCAGTCGATGCCGCTGCCAAGCGAGGGCTGGACCCTGCACCTGCTGCGTAAACCTCAGCCTGCCAGTGAAGACGAGCGCAATGCCGGTCTTGCGGCGGCAGGCATCTGGCTGACACTGGTGTTCCTCGGGCTGTTTCTGTATCAGCGCTGGCGACTTGGCCGGGTGCGCCAGCGCAGTCGCGAAGAGCTCGAGCGGTTGGTCGACGAACGCACGCGGGACCTGCACACCGCCCAGGACGGTCTGGTGCAGTCGACCAAACTGGCGGCGCTCGGCCAGATGTCCGCCGCCCTCGCCCACGAAATCAACCAGCCGCTGACGGCGCAACGCATGCAACTCGCGACCCTGCGCCTGTTGCTGGAGCATGGCCGTGTCGACGATGCGTACAAGGCGTTGAGCTTGCTGGATCAGCAACTGACACGCATGGCTGCGCTCACCGGCCACCTGAAAACTTTCGCCCGCAAAAGCCCCAGCGGCCTGCGCGAACGCCTCGATCTCGCCACCGTGGTCGATCAGGCGCTGCTGTTACTGGACGCGCGGATTCGCGAAGAGCGCGTCAGCTGCGTGCTCGACCTGACGCGTCCGGCCTGGGTGCGCGGCGACGCGATTCGGCTGGAACAGGTGCTGATCAACCTGATGCGCAACGCCCTGGACGCGATGGGCGACAAACCGCTCAAGCGCCTGGAGATCCGCATCGACGCGCAAAGCGAGCACTGGTGCGTTTCGGTGATCGACAGTGGCGGCGGAATTGCCGAAGAGCATCTGGCCAATGTATTCGATCCGTTTTTCACCACAAAACCGGTGGGCGATGGACTGGGCCTGGGACTTGCGGTTTCGTTTGCCATCGTCCATGAACTGGGCGGCCGGCTCAGCGCCGAAAACATTAACAACGGCGCGCGGTTTTTCTTCTGTCTTACCAAGGCCCCGGAGGCCGACACCCCATGCTGAACTCGGTAATCGTGGTGGACGACGAGGCCCCCATTCGGGAAGCGGTGGAGCAATGGCTCTCGCTGTCCGGGTTCGAGGTCCGCCTGTTCAGCCGTGCCGAGGAATGCCTGGCGCATCTGCCGGAGCACTTCCCCGGCGTGATCCTCAGCGATGTGCGCATGCCTGGCATGGATGGCTTGCAGTTGCTGGCCGAGTTGCAGCGGCGAGATCGCGATTTGCCGGTGATCTTGCTGACCGGGCACGGTGACGTGCCGATGGCCGTGGACGCCATGCGCGATGGCGTCTATGACTTTCTGGAGAAGCCGTTTACCCCTGAAACCCTGCTCGGCAGTCTGCGGCGGGCATTGGAGAAACGTGCCCTGGTGCTGGAAAACCGCGCGCTGCATGAGCAGGCGGACAACCGCTCGCGCCTGGATGCAACGCTGCTGGGCATGTCGCCGACGATGCAGACATTGCGGCGGCAGGTCTTGGACCTCTCGCAATTGCCGGTCAATGTGCTGATTCGCGGCGAGACCGGCAGCGGCAAGGAAATGGTCGCGCGTTGCCTGCATGACTTCGGTCCGCGGGCAGACAAGCCGTTCGTTGCGGTCAACTGCGCGGCGATCCCGGAGCAGTTGTTCGAAGCCGAGCTGTTCGGCCACGAAAGCGGCGCGTTTACCGGCGCTCAAGGCAAGCGAATCGGCAAACTGGAATATGCCCACGGCGGCACGGTGTTCCTCGACGAGATCGAGAGCATGCCCCTGGCGCAGCAGGTCAAGCTGCTGCGGGTGATTCAGGAGCGGCGGATCGAGCGACTGGGTTCGAACCAGAGCATCGACATTGATGTGCGCATCATTGCCGCGACCAAGCCCGATCTGCTGGACGAAGCCAGGGCCGGGCGTTTCCGCGAGGATCTGGCGTATCGGCTGAACATCGCCGAGTTGCGCCTGCCACCGCTGCGTGAACGGCGGGAAGACATCCCCATGCTGTTCAGCCACTTCGCGCGCAATGCGGCAGAGCGCCTCGGCCGCAGCGTGCCGACGTTGAGCGGTGAACAACTCAGTCATCTGCTCAGCCACGACTGGCCGGGGAACGTGCGCGAGCTGGCGAATACGGCCGAGCGCCAGGTGCTGGGGCTGGGGCTGGACGGTCCCGCTGCGCAAGGGACCCCGATAGGGCAATCGTTGGTGGCGCAGCAAGAAGCATTCGAAGCCCACTGCATTCGCTCGGCACTGAGACGGCACCGGGGCGACATCAAGGCAGTCATGACCGAACTGCAACTCCCCCGCCGCACACTTAACGAAAAGATGCAGCGGCACGGGCTGGTGCGCGAGGATTTTCTGGCTGAAGTCAGTCCTACAGGATGATCGAAGTGCGTCAGTAGGATCGGCTTTAGCCGGGAAAAGACCGGCGTCTGCCACCAGATCTCACTGTTCACCGCCGATCAGTGTAGGAGCGCGCTTGCCCGCGAAGAGGCCGGTACATCCGACGCATAACGGTCGTACGTGCCTACGCCTTCGCGGGCAAGCGCGCTCCTACAGATCTGCAGTACGCCAATTGCCCTGCGGTGTAACAACCGACGCATTCCCGGCTAAAGCCGGTACCACTAAAGTATGCGGTGATTCCGTGGGACCGGTTCCATTCAGCCGGGAAAAGACCAGCGTCTACCACCAGATCTCACTGCTCGCCGCCGATCAGTGTAGGAGCGCGCTTGCCCGCGAAGAGGCCAGTACATCCGACGCATAAGGGTCGTACGTGCCTACGCATTCGCGGGCAAGCGCGCATCTGCAGTACGTCAATTGCCCTGCGGTGTAACAACCGATGCATTCCCGGCTAAAGCCGGTCCCACTAAAGTACGCGGTGATTCCGTGGGACCGGTTCCATTCAGCCGGGAAAAGACCAGCGTCTGCCACCAGATCTCACTGTTCGCCGCC
>NZ_JBTOPV010000025.1:0-60300 GCF_055284355.1 Pseudomonas sp. HP_01 | reverse complement strand
TGCACGCGATGCTTTTAGTGGGACTGGCTTTAGCCGGGAAGAGGTCAGCGTGAACACCATCAACTTTGCAGTGTGACCGCTGACGCCTTCCCGGCTGAAGCCGGTCCCACTAATGACTGCGGTGTGTCAGTTTCATCGGAACACCCTCAGTGCCACTGGATAAACGCGATGCTTTTAGTGGGACTGGCTTTAGCCGGGAAGAGGTCAGTATGAACACCATCAAATTTGCAGTGTGACCGCTGACGCCTTCCCGGCTGAAGCCGGTCCCACTGGATGACTGAGGTGTGTCAGTTTCATCGAAACACCCTCAGTGCCACTGGATAAACGCGATGCTTTTAGTGGGACTGGCTTTAGCCGGGAAGAGGCCGGCGTGAACACCATCAAATTTGCAGAGTGACCGCTGACGCCTTCCCGGCTGAAGCCGGTCCTACGAGGTGACGGCGGTGTGTCAGTTTCATCGGGACCACACCGATTCCGCTGGATGCACGCGATGCTTTTAGTGGGACTGGCTTTAGCCGGGAAGAGGTCAGCGTGAACACCATCAACTTTGCAGTGTGACCGCTGACGCCTTCCCGGCTGAAGCCGGTCCCACTGGATGACTGCGGTGTGTCAGTTTCATCGGGACCCACACCGATTCCGCTGGATGCACGCGACGCTTTCAGTGGGACCGGCTTTAGCCGGGAAGAGGTCAGCGTGAACACCATCAACTTTGCAGTGTGACGACTGACGCCTTCCCGGCTGAAGCCGGTCCCACTAATGACGGCGGTGTGTCAGTTTCATCGGGACATCATCGGCGACGCTGGATGTACGCGATGCTTTTAGTAGGACTGGCTTTAGCCGGGAAGAGGTCAGTATGAACACCATCAAATTTGCAGTGTGACCGCTCACGCCTTCCCGTCTGAAGCCGGTCCCACTGGATGACGGCGGTGTGTCAGTTTCATCGGGACCACACCGATTCCGCTGGATGCACGCGATGCTTTTAGTGGGACTGGCTTTAGCCGGGAAGAGGTCAGCGTGAACACCATCAAATTTGCAGTGTGACCGCTGACGCCTCCCCGGCTGAAGCCGGTCCCACTGGATGACTGAGGTGTGTCAGCTTCATCGGGACACCCTCAGTACCACTGGATGCACGCGATGCTTTTAGTAGGACTGGCTTTAGCCGGGAAAAGGCCAGCGTGATCAGCATCACTTTTTCAGGGTGACGACTGACGCCTTCCCGGCTGAAGCCGGTCCCACTAATGACGGCGGTGTGTCAGTTTCATAGGGACCACACCGATTCCGATGGATGCACGCGATGCTTTTAGTGGGACTGGCTTTAGCCGGGAAGAGGCCGGCGTGAACACCATCAAATTTGCAGAGTGACCGCTGACGCCTTCCCGGCTGAAGCCGGTCCCACTGATTGACTGCGGTGTGTCAGTCCCAATAGCGCACGAGGATGCCCCAGCCAGGAAGTGCTAGGTTATCCGCACTGACTCCATGAAGGCGCAATCATGTCCAAGCATCCTCCCTTCTCCGGCGCGAAAGTCGCGATCCTGTGCAAAGGCACGCTGCTCACTTATCAACGCGATGACAAACCTGAGATTCCTTGGCCGAATCTGTGGGACCTGCCCGGCGGCGGGCGCGAGGGCGATGAGACGCCAGAAGAATGCGCGGTGCGGGAGACTATGGAGGAATTCGGCATCGTCCTCGACACCGCTTCCATCATTCACAAGCAGGTCTACCCGGGTCAGGGCAGCAACGGGCTCGACACCTGGTTTTTCGTTGCTGAAGTGGATGACGGGCTGTTCGATCAGGTGGTCTTCGGCGATGAAGGTCAGCGCTGGCAAGTGATGACGGTCGACGCGTTTCTTGGGATGGACACCGCAGTTGACCGCCTGCAACACCGTTTACGCATGTTCATGGATCAGCAGCGCTGACACGTCCAGCCCCGAGAGGCGCCCGCCCCGACTTACCCAAACAGAGACAAATTGACGCAGCGCCTGCGGTTTTTTGCTATCTTCGCCAAAATTAACCAAACAGTTAATTAGCGAAGGACAATGCCCCAAGACACCTACTGCGGCAGTAACCACGCTCTCAACCCTCGCCCTCACCTCACTTGATCGGTCGTCCACGGCCCTTCTTCGCGTCAGCAGGAATGCCTCATGAATCACTCACCTTCTTCGGCAGCCGTCAGCCGCTGGCCCATTCGGGTCGTCGCGCTGGGCGTGCTGGTTTTCGGATTACTCTTCGCAGCGGGCGGCGGCTACCTCGCCACGCTGGGCGGCAGCGCGTACTTCCTGCTGGCCGGTCTGGGCCTGATGGTCTCGGCTATCCAGCTGTTCAGAGCACGCGTTTCAGGCGCGTGGCTATTTGCGGCGGTGATGCTGCTGACGCTGATCTGGGCGCTGGTGGACGCCGGGCTGGTGTTCTGGCCGTTGGTGTCCCGCCTGTTTGCCCTCGGGGTGCTGAGCCTGCTGGTCGCGCTGATCTACCCTTCCCTGCGCAAGGCCAATGGCCTCGCAGCCGGTCGCGGCGGTTACGTCGCCAGCGGTGTGCTGGCGTTGGCGATCGTGGCCGGAGCCTGGGGCATGTTTCAGCCCCATGCGTCGGTATCGCCAACGGGGACTGGCCCGGGACTGACCAAAGTCGATCCGGCACGCGCGCAGAAAGACTGGGCGCATTACGGCAACGATGAAGGCGGCAGCCGCTTCGCCGCGCTGGACCAGATCAACCGCGACAACGTCAGCAAGCTGGTGCCGGCCTGGACCTACCACACCGGCGACGTCGCCCTCAGCGACGGCAACGGCGCCGAAGACCAGATGACCCCGCTGCAGGTCGGCGACAAGGTGTTCATCTGCACGCCCCATAACAACGTCATCGCGCTGGACGCCGACACCGGCAAGCAGCTGTGGAAGAACGACATCAACGCCAAGTCCGCCGTGTGGCAGCGCTGCCGAGGCCTGGCTTATTTCGACGCCAGCGCCCCGGTCGCGCCACCCACCGATGGCAGCACGCCTGCGGCGTCGGTCGCTGTGCCGGCTGGCGCCAACTGCCAGCGTCGTCTGCTCACCAACACCATCGATGCGCGGCTGATTGCCGTGGACGCCGACACCGGCGAGTTTTGCCAGGGCTTCGGCAACAACGGCCAGGTCCACCTCAAAGCCGGCCTGGGCAACGTGCCCGATTCCTACTATCAACTGTCATCGGCACCGCTGATGGCCGGGACCACCGTGGTCGTCGGCGGACGCGTGGCCGACAACGTTCAGGCCGACATGCCCGGCGGCGTGATCCGTGGCTTTGACGTGGTCACCGGGCAGATGCGCTGGGCGTTCGATCCGGGCAATCCCGAAGACAAACAGGCGCCGTCCGCTGACAAGACTTACGTGCGTAGCACGCCGAACAGTTGGGCGCCGATGTCCTACGACCCAGCCATGAACACGCTGTTCCTGCCGATGGGCAGCTCGTCCACCGACATTTATGGCGTCAAGCGCACTGAGCTCGACCACACGTACGGCGCATCGGTGCTGGCATTGAACGCCACCACCGGCGTACAGAAGTGGGTGTATCAGACGGTCCATAACGACCTATGGGATTTCGACCTGCCGATGCAGCCGAGCCTGATCGACTTCGCCAAGCCTGATGGCAGCAAGGTGCCGGCGCTTGTGATCGGTACCAAGGCTGGGCAGATTTTCGTCCTCGATCGACACACCGGCCAGCCGCTGACCAAAGTGACGGAAGTCCCGGTCAAGGCGTCGAATATCCCTAACGAACCGTATTCGCCGACCCAGCCAAAATCGGTCGGCATGCCGCAGATCGGTGCGCAGACGCTGACCGAATCGGACATGTGGGGCGCCACACCGTTCGACCAGTTGCTGTGCCGGATCTCGTTCAAGAAGATGCGCTACGACGGCCTGTTCACTGCGCCGGGCACCGATGTCTCCCTGAGTTTTCCGGGATCACTGGGCGGGATGAACTGGGGCAGCCTGTCGACCGATCCGGTTCACGGCTTCATCTTCGTCAATGACATGCGCCTGGGCCTGTGGATTCAGATGGTGCCGCAGCTGAAGGACGCCATCGCAGCCTCCGGCGGTGAGGCATTGAACACCGGCATGGGCGCTGTGCCACTGAAAGGCACGCCGTACGCCGTCAACAAAAACCGCTTCCTGTCCGTGGCGGGCATCCCGTGCCAGGCGCCGCCGTTTGGCACCTTGACTGCCATCGACATGAAGACCCAACAGATCGCCTGGCAGGTGCCGGTCGGCACCGTCCAGGACACCGGCCCGATGGGCATCAAAATGCACCTGCCGCTGCCGATCGGCATGCCGACGCTGGGTGGCACGCTGTCGACTCAAGGCGGGTTAGTGTTCATCGCCGGCACCCAGGATTACTACCTGCGTGCGTTCAACAGCGCCAACGGCGAAGAAGCCTGGAAAGCCCGCTTGCCGGTAGGGAGCCAGGGCGGCCCGATGACGTATGTATCGCCGAAGACCGGCAAGCAATACATCGTCGTCACGGCTGGCGGCGCCCGTCAGTCGAAGGATCGCGGTGATTACGTGATTGCCTACGCGCTGCCTGACGGCAAGTAACCGCCCCCACAAAAAAACCGCTGACGCCTTGAGGAGGGCGCAGCGGTTTTTTGTTGCATCAGGGGATAGGCTCAGGCCGGATTCACCTGGTAGGGACGCATTCAACTTGTAGGACCGGCTTCAGCCGGGAAGGCGTCGGTTGTCACACTGCAAAATCCAGGGTGATTACACTGGCCTCTTCCCGGCTAAAGCCGGTCCCACTAAACACCGAGTGCAGTCTGTAGGACCGGCTTTAGCCGGGAAAGCATTGGATCTGACACCGCAAAAATTGGAGGAATACGCAGCAATCAATTACTCGCCACTTCCGCCGAGTTACCTGTGGTCACCAGCGCTTTGAGCGAAGCATCGAACTGCTTCAGGGCATTGATCTGCAGGTCGCGCTGCTGGTTGATCTGAGCGGCGATCTCCGGCGCGGCCTTGCCGCGGACCCACACCGAGGTCAGCTCTTTCGCACCGAGGCCTTCAGCCTTGCCGATGTATTGCAGGTTCGAGTCGTAGAACTTCGCGATGAAACGCGCTTCCACTTGGGAGTTACGCTGGGACACCAGCCGGCTGTAGGTGTCGAGCATGACCACCACCTCCGGCCGCGCCTGCATCAGCGCATCGAGGTTGTCGTACACGGTCACCGACGCAAACTGCTTCTGCAGCGAGCCTTTCAGCCAGTCCATCGCCAGCTTCGGATCGGAACTGCTGACAAACGCCTCGCGAATGCGCGAATCCAGCCCGCCATTTTTGACGCCTTTCAGCGCCACCGCGTGATAACGCTCAAGGTATTCGAGGGTGCCGACGGTGTTTTCGCTGTACAGCACACCAACGCTTTGGGAGGACTGCAGCGGCACGCGGCTTTCAACCACCGGCAGCAAATGGCACGCCTCGGCGTCCGCCGCTGAAGCGGTGCCTGCTGCAACAGCAGAACCCGTAGCGAAGAAACCGCTGGAGAGCACGGCGACAAGGGTCAGCAGGGTTGAAATGTTCATCGCGTGGCGTCCTTCAAAAGCAAATTCGGTACGGGGCCATCCTCCTCTCTTCCGGGAAAAAGAGAACTCGCCTACCGTGATGTTCACTATCGATTTCAGGAATGATATGGACTTTGAGAAACACCTTTACCGATGCGTCAACAATGCCGGATCGCCCTAGGAACGCCGCATCCCCCGTAAAAATATGACGCCAGGCGGTGGAGGGACGTTCAACCTGATTTGCACGCCTCGGTCAGAAGGTAAATAGCCCCCCCAAACGAAAAATGCCGGTCATCATCACCGGCATTTTCCGTTTATTACTAAGGCATCACTTGGCCTGACTGACGCGCCAGACCTTGTTGCCCACATCGTCTGCGACCAGCAACGCGCCCTGCTTGTCGAGGATCACACCGACCGGACGGCCCTGTGCGTCGCCGTCGGCGTTGAGGAAGCCGGTCAGGACGTCCACCGGCAGGCCGGTCGGACGGCCATCCTTGAAGCCGATGAACACGACTTTATAGCCGGCCTGGGGATTGCGGTTCCACGAGCCGTGTTCGCCGACGAATACGCCGTCAGCAAATTTGGCCGGCATGCCACGCGGGTCGGACCAGGTCAGGCCCAGCGGCGCGACGTGGGTGCCGAGGGCGTAATCCGGCGCGATGGCCTTGGCGACCATGTCCGGGCGCGGCGGCTGCAAGCGGCTGTCGACGTGGTTACCGTAATAGCTCCACGGCCAGCCATAAAACGCGCCGTCCTTGACCGAGGTCAGGTAATCCGGCACCAGGTCGCTGCCGATTTCGTCACGTTCGTTGACCACCGTCCACAGCTCGTTACTGCCCGGCTTCCACGCCAGCCCGTTGGGGTTGCGCAGGCCGCTGGCGAACAGGCGCTTTTGCCCGGTCTTGACGTCCACTTCCCAGACCGCCGCACGGCCCTCTTCGGCTTCCATACCGTTTTCGGCCACGTTGCTGTTGGAGCCCACGGTGACGTAGAGCTTGGTGCCTTCGCGGTTGGCAATGATGTTCTTGGTCCAGTGGTGATTGATGCCTGCCGGCAGGTCGGTGACTTTCACCGGCGTGGCCGTGCTTTCGGTCTGGCCGTCGTTGTACGGGACCTTTACCACGGCGTCGGCGTTGGCGATGAACAGCTCGTTGCCCACCAGCACCATGCCGAATGGCGACGTCAAGCCGCTGATGAACACCTTCTTCATTTCCGCCCGGCCATCGCCGTCGGCATCGCGCAGGATGCTGATGCGATTGGCGCTCTCGGCTTCGGCACCGACCCGGCTCATGACGATCCCGGTGGCGGTGCGCTTGATCCAGGCCATTACGCCCGGCCCGCCGTCCGTCGCGCCTTCAGGCTTGGGCGGCTTGTTGCTTTCGGCGACCAGGATGTCGCCGTTGGGCAGGCTGTACAGCCAGCGCGGGTGATCGAGGTTCTCGGCCAGTGCGCTGACCTTGAAGCCTTCGGCAGCCTTGGGCGTGTCGGTACCCTTCCAGCCGACGGCCTTGGACACCTTCACCGTCGGAATCAGCGTGCTGTTGGGCTCGGGGAGTTGCGGCTGAGCGCCTACGCCGGCCTGAAACGGCAGCTTGGCGGTCTCGCCACAGGCACTGAGCATCGCAGCAGTGGTCATCAACAGTGCAAATCGGTGCATCGCAATCATCGTTCAACCTCGCGGCGGCCATCCATGGGCCCATTGTTTTAAGAATTAAAAAGCGCTGAGAAACCGAGAGCTTTAGAGAAGCATAAGCTTCGAGGGACATAAGACTGACAAGTATCGCCACGTCGACCAACAGCAAACAGCCCATGGGACGCAAATGACATTTGCCCTTGGGGCACCCATAAAACGACCCCGCCATGGGCGCGAGGGTTCAATAATCCGCGTCGACACCTCGCTTGCGGGACCGAGGGGTTAGCCATGCTGGCCGATTTTAGATACGCTCCCTTCTATTACCCCCAGAGCCAGATCCAATGACCCGCCCAGAGTTTGCCTTGGATGTTGAGGCGATCCTTGAAATCCCCGCTGTGCCCGTGATTCTGAGCATGGTCAAGCACATGACGGGCATGCGCTTCGCCGCGATCGCCAGGGTCACGGAAAGTCACTGGGTGGCCTGCGCCGTCGACGACTCCATCAATTTCGGCCTCAAGCCGGGCGGCGAACTGGTGCTGGAGTCGACCATCTGCCACGAGATCAGGCAGCATCAGCAGCCCGTGGTGTTCGGCCACGCCAGCGCCGACCCGCACTTCGCCACTCATCACACGCCCCTCACCTACGGGCTGGAAAGCTACATCTCGATCCCCATCGTTCAGGCCGATGGCCGCTTCTTCGGCACGCTGTGCGCGATCGATTCGGTACCGGCCGATCTGACTGATCCCGCCATCGTCAAGACGCTGACCCTGTTCGCGCAGTTGATCGCCATGAGCCTGGACACACAGGGTCATCTGGACAGTGTCCGCGCCGAGCTGACCGACGCCAATGAGAACGGCCGGCTGCGCGAGCAATTCATGGCGGTGCTGGGGCACGACCTGCGTACACCGTTGAGTGCGATCCGCATGAGCGCCGACCTGCTTGCGACCAAAACCGAAGACAAGCGCTCCCAGGGGCTGGTCGCTGCCATACGGCAGAGTTCGATCCGCATGGGCGCGCTGATCGAGAACGTGCTGGACTTCGCCAGGGGCCGTATGGGTGGCGGCATTCCGGTGAAGTGCCAGGCCACCGACGATCTCACCGACGTACTGAAAGCGACGGTGGACGAGATCCGCGCCTCGCACCCGCAGGCGACGTTCAACGAAGCCATCGACCTCACCGAGAGTGTGTACTGCGACCCTCTGCGCATCAGCCAGTTGCTGTCCAATCTGCTGGGCAACGCGGTGACCCATGGTTCACTCACGTCGCCGATTGACCTGCACATCTGGCAGGAATCCGATCAGGTCATCATTTCCGTCATGAATCGCGGCGCGCCCATCTCGCCACGGCTGATGCCGTTGCTGTTCGAGCCATTCACCCGGTCCGAAGCGGGCGGGCGCGGCGAAGGCCTCGGTCTTGGGCTGTACATCGCGTCGCAGATCGCCAGCGCTCACAACGGCACCTTGACCGTGAGCTCATCGGCGCAGCTGGGCACCTGTTTCATCGCGCGCTTTCCCTGTGCCCAATCCGCTTGAGTGCTGAGAGGTGATGGCGCCACGTGCGCGCCATAGCATCGCGGGCACACTGATTTTTCGCTCGCCCCATTTTTCTGAAGACCACTTTTCTGAAGCCCACTTTTTTGAGGAGAGCACCTGACATGCTTCTGCACCAGTCCACATGGATCGAGATCGAGCAGTTTCTCAAACGCAGCCGCACGGTCGTCGTGCCCATCGGTTCGAACGAACAACACGGCCCCACCGGCCTGCTCGGCACCGACTGGATGTGCCCGCAGATCATCGCCCATGAAGCGCAGAAGAGCGCCGATATCCTGATTGCGCCGACCTTCAACATCGGCATGGCCCAGCACCATCTGGGCTTTCCCGGCACGATCTCGCTGCGCCCCTCGACGTTCATCGCCGCCATTGGTGACTGGGCGCGCTCGCTGGCGGGGCACGGGTTTGAAAAAATCCTCTTCCTCAACGGACATGGCGGCAACGTCGCGTCCATTGAGGCCGCGTTTTCCGAGCTGTACGCGGAGGCCAGTTTCGCCGGACGTTCTGCCGGCTTCGCCCTGAAGCTGACCAACTGGTGGGACCTTGAGGCCGTTGGCGAACTGGCCCATCGGCAGTTTCCGGTGGGCCACGGCTCCCACGCGACGCCGTCCGAGATCGCGGTGACCCAGTGGGCCTACCCGGACTCGATCAAATCAGCGCACTACTCGCCGCAAATTGCCCCTTCAGGGCCGATCCGCGAGGCGAAGGATTTTCGCGCGCGCTTCCCCGATGGCCGCATGGGTTCTGACCCTGCGCTGGCCACACCAGAAAAAGGCGGCGAGCTGGTGGCGCTGGCGGCCAAGGGGCTGGTGCGTGCGGTCGATGCGTTCAGTCGCGAACCGGCGCTGCATTAACGTCGCTAGTTGACAGGGGTAGCCGTGCGGCAATAGCGCGCGGGCGTTGAACTCGTCCGCCAAACGGCGGCCATAGTGGTATGCGCTTTTTGAAACGGTATGGGATCTGGGGCAGTCTGCAGCGCAACGACCTCGCCCGATCCCCTTGGCTGACAGGTGATATGTGAATACTTTTATCCCACTGGACAAAGTTGAAGAAATTGATCTGCAGGATTACCACGAGGTCTGGCTGACCACGTCGGAAACCTGGCCACAGGACCCGGCGACTGTTCACCGCAAGTGCCTGTGGCGCCAGGATCGCGAGATGACCGCCGATGTGGAAATCGACGGCGTGTACTTTGAAAATCTTCCGCACCTGTGGCTGCGTGTGGACGATCTCGATGACCAACAGGACATCGATCTGGTCATCGAAAAGCTTAAGACACGCATCGCCGCACTGAATCTGAAGGGCGAGTTCTACCCTGCAGAGCTGCCGACCGCGGCGCCTCACAAGGACGAAGACGAAATCAAGAAAGACCTGCGCAGCTAATCCGCCTCACCCCCCCGCTTCTCAGACGCGCGCCGCTGCTGATCTTCAGCACGGCGCCGTTTTTGTTTCTGCTGCACCCATTTCCGGTCAGTCCTACCCAGTTCACGCGCTGTATCAATGGGACCGGCTTCAGCCGGGAAGAGGCCTGTATGAACACCCTCAATTTCCCGGCGTGGCATCCGACGCCTTCCCGGCTAAAGCCAGTCCTACAGGTGCACGCAGTCCGTTAGTGAGACCGGCTTCAGCCGGGAAGAGGCGCGTGTGAACACCATCAATTTTGCAGCGTGGCATATGACGCGTTCCCGGCTAAAGCCAGTCCTACAGGTGCACGCAGTCCGTTAGTGGGACCGGCTTCAGCCGGGAAGAGGCCTGTGTGAACACCATCAATTTTTGCAGCGTGGCATCCGACGCCTTCCCGGCTAAAGCCAGTCCTACAGGTGCATGCAATCCCTCAAAGGGACCGGCTTCAGCCGGGAAGACGCCTGTGTACACACCATCAATTTTTGCAGCGTGGCATCCGACGCCTTCCCGGCTAAAGCCAGTCCTACAGGTGCACGCAGTCCGTTAGTGGGACCGGCTTTAGCCGGGAAGAGGCCTGTGTGAACACCATCAATTTTTGCAGCGTGGCATATGACGCCTTCCCGGCTAAAGCCAGTCCTACAGGTGCATGCAATCCCTCAGTGGGACCGGCTTCAGCCGGGAAGAGGCCCGTGTGAACACCATCAATTTTTGCAGCGTGGCATCCGACGCCTTCCCGGCTAAAGCCAGTCCTACAGGTGCATGCAATCCCTCAGTGGGACCGGCTTCAGCCGGGAAGTGGCCTGTGTGAACACCGCCCTTATGAAGTCTGGGCTAGAATCGCCCGCTCAGATCATCAAGGAGTGAGCCCCTGTGCAGATGTCCCCGGCGATACCGCTGATTCGTATTTTTTCCGAAGCCAAGGCGAAAGAGTTCTACGTGGATTTTCTCGGCTTCAGCCTGGAATGGGAGCACCGCTTTGAACCGGGTCTGCCGCTGTATGCCCAGGCCCGTCGCGACCAACTGGTTATCCACCTGACCGAACACCATGGCGACGCAACGCCAGGCTCGACGCTCTTCGTGCCGGTCAGCGACATCGCCGGACTGCAGCGCGAACTGCTGGCAAAAAACTACGGCTATTCACGGCCCGGCATTCAGGACCTGGACTGGGGCAAGGTCATGGAAATCGCTGACCCGTTCGGCAACCGCCTGCGCTTCTGCGAGCGGTCCGAGGACTGAACCGCGCCGCCCTCAGAGGCGGAAATACTGCCCGATCGCCCGCCGCAGCAAATCCACCGCGTCATCGCCGTGGGAGGCTGACGAGCGCACGACGATGATGTCGTGGTCGGCGATCAGCGGCAGGCCATCAAGGATGCGCATGCCGTCGGTGACCCGGGCGCGGTCGATCACGCTGATGCCCAAACCTGCTTCGACACAGGCCTTGACCGCTTGATTGGACGAGCTCTCGAGCACGATGCGCATGCGGTGGCCGCTGCGTTTGAGCGACTCGATCATCGCTTGCCGATACGAGCATTGCGCGGCATGCACGGCGAGGGGCAACGGGTCCGGCCAATCCCCGGCGTGATGTGCGGCGCCGACCCACACCGGCGTCGTCGACACCAGCAGTTGATCGTCCACGCCCAACTCGCCTTCCGGCAAGGCGATGACCGCCACTTGCAGACGCCCCCGCCGCACCTGATCACGCAGAATGAAGCTGGGTGCAGTCTTCAGCTCCAGGACGATGTTCGGCCACGCGGCGGTGAAAATCGGCAGCACGTCACGAATCAGGTGCGTGGCGTATTCATCCGGCACCCCGAGGGTGATGCGTCCCGCCAGCTGCGTGCCCTGCAGTTCGGCCAGCACGTGATCGTGAGCGCTCAGCAGCGCCGCAGTGGAGGTCAGAAAACGCTTGCCCAGCGGCGTCAGCGACACCGACTGATTGTCGCGATTGAGCAGTCGCCCGCCCGCCACCGCTTCCAGCCGCTGCACATGCACGCTGACCGCCGCCGGGCTTTTGTGCAGCTGTTCCGCCGCCGCGCTGAACTTGCCGATGCGCGCCACGGCGTGAAAGGTGCGGACCTGTTCGATATCCAGAATGGCGCTCATGGTTTACGTATCCCGAAGCACTGCTGTCGTTTATTTTGATTTATTAGATTACGGCGGTTGAGTACGTTGGGTCCATGAACACTTCAAACGAACTGACCAACGTGAGCCTCACCCTTCCGTCCCCACACCGGGCGATCCCCTTGCCGCTGCTGGAAGCCGGGCTGGTGGTCATCTGGAGTTCGGGCTTCATTGGTGCGCGCTTCTCCATCGATTACGCGCCGGCGTCGTTGGTGGTGTTCTGGCGTTGCCTCCTGGTCACGCTGTTGCTCTTCCCCTTCGTCGCCCGACAACTGCGCCAGACGCCGCCCGCCGTGCTGCTGAAAAACGCCGGCATCGGCCTGCTGGCCATGACCGGTTATCTGTTCGGCGTGACCGAGGGGATTGCCCTTGGCGTGCCCGCCGGGCTGGCGGCGCTGTTCGCCGACCTGCTGCCGATCGGCATGGCCGTGCTGGCGGCCGTGGTGCTCCGCCAGCGATTGACCCGCAGCGTATGGATCGGCTTGCTCATCGGCCTGGCGGGCGTGATGCTGGCGACCCACGACGCCCTGGCCTGGGGCACCGCACCGCCATGGGCCTATGCCCTGCCGGTGTTGGGCATGCTGTCGCTGGCGGTCGCCACGCTGTGGCAAAAACATTCCCCCGATCCGCAAGCGCTGGGCCTGCTGCCCAACCTGTGGGTGCAGTGCTTCGTCTCGACCTTCGTGTTTGCCCTCGTTGCCGGACTGCACGGGAGTCTCGCGCCCGTCCCCAATGCCGGCTTTGCGATGAGTGTGCTGTGGACGTCGGTGTCGACGGTCGGCGGTTACGGTCTGTACTGGATGTGCCTGCGCCGGGCCACGCCGACCCGCGTCGCCAGTGTGCTTTACCTCAGCCCGCCGCTGACGCTGCTGCTGGCCTGGGCCATGTTCGACGAGCCGTTGTCGTGGCTGATGGCCCTGGGCATGGCGGTCTCGGGGGTCGGCATCGGTCTGGTGATACGCGGCGAGGCGCGACAGGCGGCAGAGCATGCGTGATGTCACGTGGAATGGGCGGGCACGCTGCTAGAGTGACGCGGTCCCATGCTTCACGAAGGTGAGCTGCACAGGTCGTGAACGATCTTGCTCGCCCCGTTCGGCGCTTTCTCGCGCTGTACTCCCATCGTCTACTGGAGCGCATCCCCATGAAAATCGGCTTTTTGGGCCTCGGCAATATGGGTCAGGCCGTGGCTGGCAATCTGTTGAAAGGCGGTCATGAACTGCTGGTCTGGAACCGGTCCCCCGAGGCGGCGCAGCCGCTGGTCGAACAAGGCGCCACGGCGGTCACCGACCCTGCCCAGGCGTTCGCCGCCGACGTGGTGTTCAGCATGCTCGCCGACGACAAGGCCTTACGCAGCGTGCTGCTGGATTCCGGCCTGCTCAAGCCACTCAAGGGCCCGCTGATCCACATCAACATGGCGACCATTTCCGTGACCTTCGCCGACGAGCTGGCCGAGCTGCACGCCGCACAGGGCATCGACTACATCGCCGCGCCGGTGATGGGCCGACCTAACATGGCCGCCGCTGCGAAGCTGAATATCATGGCCGCCGGCGCTGCCCAGGCCATCGACAAGGTACAGCCGCTGTTCGACCTGATCGGCAGCAAGACCTGGCGAATGGGCGACAAACCCTCCAGCGCCAACGCCATGAAACTGGCCATGAATTTCATGCTGGTTTCGGCCATCGAGGCGATGAGCGAGGCTGCTGTGCTGGTCACCCGCCACGGTCTGAAATCCGCCGATCTGGTGGAGCTGGCGTCGGGGACGATCTTTCCCGGTCCGGTGTACGCCGGGTATGGCGCGCTGATCGGCGAACGCACCTACGAGCCGGCGGCATTCAAGGCGGTGCTGGGGCTCAAGGACGTGGATCTGGTGTTGGCGGCGGCCAGCCAGGTTTCAGTGGAGATGCCGAGCGCCGAGATGATTCGCGCCCACTTGCAGGACGCCATTGACCACGGTCAGGGCGAGATGGACCTGGCGGTGTTGGCCGAAGTGGCCGAGCGACGCAATCCGCGCTGAGTGCTTTGTCGTTTGCCTTTAATGTGGGGTGCAGACCTCTGCTCATGGCCGGGCGACGTGGAGCCGGTGCAGGGTGATCTTGCGCACTTCCTGCTTGCTGATTTCGATGTGCCGAGTCAGCAACTGCTGGGCCTGCGCGGTCTGGCGGTTGAGCACGGCGTCGAGAATCTGACCGTGCTCGTCGTAGGTGGCCTCAATGCGCGCCGCCTGGGTGAAATCCAGGCGGCGAATGATGCGGATCTTCTCGGTGATCTCCAGGTGCAGGCGTGCCATCTCGGTGTTGCCTGCCGCCTCCAACAGTGCGCAATGGAAACGCTCGTCCAGCGCTGAGACCCGCTGGGTGTCTTCAAGGCGCTCGGAGGGCGCAACGAGCCAGGTGTGTTGCAGCTCGGCGATGACCGGATGCAGTTCCAGATCCAGCGCCTGCAGACGCGCCAGTGCCGCGCATTCCAGCACGATGCGCACATCGTAAAGCTCTTCGAAATAGTTGAAATCGAACGCCCTCACCCGCCAGCCGCTGCGGAAATACACCTCCAGATAGCCTTCGCGCTCCAGCCGATACAGCGCCTGCCGCACCGGCGTGCGGCTTGCCGCCACGCGCTCGGCCACCTCGCCTTCGCTGAAGCGATCTCCCGGCAGCAGACGGAACTCGAAGATGTCGTCCTTGACCTGCTGATAGATGCGCTCGGCCATGTTGTCCGGGCGCTGTTTGGGTGTCTGTGAAGGGATGATGGCCTGGGTGCTCCGTCGGGTGATCTTTGCGCCTGACGCGGCGGCGTTTCGGGGCCGCGTCAGGCGTCAGGTCAGGCCTTTTTCAGGCTGGCGATGTACGCGCGCCAGCCACCGAACGAGGTGATGTCCAGCGCGTCATCAATCGCCCAGGGTTCGCAGATGAAGCCCTTGACGCTGCGGCCGTCCTTCAGCGTCAGGTTGCCGATGCCCAGTGGGGCGGGAATCTCGGCGACAAACTCGCCAAAGCGCGCCAACGGGATGTCCCACAGCTCGACGATGATCGACGCACCGCTTGCGGATTTCACCAGCCCCGGCTTGGGTGGCACGGTGCCGGGCAAGGCGTAGAGCCGGTAATCGCCTGCCGTGAGCGTCTGCTCAACGAGCACGGCATCGCGTGTCGTGAGCTGAACGTTCAGCGGCATGCCGGTCAGGTGTGCGCCCACCACGGCAACGCGGACGCTGCCGCGCGGTGCAGTCGCTGGCGAGAGTGTCGGCGCAGGGAGTGAGCGACCTGTGGCGCCCAGCGGCAAACCGACGCTTTGCTGCCAGCGCTGGCCGAATTGAGCGAGCGCTGTGTCGTGCCAGGCCGGCGCAATCAGCGTGATTCCCGAAGGCAAGCCATCGGCGCGCATACCGGCAGGCAATGCCAGGGCCGAGAGGTCCGCCAGGTTAGTGAAGTTGGTGTAGAAGCCGAACTGCGAGTTGTACAGCACCGGTTCGGCGGCCATTTCCCCCTGGGTGCGCAGGGTCGCGGAAGTGGGCACCACCAGTGCGTCGAAACCGGCCAACGCGTCGTTGATCTGCCGGCTGAGCGTGGCTCGCAGGTACTCGGCGCGGTAGGCGTCACAGGCGCTGTAAGCCAGGCCGCTTTCGACAATGCCCCGCACCACCGGGTTGATGGCGTCGGGGTTGGTTTCCAGCATCGTGGTCAAAGCGACTGTGCGTTCGGCAACCCACGGGCCGTAATACAACTGCTCGGCCAGGGCCTTGAACGGGGCGAAATCGATGCGGGTGATCTCGGCGCCCATGTCGCTCAAGCGATGCAGCGCCTGTTCGAACACAGCTTGATTTTGCGTATCGCCGAAGAACTCCAGGGTGTCCGGCACCGCCAGCTTCATCGCGACGCGAAAACCCACCGGTGCCGTGCCCGGGTTGTGGCGGGAATAGGCGTCGTCGCCATCGAAGCCTTCGGCCAGGCCGGCGACCTTCTGCGCGTCGTCCACGGTCAGCGCGAAGATGGAAACGCAGTCCACCGTCTTGCACGCTGGCACCAGTCCGGTGTTGGGCAAACGGCCCTTGGTCGGTTTCAGGCCGACGATGTTATTGAACCCGGCGGGCACCCGACCCGAGCCGGCGGTGTCGGTGCCCAGAGAAAACGCCACCAGCCCCCGCGCCACCACCGATGCAGACCCGGAGCTGGAGCCGCCGCTGACGTAATCAGGGTTGAAGCTGTTGGGCACGGCGCCGTAGGGCGAGCGGGTGCCGACCAGGCCGGTGGCGAACTGATCCAGGTTGGTCTTGCCCATCAAGATCGCCCCCGCTGCGCGAAGTCGGGCAACCACGGTCGCGTCTTTGCTCGCTGTGTAGGCAAACTCCGGGCACGCCGCCGTCGTCGGCCAGCCGGCTGCGTCGATGTTGTCCTTGATCGCGAACGGCACGCCGTACAACGGCAGTTGAGTGATGTCGCCGTTGACCGCGGCAAGACGCTCAGCGAGGGCATCGAGCTGCTCACCGAGCTGCGCCTGACTGGCCCGGGCGATCCACGCGGTGTCGGTTTCCGGGTAGGCGCTGGAGAGCGAAAGCAGGACTTCAGGCGACAACTGCCCGGTCTGATAGGCATTCAGCCACTCGTTGATTGTCCAGCCGAAATGAGCGTTTGGGAGGTCGTGCATGGGAGGCTTCCATCTTGTATCCAAGTTTGGATTCAACAAAAGCAAAAGCCGGGCCATGGGGGTGGAAGTCCCCTGCTGACGTGGGGTGCGGGTTGTTTTCAGATTATTGGAGCAGCCACCATGCGCTTCAAAGAGGCACTGCGTGCAGGGTTTTGGTGCCTCCCGCCAAACCGCGACCACCCAGTGGGACCGGCTTTAGCCGGGAAGGCGTCGGGTGGCATACCGCGAAAGTGATGGCGAACACACTGGCCTCTTCCCGGCTAAAGCCGGTCCCACAATGAGTGCGCGTTCCTTCAGCCAGACCGGTGCCGCGGAGCGTCAGGGGATGCATTCCCACGCGGAGCGTGAGGAACGATCAACAAAAGTGATGGCGAACACACTGGCCTCTTCCCGGCTAAAGCCGGTCCTACAATGAGTGCGCGTTCCTTCAGCCAGACCGGTGACGCAGAGCGTCAGGGGATGCATTCCCACGCGGAGAGTGAGGAACGATCAACAAAAGTGATGGCGAACACGCTGGCCTCTTCCCGGCTGAAGCCGGTCCCACTAAAAGCAGCGCGTGCCTTCAGTGGGACCGGCTTTAGCCGGGAAGCTGTTGATCTTGATCTTCGTACGCAAAAAGTCCAGACGACACCAATCGCGACTTTGGTGCAGGCTGAACGCAGGTCTCGCGCAGTGGGTCGAGCCGCATGGATGCGGCGAGAGCGCCGTCAGGACATGGATGTCCGTTCGGCGCGGGCCCACGGAGCGAGACCGGAGTGAAGGAACCCTGACGAAGGAAGGGCCCAACCAGGAGCAGGCACTTTTGCTTACTTTTGGTGCTGTTCAAAAGTAAGTCGCCGAAGGCGAAACAGTCTGCCCCCAGGCCGACGCTCTTGATCTTCTCCCAGCCTCACCTCAGACCAGATACTTCTTGAACCAATCCAACGTCCGGCTCCACGCCAATGTCGCGGCAGCGTCGTCATACCGCGGCGTCGAATCGTTATGAAAACCATGGTTGGCGCCCTTATAAATATGCGCCTCATACGTCTTCCCCGCCGCCTTCAATGCCGCCTCATACGCCGGCCAACCATCGGTGATCGGCTTGTCCAGCTCCGCGTAATGCAACAACAACGGCGCCTTGATCCGGCTGACATCTTCAGCCTTGGGTTGACGGCCATAAAACGGCACCGCCGCCGCCAGCTCCGGATAGGCCACAGCGGCGGCATTGGCGACGCCTCCGCCGTAACAAAACCCCGTAATCCCGACCTTGCCAGTTGAAGCGTGATGGGCCATCAACCACTCGATGCCGGCGAAGAAATCGTTCATCAGCTTCTCCGGATCGACCTTCTGCTGCAGCTCGCGACCCTTGTCGTCATTGCCCGGGTAGCCACCGACCGAGGACAAACCGTCAGGCGCCAGAGCGATGAACCCGGCTTTGGCCACACGGCGTGCGACGTCTTCGATGTAGGGATTAAGGCCGCGGTTCTCATGCACCACCATCACCGAGGCGACTTTGCCGTCAGCCTTCGCCGGCCGCACCAGATACCCGCGCACCTGGCCGTGACCTTTGGGCGACGGATAGGTGATGTACTCGGCGATGATGTCCGGGTCGGTGAACTCGACCTGCTCGGCCAAGGCGTAATTGGGGCTCAGCGAGGCAAGAATCGTCGTCGCCGCAAGCCCGCCCACGGCGAACACCGCGGCGCGATCGAGAAACTCGCGGCGGTTGATCTTGCCGTGAACGTAGTAGTCGTAAAGCTCAAGCAATTGCGGGTCGAAGTCTTTGGCGGTGAGACGGGTCATCTGTGCGCATCCTCATCGATATTTCAGCGGCCACAGGCGCGAAAGCGAGCGCCTGAACGTGCCGCGCCGAGCCCTCAGTAAAGCAGTATTTCGCCGGCCTGTACCACCCCGCGCCGCGGCCGGCGTCCGCTTTCAACCGCTCCCTTTCCAACACGCCCATTGTGGGCTAGCCTGAGCGGCGCAGTTGTACGACGACGTACAAAGCATCTTTCGAACGAAAGCCGCTCCTGCATGACGCTCCATCAACAATAAAAAGGGATGCACCCATGACCAGACTCAAACTGACCCTCGGCTTCTTGTGCCTGTTCTCAGGCTTCGTCGCAGCAGCCCCCTCCGCCGATGAGCAAGACGTCGCCAAGGCCGTCGACAAAATGACCCAGGCCATGCTGCACAAAGACATCGCCGCCCTGGGCGCGCTGACGGCCGACAACGTCACCTACGGACACTCCAGCGGCAAGGTGCAGAACAAGGAAGCGTTCATCGCCGACATCGAAACCGGTCGCAGCGGTTTCAATACCCTCGAAATGAAAAACCAGACAATCAACATGAATGGCGACGTCGCCCTGGTGCGCAACCACTTCTCGGCCGAGGCGGTGAACAGTGGCAAGGTCGTGCCGACCGAGATCGAAAACTTTCAGGTCTGGCAGAATCAGAAAGGCCAATGGCTGCTGATCGGGCGCCAGGCGTTCAAGTTCTGACGGACTGATCGCACCGTTCTCGCCGACCGCGCCTGACAAAATCATGGGCCGGTCGGCGACCGCACCCGCTCCCCCCCAAAAAAAGCTACAACGCCTCCAGCTCCTGCAACACCGCCAGCACATACGCGGTCGAGCGTTCGACGCTTCCGGCCCGGTGCGCGATGCCCAACTCCCGCCACAACGCCGGCTGCAACGCACGCATGACAATGCGGCTTTCCGGCGCCGGGGTGGACGCCTCATGGGGCAGCAACGTCGCGCCGTAGCCCGCCCCCACCAGACTCTTGATCGCATCGTTGTAATTGAGCTGAATGCGCGGCGTCGGCTGCGGCCCCTCGCCGGCAAACCACTCTGCCACCTGACGGGACAGACGGGTGGTGGCGTCGTTGAGAATCAGCGGCTGACCGGCGAGCCATGCCGGCGTGATGACCGGCGGACAGTCCCAGCGCGCCGGCAGAAACGCCATCACCGGGTCGCGCCGCCACGGCTGAATCGACAGGCCCTTGACCGGCGCCTGGGGCAGCGCAATCACGCCGATGTCCAGGCTGCCGTCCGCGAGCTTTTGCAAGGTCTGTTGCGACGTCAGCACCGCCACCTGCACGTCGATGCCGGGATGCAACTGCTCCAGGGTTTCCAGCGCGTGGGGCAGCAATTGCGCGATGACGCCGGTTGACGCCCCGAGTCGCACCCTTCCGGCCAGCCCTTTGACCTGACGCTCGACGTCTTCCAGCGCCTGCTCGGCATCGGCCAGCAAGCGCCGCGCGCGCTCGATCAGGGTGTCACCAATGGCCGAAGGCTGAACCCGCCCGCGGGTGCGCGACAGCAACGTTCCGCCCACCCGTTGCTCGAGGTCGGCGATGTGCAGACTGACCGTCGGCGGCGCGAGATTCAGCACCCGCGCCGCTTCGGCAAACGAACCGTGGTCGGCGATGGCCACCAGGGTGCGCAAACGATCCAGACTGATTTCCCGCACTGGCCAATCCTTCCTTCAGAAAAGCTGAAGTGTACCGTCATCAAATTCAACTTTCGCTATCAGCGAGCAGAATCGAAGATGTCGGTCATTGACGACCTCCTGCGGAAACCTAAACCCATGTCACAGCCCATCATCTTCATCGACGGCGACCAAGGCACCACCGGCCTGCAGATTCACCAGCGCCTGCAAGGCCGCACCGACCTGCACGTCGTGACGCTGCCGGCCGAGCATCGCAAAAACCCGGCCAGCCGCGCCGCCGCGATCAACGCCTGCGACATTGCCGTGCTGTGCCTGCCTGACGATGCTGCCCGGGACGCAGCGGCGAGCATCACCAATCCCGACGTGCGGGTTATCGACGCCAGCTCTGCGCACCGCACCCACCCCGACTGGGTCTACGGTTTCGCGCAGATGAGTGAAGCGCAGAAACAACGCATCGCCACCGCCCGCCGCGTCAGCAATCCCGGCTGCTACCCCACCGGGGCGATCGGTTTGTTGCGGCCGTTGCTGGAGGCGGGTCTGCTGCCGCGCGACTACCCGATCAGCATTAACGCGGTGTCGGGCTATTCGGGCAAAGGCCGCGCCGGTGTCGATGAATTCGAAGGGCCGGACGCGGCCCAGGCGATTCCGTTTCAGATTTACGGCCTTAGCCTGGCGCACAAGCACGTCCCGGAAATCCAGCAGTACAGCGGGCTGAGCGAGCGGCCGGTGTTCGTTCCGGCCTATGGCGCGTTTCGTCAGGGCATCGTGCTGACCATCGCGCTGCAAACGCGCTTGCTGCCCCACGCCGTAACCGGCAAGACGCTGCATGCCGCGCTGGCGGAGCATTATCAGGGCAGCGGGTTTGTTGAAGTGATGCCGATGGAGCAATCGCGCGCGCTGACCGGGATCGACCCGCGCCAGCTCAACGGCACGGATAACTTGAGGCTGATGGTGTTTGAAAACGATGGCCACGTGTTGCTGGCCGCCGTGTTCGACAACCTCGGCAAAGGCGCGGCCGGGGCGGCAGTGCAGAATCTGGATTTGATGATTGCGGGTGGCTGACGCGCGTTCGACCCGTTACGCGTTACAGCCATCTCGCGTCGCCACTGCCCAGTGCGCTCGCCGGTAAATCCCAGTGGGTCGGCGTGCCGTCGATCTGCCCGGCGGGTTTGAGGCGCAGCGCCGGTCCCCAGGCGGTGTGCTCGATGTCTTCGGAATAATCGCTCGGATTCAACGGCTGTAGGGCTGAAGGCTGCGCCTCGGTCGGGGCAAACGACATCAGCGATAACGCGGTGCGCGCCAGGGATGCCTGGACTTGAACGCCGTTGCCGGTGATCAGTCGCTGAGTCAACCCGCGCACCGCTGCCGCCGCCATCAAATACCCCGTGGCGTGATCCAGCGCCTGCACCGGCAGCGGCACGGGCCGATCACTGCCCGCTGCGACCTTGCCGGCGTCGGCGATGCCGCAACTCATCTGCACCAGGCTGTCGAAACCCCGTCGCTCGCGCCACGGGCCGGTCCAGCCGTAGGCGTTCAGCGAGACATCCACCAGACCGGGATTGAGCTGGCGGCGGCGTTCAGCACCGAGGCCAAGGCGCGCGAGGGCATCGGCGCGGTAACCGTGAATCATCACGTCTGCTTCGCTGATCAAGCCCTCCAGCACCGCGCGATCGGCAGGGTCGCGCAAATTCAGCCGCGCGCAGCGTTTGCCGAGCACCACTTCGGGCGCGGTGCCCGGCTCGTCCCAGCCAGGGGGATCGATGCGCAAGACCTCGGCGCCGAAGCCGGCAAGAAACCGCGTCGCCACCGGGCCGGCCAGAATGCGCGTGAGGTCGAGCACGCGGATGCCTTGCAAGGGCCGTTCGCGCGGCACACGCCATTCGGGTCGGATGCGGCTTGAAGGATGCGCCCCCTTCCCGGCTGAAGCCGGTCCCCCTGACGCATCAGTGCGATGCAACAGAGGTTCCGCAGCGACGGCGCGACCCTGGGGATGCTCGCGCCAGGCAAGCGCACTGCCCATCGCGGCGGCGCAACCCTGATTGTCGACCACAGCCTGTTCCAGTTCACGGGTCTTCCAACCCAGCACCACCTGACCGACCGCGTCGCGCTCGGCGGCGGTTTTCAGCACGGCGAGAGCGGCCTGACGATGGTGCGGTGCGTTGGTGTGCAAACGAATCCAGCCATCCGCCGCGCGGTAATCCCCCGCCACCGCATCCCACAGCGCCGGCAGCAGCCAGCCTTGGGGTTGGAGCGAGATGCTGAACCAGAACGAGGCCAGCCGCCGATCGACGGTGATCAGAGGCAAGGTGCCGTGGGTCTGATCGATCAGTTCGCCCACCGCCAGGTGCGCGGCAGCGATGGCGGCTGTGGCGAAATCGGTGACCGGGAATGCTGACGGCAGCGCGCCTTCGCCGGTGATCTGAAGATGATCGAGATAGCGAGGCTCGCCGCCAAGGGCCAGCCAGAATTCGCGCAGGAAATGCGTGCAGGCAGTGTCGGAATGGGCAGTGGGCATAAGGCGGCGCTCTCGGAAGTGGTGAGAGCAGCCTAGCAAATGAGTGTGGGAAGGGGCGTGAAGCTGGCGTATCTGCCGCTGGAGATGCGGCGGATGTGATGGCGTCTTCCCGGCTGAAGCCGGTCCTACTAAAAGCACCGCGTGCATCCAGTCAAACTGGCTGTGACCTAAAATGTATGACCGGCTTTAGCCGGGAAAGCGGTGTCTCTGCCAGTGGAGATGCAGCGAATGCACTGGCCTCTCCCGGCTGAAGCCGGTCCCACAAAACCCCGCAGTGTCTGAGACATTCACCCACCCAGCAAAAAATTCCCCGGCCGGCTGCCCTCTCCCGCTTCCAGCACCGGCACTTGCGCGTCGTCTTTCAGGTTCACGCCGGACAATTGCCGGCGCCAGGCCTCACGCATCAGGTACAACAACTTGTGCGCCGCCATGGCGTAGCTCATCCCCTCAAGGCGCACATTGGAAATGCAGTTGCGCGCCGCGTCGTTCAGGCCCACGCGCGGTGCGTAGGTGAAATACAGCCCGAGGCTGTCCGGCGAGCTGAGGCCCGGCCGCTCGCCGATCAGGATCACCACCATGCGCGCCTTGAGCAGCGCGCCAATTTCATCGGCAACGGCGACGCGACCCTGTTCCACCAGCACCACTGGCGCCAGGCTCCAGCCCTCCGCCGCCGCCATCTCGTCAATACGCTCCAGCATCGCCGGGCTGTGACGCTGCACCGCCAGCGCAGACAAGCCGTCTGCGACCACCAGCGCCAGATCAAATCCGTCAGGATGGGCCGCCGCGTACTCCTTCAGTTGCGCAGCCGACGCCTCGGACAAACGCCGCCCCAGATCAGGCCGTTGCAGGTACATATGGCGGTCGGTGGCCGAGCTTTGCAGGGTCAGCGTCTCGCGGGAGCGGCTCGCGAGTTGCTCGGCCAGCGCCCCGTGATCGAACGCCAGGTGCACGGCATCGCGGGCCTGGGCGTGGGCGAACTGGAAATCCAGCTGCGCCGCCGTCGGCAAACTCGTGCCCGCATGCCCGAGGGCGATTCGCGCCGAGGTCAGCGAGCGCAACTGCTGCCAGGCATCCGCGTGTGCGGGTGATTTCTTGTCATCGCTCATGGCTCAGGCCCTTATCTCAACTGCTGATCAAGCGACTAATTCAATTGGGCCAGCGCCTTGCGGAACAGCGGCGGTACGCCCTGCCCCAGCCGCACGCCGCCGTCATCCTGGCGCAGGATGTCCATGCGCGTCAGCCATTCCTCGAACTCCGGCGCCGGGCGCAGGCCGAGGGTCTTGCGGGCATACAAAGCGTCGTGAAACGAGGTGGTCTGGTAATTTAGCATCACGTCGTCAGACCCCGGAATGCCCATGATGAAGTTGATTCCGGCGACGCCGAGCAAGGTCAGCAAAACGTCCATGTCGTCCTGATCGGCTTCGGCGTGGTTGGTGTAGCAGATGTCGCACCCCATGGGCACGCCGAGCAGCTTGCCGCAGAAGTGATCTTCCAGGCCCGCGCGAATGATCTGCTTGCCGTTGTACAGGTATTCCGGGCCGATGAAGCCGACCACGGTGTTGACCAGAAACGGGTTGAAATGCCGCGCGACGGCGTAGGCGCGGGCCTCGCAGGTCTGTTGATCGACGCCGTGGTGAGCGTTGGCCGACAAGGCGCTGCCCTGACCGGTTTCGAAGTACATCAGGTTGTCGCCCAGAGCCCCGCGCTTGAGACTGAGGCCCGCTTCATAGCCTTCACGAAGGATTTCCAGGCTGATGCCAAACCCGCTGTTGGCCGCTTCGGTGCCTGCGATGGACTGGAACACCAGGTCCAGCGGCACCCCTTTTTCGATGGCCGCGACCGAGGACGTGACGTGGGTCAGCACGCAGGACTGGGTGGGAATCTCGTAATGACGGATGACGCCGTCGAGCATCTTCAGCAGCTCGCTGATGGCGCTGACGCTGTCGGTGGCCGGGTTGATACCGATCATGGCGTCGCCGTTGCCATAGAGCAGACCGTCAAGCACGCTGGCGGCGATACCGGCCGGGTCGTCGGTAGGATGATTGGGTTGCAGCCGTGTGGACATGCGCCCACGCAGGCCGACGGTGTTGCGAAAGCGGGTAACGACGCGAATCTTCTGTGACACCAGCACCAGATCCTGCACGCGCATGATCTTCGACACCGCCGCCGCCATTTCCGGCGTCAACCCCGGCGCCAGCTCCTTGAGGCTGGCCTCGGTGGCGTCGTCCCCCAGCAGCCAGTCGCGAAACCCGCCGACCGTAAGATGGCCGACCGGGGCGAAGGCCGCGCGGTCGTGGCTGTCGACGATCAAGCGGGTGACTTCATCCTCTTCGTAGGGAATCAGCGCCTCGGTGAGGAAGCGCTTGAGCGGCACATCGGCCAGGGCCATTTGCGCCGCCGCACGTTCGGCATCGCTGCTGGCGGCGACTTCTGCGAGGAAGTCGCCGGAGCGTGCGGGGCTGGCCTTGGCCATGAGTTCCCGCAGGCTGTCGAAGCGCCAGACCATGCCACCGATGCTGTGGGAAAAGCTCATGCACACCTCTTCATTGGAACTGCGTGATTAACCGGTGACCGTGACCGACGCACTGCGCCCGCGGACCATTTTGCAGAACAGCGCGCCCACGGCCATCAGGCAGATGAATATGGCGCAGATCAGCAGGTTGAACCAGACCATGGCGACGAGGCACACCACCGCCAGCACCAGGGCGATGCCCGGCACGATCGGATAACCCGGCGCACGAAAGCTGCGCTCTAGGTTCGGTTCGCTGCGGCGCAACTTGAACAGGCTGAGCATGCTGATGATGTACATCACGATAGCGCCAAACACCGACATGGTGATCATCGCGGCGGTCAGCGTCATGCCCTGCAGGTTGATCACGCCGTCGCTGAGGATCGCGATGATGCCGATCACACCGCCCGCGAGGATGGCGCGGTGTGGGGTCTGGAAGCGCGACAGCTTCGCCAGGCTCGGTGGCAGAAAGCCCGCCCGCGCCAGGGCGAAAAACTGCCGCGAGTAACCGAGGATGATGCCGTGGAAACTCGCCACCAGACCGAACAGGCCGATCCACACTAGCATGTGCATCCAGTTGGAGTTGCCGCCGACCACGGCCTTCATTGCCTGTGGCAGCGGGTCATTGATGTTCGCCAGGGTGCGCCAGTCGCCGACGCCGCCGGCGAAGATCATCACCCCGATCGCCAGCACCACCAGGGTCAGAATGCCGCCCACGTAAGCACGCGGAATGGTGCGTTTCGGGTCTTTGGCTTCTTCCGCCGCCATGGCTGCGCCTTCGATGGCGAGGAAGAACCAGATGGCAAACGGGATCGCCGCGAACATGCCGCTGATGGCCGGCAGCCCGAAGGTGTCGGACCCGGCCCAGCCGCCCAGCACGAAATTACTGAAGCTGAAGCCCGGGGCGACCACGCCCATGAACACCAGCAGTTCGGCCACCGCCAGAATGGTGACCACCAGTTCGAAGGTCGCTGCGATGCTCACGCCCAGGATGTTCAGGGTCATGAACACGAAATACGCGCCGATGGCCGCGACCCTTGGATCAAGGGCCGGGAATTGCACGTTGAGGTAGGCGCCAATGGCCATGGCGATGGCCGGCGGGGCGAAGACGAATTCGATCAGCGTCGCCAGGCCCGCGATCATCCCGCCGGTCACGCCGAAGGCGCGCAAGCTGTAGGCAAACGGTCCGCCTGCGTTGGGAATCGCGGTGGTCAGCTCGGTGAAACTGAAGATGAAGCAGGTGTACATCACCGCGACCATCAGCGTGGTCACCAGAAAGCCCAGCGTCCCGGCGGTGCCCCAGCCGTAGCTCCAGCCAAAGTATTCGCCGGAAATCACCAGGCCCACGGCCAGCCCCCACAAATGCAGGGTTCCCAACGTTGGTTTGAGTTGTGAAGCAGTCATGAGCGTGTACCCCGGTAGCCAGGCGACGGTATTTGTCTGACGTCGAGCATAGTCACAGCTGGCAGGCCAAGGCTTGACCGTACGGCGCGCGGATTGTCGTCTGCGGTCAAGTTTTTCGGGTATCTGCCGGGGGTGCGCCACCGTGGCGCGTGAAAATGGCCCGGTGCTTTATTGAAGGTCACGCTTTGCCTGTGTTTGCTGACCGGCGTGGCACCAGACTTCCCAAATACCCGGTCGCCGAATGGGTCGCCAGGTAGCACCGATGCCCATGTAGGAGTGAGCTTGCTCGCGATGAGGTCGATACATTCGCCGAGTATGCAGCGGCTGGAATGCAGTCTTCGCGAGCAAGGTGGAGCGCCACCCCGGTCACTCCCACAGGACCGTTGATTCCCCGCCGACAAGGCCTGCGGCTGCAACAAGGTATGACATTTGCTTGCAAGGTCTGCCTACACACCGTCAGAGCCATCATCCCCCATGCTCCAGACCCTCGCCCCCGCCGCCGCATCGAACACGCCCGCCGCCAGCAATCGCGGCGTGCTGTCGGCTGCAGCCAATGGGCTCGATGGTTTTATCGTGCAGCACGGCGGTGATCTGGACCGGGTGTTCGGCCGCTCCGGCATCGACCCCGAGCAGCTGCTGCACCCGACCCTGAGCCTGCCGCTGACCAACTACTGCAAAGTGCTGGAAGAAGCCGCGAGTCAGACCGGCTGCGACAATTTCGGCCTGCGTTACGGGCAGCAATTCCGGCCCCAGGCGCTGGGCCTGCTGGGCTATATCGGCCTGTGCTCGGCGACGCTGGAAGACGCGCTGATCAATTTCTCCGCCGCCTTCCCGTTCCACCAGCACAGCACGCTGATCGAACTGGTCGATCAAGGCGAGTGCTACCGTTTCGATTACCAGGTCCGCCACGGCGCGATCAACGAACGCCGCCAGGACGCCGAGCTGACCATGGGCATGGCGCTGAACCTGGTGCGTCACGTGCTCGGCCCGAACTGGGCACCTCGGCAAGTGGCCTTCGAACACGCCCAACCCGAAGGCTGGCACGAACACCGCGACGTGTTTCACGCTGACGTGTGTTTCAGGCAGGGCTGCAATTCACTGCTGATTCCCAAACACGATGTCGTGGGCAAAGCCATGCCCGGTAGCGACCCGGTCCTGCTGATGCTGATCAAGGACGCGATCCGTCAACTGGGCGATACCGGCAGCGGCACAGGCACCGGCCAAGAAGCAACGCTCCTCGACCGCGCCCGCCAGACCCTCCTCGCCACCCTGCATCTGGGCGAACCGGCGCTGGACGACATCGCCCACACCCTGGGCCTGTCCGAATGGACCCTGCAACGCAAACTGCGCGAACACGGCATCAGCTTTACGCAACTGGTCGACCAGATCCGCCAGGACCTGGCCCTGAATCACCTGAAACAACAGAACCTCAGCATCACCCAACTCGCCTCGCTGCTCGGTTATTCGGAAACCAGCGCGTTCTCGCGGGCGTTCAAAAGATGGTTTGGCGTGAGTCCGAAGCAGTGGCGGGGTGGCGTGACAGCGCACCTTTGACGGTGCTCGACACTGCCCATCCTCTACCGTGAACACGATTCCGTAGGAGCCGGCTTGCTGGCGAAATCATCGTATCGGTCGACTACGATGTCGAATGTGCCGACCTCTTCGCGGGCAAGCGCGCTCCTACAGGTCTTGCGCACGACGTCAGTTGTGAGGCGGGCGGAATCTCCATTGTAGGAGCGCGCTTGCCCGCGAATACGTTTTCCCGGACGGCCCTGCCTGCACTGACGAAACGCGGTTTACTTACGCCCCAAATCCTGCAACCAGTCATTCATGTTCCCCGGCAGCAGCAGTTCGTGCCGGGCGCGGGAGCTAGCGGTGTAGAGCAGGGAACATACGCTGGCCAGTGAATGCGTCGAGCCCTCGCGCGGTGGGCGCATGAGGTCGCGGGAGAGCAGCACCGAGTCGAATTCCTGGTTTTTCACGTCTTCGACTTTCGCCAGTTTGAGGATCGCGGCCGGGTCGTTGCAGAACCGCTGGGTGGTGTCGAGGAAGTCCTGCAGCCGGTTGCCCTGGCCGAGCCACTCGTGCATGGCTTTGAATTCATGGCTGCCGCCCATGGCCGAGGCCAGCGCGTCCCAATAGGCGTAGCGGAAGATCAGCCGGTGTTGCGGGCGCAGGTCTTCGCGATAGAGCAGGTCCAGGCCTTTGACGAACAGCGTGAGGTTTTCAAGGGTGCGCGGCGGCATCTGAAAACGTGCCCCCGCTTCGGTCAGACGCTTGAACCAGGCGAACAGGCCCCATTCGTTGGCGACCAGAATCGTCGTGGGTTTTTCCGGAATCGGCATGACGCCGTGGCCGATGATCCGTGTCGGGTGGGGCGCGCGTCCGACGAAGCCTTCTTTGATGTCGCTGGGGTGCAACTGAATCATCGGGTTGAGCACGTCGGCCATTTGCTTGCCGGCGCGAATCGACTGGGTCATGAAACGCTGGCGAATGAAGCCGCCGTGACGCGGGGTCTTGCCGCTGAGCTGCTGGAATTCGTCGCCCAACGTAATGACCGCCTGGGGACTGCGATCGAGGATCTGCACCATTGGCGCCGTCAGCTCATGGCTTTCATCGATGATGATGTGGCTGTAGTTCTCGGGGATGACTTCGCTGGTCAGCGCCAGAAACTTGATCCGGTGGCTGTTGCGGATCGGCAGACGAATGTGCGGCGCGGACGGCCTGACCGTTTCGCGCCAGAGCAGGCGGCTGTATTCCAGCAGCAGGGCGATGTCCGCCTGACTCGCCGCGTGGCCCAACGACGGCAAGTGCCGCGCCTCAATGTTGGCCAGCGGCGACAGGCTGAAACTGTGCACGGTGCTGCGGCAGACCCGCGCCACATCCCGCGGGTGCAGCTTGCCCACGGCTTGCAGGTTCAGCCACTGCGCCACTTGCCGGTCATCGACCAGCGAGCTGGCGCCGGAACGCTGAAGGTCGGTATTGCGCCAGCCCCGAGCGGTCAAGTCGCGGTTGAGCAGCAGGTTGGCCATGTGGCCGAAGGTGCAGGCGTTGATCCGTGCGTCGGGGTTGGCCTGACGCACCCGCGCCTGAAGCGCGGCCACTTGACCCGGAAAGGTCGCCATGAGCAAGGTCTTTTCCGGGACCAGCACCTCGAAGAACTTTGCCAGCAGGTACGTCTTGCCCACGCCGGCGTAGGCCTGCAGGTGGAACGACTCTTCGTTGCAGACCTTGAACTCGTCGAAGATCCGGCTCTGCTGATCACTCAGGTGCAGGACGTCGCCGGACGGCATCACCACCTCGCGGGTCAGGGGTTCCAGTTTGGCGCGATGACGCAGTCCAAAGCCGAAGTCCCACCGCCCTTCCCCGTCGAGGTAATCCTGCTGCTCGACGTCCGCGTCTTCGAGCAGACTGACGCCGGCGACTTCAAGCACCGAGAGCCCTGCGGCCAGGTGGTCGACGGTGAACCTGCCGCGCACCAGATCGGCAAAACGACCGCCCGCTTCTTCAACGGAAGCGGCCGCGCGCAGCACATCATCGAGCATACGTTCGAGCTGTTCGACGGCGGTGTTTTGCGCGACCAGCGCGTTGAGATTGAGCAGCAGCATCAGCGCAGCGAGTTGCGCCCTGCCCGCCTCACTCAAAAAATCGTCCAGCGATTCGCCCGCGGCCAGGCCTTTGCACACCTCTTCGGTCAGGGGCAGAAACAGCGACGGCGGTGGCGCGAAAGCAGCGGGTGATCTCATTGCGGGCGTAGGGTCCTGTTCGGCGCGTAGGCGCGGGCAGTCAAAAAGGAGCACAGCTTACTCCTGCCGCCCGATCACCGCCCACTTGCATGTCGCCGTCACCTGCCCGTCTTAGTTGTCCTGCGGGCAATTCTGGGCAACGGTCTCGTAATTCAGGGTCCGTTGCTGACCCTGGGAATCGAGGTAGCGCAGGTGGGCATTGACCACGCCACAGGTCGGGCTCGCGTCGACTTCGGTGGACAGCGCCTTGGCGATGTCCAGGTGATCGCCGTACATATAAGTGTGAGCTTGAGCAACGGGTTGGGCTTGGGCTGTCAGAGCGCCGAGGCTCAGGGCGGCAAACAGGGTGGCGATGCTGAGGTTCTTCCAGTTCATGGTGTTCTCCGGTATTCAAAGGGTCGTTCGGTTGGGGTTCGAGAAGGTGTGTGTCCGTCGTCTCGATGGGTCCCATTGAACGCCCCGCAGGTATCTCGCTTGTGTCGCGAACCGCCGGAAAATCATCCTGACGTGTCAGAGCCCGCCGCAGATACACAGCGATACATTCGCATCGAAAAACCCGCTATTTGCATGCGCATGTATGCCCGGCAGCGCCAGATACACTGGAATACAAAGCCCGGCAGGCAAGTCACGCGCGACTGGTTAAGATGCGCCACACACATGAATACGGGAACTGCGGCAATGGAGCACGTCGATCACATTCTGATTGTCGATGACGATCGCGAGATCCGAGAGCTGGTGGGCAACTACCTGAAGAAGAACGGCCTGCGCACCACCGTGGTGGCGGACGGCAGGCAGATGCGTTCGTTTCTGGAATCGACGCCTGTGGACCTGATCGTGCTCGACATCATGATGCCGGGCGACGACGGCCTGCTGCTGTGCCGCGAACTGCGCACCGGCAAGCACAAGACCACGCCCGTGCTCATGCTCACCGCCCGCAGCGACGAAACCGATCGCATCATCGGTCTGGAGATGGGCGCCGACGATTATCTGGTGAAACCCTTCGCCGCCCGGGAACTGCTGGCGCGGATCAATGCCGTGCTGCGCCGTACCCGCATGCTGCCGCCGAACCTGATCGTCAGCGAAGCCGGGCGTTTGCTGGCCTTCGGCAAATGGAAGCTGGACACCACTGCCCGCCATTTGCTCGACGCCCAAGGCACAGTGGTCACCCTCAGCGGCGCGGAATACCGCCTGCTTCGCACCTTCCTCGATCACCCGCAACGGGTCTTGAGCCGCGATCAGCTGCTGAACCTGACCCAGGGCCGTGACGCCGATCTGTTCGACCGTTCCATCGATTTGCTCGTCAGCCGCCTGCGCCAGCGCCTGGCCGACGACGCCCGCGACCCGGCCTACATCAAGACCGTGCGCAACGAGGGTTACGTGTTCACTTACGCCGTGGAAATTCTCGGGGAAAGCCCATGAAGCTGAGCTTCGGATGGCCGCGCACCCTGGCGTCACGGCTCTCGCTGATTTTTCTGATCAGCCTGGTGCTGGCCCACGGGCTGTCGTTCGGCCTGCAATTCTATGAGCGCTACCAGAGCGCCATGACGCTGATGCTGGGTAATCTGGAACGGGACTTGAGTAACGCCGTGGCCGTTCTGGAACGCTTGCCAGCCGACGAGCGTCAAGCCTGGCTGCCGCGCTTTGAGAGCGCCAATTGTCGTTACATCCTGGGTGCCGGAGAGACCGGCGCGCCGATGAACATGAGCAACGCGCCGATGTCAGTGCATTCCATGCAGCGCAGCCTTGGCCGTGATTACGCGCTGACCTTCACGGACATCCCAGACACCCGACTGCACTATCAGGCGCACCTGACGTTGAAAGACGGGAGCCCGCTGACGATTGACATGCACCCGCGGGTCACCCCGCTCTCACCCTGGCTGCCGTTGTTGTTGATCGGCCAACTCGTGCTGCTGTTTGTCTGCACCTGGCTGGCCGTACGCACGGCCATTCGCCCGCTGACGCGACTGTCCCACGCCGTCGACAACCTCGACCCGAATGGCGAAGGCATTCGCCTGGATGAAAGCGGCCCGACCGAAGTGGCCTTCGCCGCCGTGGCGTTCAACACCATGCAGCAACGGATTTCAACCTACGTGAAAGAGCGCATGCAACTGCTGGCGGCGATCTCCCACGACCTGCAAACCCCGATCACCCGCATGAAGCTACGCGCCGAGTTCATGGACGATGGCGTCGAGAAGGACAAGTTGTGGAGCGACCTGAGCGAGATGCAGCACCTGGTCCAGGAAGGCGTGGCCTACGCGCGCAGCATGGACACCTCGACCGAGACCGCGCGGCGTGTGGACATGGATTCATTCCTCGACAGCCTGGTGTTCGACTATCAGGACGTCGGCCGCGACGTGCAATTGAACGGCAAGACCGGCGCCGTCATCGACACCCGCCCCCACGCCCTGCGCCGGGTGCTGGTGAACCTGACCGATAACGCGTTGAAGTTCGGTGGAGCGGCGGAGATTAAAGTGATCGCCCACGCCTACCATAGCCTGTCGCTGCACGTGCTGGACCGCGGGCCGGGGATTGCCGAAGGGGAATTATCCGAGGTCATCAAACCCTTCTACCGCGTCGAAAGCTCACGCAACCGCGACACCGGAGGCACCGGGCTCGGCTTGGCGATCGCGCAGCAATTGACGATTGCACTGGGCGGCACGTTGAGCCTGACCAACCGCGAAGGGGGTGGGTTGTGTGCGCATTTGAAGCTGCCTGCGCGGATAACAACGGCGGCAGTGAAGATCACCGATTTGTAGGAGCGGGCTTGCTGGCGAACGGGTTTCGTCAGTCGACGCCTTCGGTTCTGACCTACCGCATTCGCCAGCAAGCCGGCTCCTACAGTGGATCTCGGCAGCGATCAGGATCTTCGGCGCACCGAAATCCGTTGGCGTGTGATCGTCCCCACGCTCCGCGTCACTTCTCCAGGCTTGAGTGCGCAGCGCCTGCGGGACGCAGGGCGTGAGGCGATCGGGATCAGGGATGCGCATTATGACCGTCTGACTATTTGTCGAACGATACAACCGTGATTTTTCCATTATCAGGGTTCACGGAATAACTCACTCCATTCCAGTTGCCCGCAATAAGATCGTGGTTCTGGCCTATGTTGATATTCACATACGGCTTGTCTTCTTGAGTTCCATGGGGGCTTTCTTCTATCTGCCAGAGAACTTCGCCCTCATGGCTAATCCCATAGACATTCCTGTTGAAAATGACACCGGCTGGAGGTTCGGCGCGAACGACAATCAAATCATGATAAGTAAGTGCCTCTTCTACAGGATGCGGTAGATCGAATGTTCGGTCGCCGATGGTGAGTTTTCCGTGGACTATCAAAAATGCAATGTTATTCATTGGCCAAGCCTTATCGTGTTTTTAAACGCGGAGGTGGGCAGTCGTTGAAGCAGCTCTCACTGCGTGGCGTTTCCTGTCCCACCAAACACTGGATTTAGTCCCCGGCAAAAGTATTCACTTATGGCTGCCAAGCCGAGAGCCGTCAGGATTAGGTTGCCCACCTGCAAGCCAATGCTCCCACCGATCATGGCTCCAGGCGCCGCGCCTGCACCAAACGCCATCGACCCTGCGATGCCGCCTGCAAGGGTCCCGACCGCGACGCTCCCACCCACTATCATTACGACTTCTCGAATTAACTGCATCAAGACCGGAAAAATCTTTTCGATTTCGATCGATGCCCACTTTCGCGTCAGGTCAGCATGAACAATCGGGTAAGACATGGCCACTGCGAGCCGTAAAGAGTCAATGTGGCTGCCGCCCGCGTAGCCGTAAGCCGTCGTAGCGGCACTGCCGATACGACGAGTGAATCCGTCCCAGCTATCGTTTGCGCTTTGCAAACCATGATCGATGCTCTGATTTATCTCGTTGAATCTATGATCGAGGTTTCGCTCCACGTCATCCCAACTTGGAACGTTTTTTAAAAGATCCATTTATTACCTCAGTCCTTCGCAAAGAGCGGTAGCTGCCTCCAATGCGGGTTTGAATTTACCGAAAGCCTACGCCTGAGCTAGAAAACCATTTAGCCGGAAAGGTCGAATGCCTCAAGCCGCACCGGTACCTTAGTCATCACCCCGGATGCATGCGGCAATTGCTCCATGCAGTGATCCTGGCCCTGCATAATGTTCAGCAGTTTAAAAGCACTGCGTACACTTCGTAGGACCGGCTTCAGCCGGGAAGCCGTTGATCTGCTCTACGCTTTTGATCTTCCTACGCAAAAAGCCCAGTCACCACCAAGCGCGACTTGGGTGCAGGCTGAACGCAGGTCTAGCGCAGTGGGCCGAGCCGCATGGATGCGGCGAGAGCGCCGTCAGGACATGGATGTCCGTTCGGCGCGGGCCCACGGAGCGTGACCGGAGTGAAGGAACCCTGACGAAGGAAGGGCCCAACCGAGAGCAGGCACTTTTGGTTACTTTTAGTGCTTTTTAAAAGTAACTCGCCGAAGGCGAAACAGTCTGCCCCCAGGCAGACGCCCTTGATCTTGATCTTGATCTTGATCTTGATCTTGATCTTGATCTTGACCTTAAACCTGAAAAATCAAAAATCCAGCTTCACCCGCGCCACCAACTGCCTCGGCTCGCCGATGGAAATAGCCGGCGATCCCAGCCCACTCGCCGAGGTGTAATACTTCTCGTCGAACACATTCTTCAGATTCAACTGCAACGTCACATCACGCTCATCCAACTTCACTTTATAAGCCACAAACGCATCGGCGACTTTCGACGACGGCAGGTAATACTCCTTCCCCGCGCCATCGTTGACACCCCAGCGGCTTGCAAACCGTGCACCGGCACCCGCGCGCAAATCACCCACGCCGACGTGGCCGAAGTCACGGGTCAGATACACCGCGCCGGTGTGCTTCGACACACCATCCAGCGGCTCACCCTTGAGTATCGGGTCCTCCAGCACTTTGGTGTCGGTGTAGGCGTAACTGCCGGTGATACTCCAGAACTCGTTCAACTGCCCGGTGATGTCAGCTTCCAGCCCGCGCGAGCGCACCTCCCCGGATACTCGCGTGCAAGTCTCGGTGCCGCACGCTTCACTGGTCTGCACGTTCTGCTTGTTGATATTGAACAGCGCCACTGTCGCGGTGATCGCGTCGTTCTGGAACTTGGTGCCGATTTCGTAAGCCTTGCCCTCCTCCGGCGGCAGGTCGCCGATCGGTGAGGCAATCGACGTGTTCGGGCGGAACGACTCGGTGTAGCTGCCGTACACCGACCAGTCCGGCTGGATCAGGTACACCAGCCCGACGCGGGGCACCACTTTGCTGTCCTTCACATCGGCGCCAACCACGAACGGCCGGCCCTTGCCGGTCAGCTCGTCGAACGCGTCATAACGCAGGCCGGTCTGCAGAATCCACTTCTCGCCCAGGTGCATCGCGTCCTGAACAAAGAACGCATGGGTGCGCAGGTGATCGGTCTGGTCGCTCTGGGCGGCATTGGCCGTAGTCGGTTGCTGAGTGACGCCGTACACCGGGGCGTTGTAATTGAAGTCGACCTTGTTGGCACTGCGGTACAGGTCGCCCAGGTCGCGGTCGTTCTTCATGTAATCGGCGCCAATCAGCACTTCGTGGCGCACATCGCCCCAGTACAGATTGCCGAGCGCGCTGACGGTGGCGGTATGGGCGAACTGCACCGCATCGCGGGTGGCGTCACCGCGACGGGTGACGGCGCCGGTGTTGTAGTTGGCCGAAATGAAGCGCGACTGGTAGTCGTTGTAGTAATTGCGGCTGTAAGCGTAGCCGGTGCGCAGGGTCCAGGTGTCGTTGAGGCGATGGTCCATGCGCAGGTCGAGGGAATCGGAGCGCCCGGTGGTGACGTTGAACGGCTCGTCCAGACGGCGGCTGCGCGGGATGTCCAGCACCTTGCCGGTCTTGGGGTTGATCTGCGTGCCACGGTCGAACGGTACCGAATACTCCATGTGCTCGTAGGCGACCGACACCGTAGTGTCGTCGCCGTACCAGGCCAGCGAAGGGGCGATGACCGACTGATCGATGCTGCCGAAATTGCGCCAGTAATCGTAATTCTGCTTGTCGGCGATCACCCGGTAGGCCAGGCCGTTGGTGCCGATCGGGCCGGTCAGGTCGATCTGCTCGCCGCCGCCGCCAAAGCTGCTGCCGAACGCAGAAATGGAACGGGCCTCGACCAACTCCGGTTTCTTTGTCACAACGTTGATCACGCCGCCCGGGTCCTGCACGCCGTAGAGCATCGACGCCGGCCCCTTGAGCACTTCAATGCGCTCGGTGGTCGGGGTGAAATTGCGCGCGCGCACCGATTGCATGCCGTCGCGCATGATCGAGTTGTCGCGGTTGGTGCCAAAACCGCGCTTCTGAATCGCGTCCTGGGTGCCGCCCAGGGTGTTGCCCGGCTTGACCCCGCTGACCGCGTTGATCGCCTCGTCCAGGCTGGACGGCTGGCGGTCTTCGATGACCCGGTTTGTCACCACGTTGACGCTCTGGGGCACTTCCACCAACGGTGCTTCGGTGCGCGTGGCCACGGTCGCCTTGCGCGCCTGATAGCTGTCGCGGCTGTGCTCGGTCTCGCTGACCTCCGGCTGGGACGTGGCGTCGATATTGACCGCGTCCAGCTGCATTTCTTCAGCCCCGGCAACGGGACTCATACCCAGCGAGCACAACAGCGCCGTGGCTGAACACATGCCCAACAACGATGCAGGACGAAGCACGGGAAAAGCGGGCACGCGAAAACCGGATTGAGCTGTCATGGAAGCAAGAACCTGAGGCGTCGAGAAGCGATGCGCCCGTTACGAAACGCATCTGATTCTCACTACACGGATGCCGACGGGGTTTACCTCACATGAATCTGAAAATAATTTTTTATACAGGCGCCAGTGGCCCTCAGTGGATCAGGCGAAACACCCTGTATCATTCCCCGTGCTCACCCTCTTCTTACGTAGCGAAATCAAGGATTGTTCATGCGTATCCGCTCCCTGACTCCTCTTGCTTTGATCATTGGCGCGACGATGGGCGGCCAGGCCCATGCCAGCAGTGATGACTCCTGCTACCCCAACTGGTCGCTGTTGCGCGATTCGCTGGACGTCTGCAACAACCTGCCCTTCCTTACGCCCGGCAATGACAGTCGGGTCAACCTGCGCCTGCTCCTCGCCGATCAGAAGGCGCTGACGCTCCAGCCCAACGCGTTGACCGAGCAGGAGCTGGCCGAGGGCTATGGCGCGGTGCCGTTTGCGGCATTCAGGTTGGCCAACGAAGAGATCGAGGGCGACGAAAGCGAAGAATCGGGCGCCGCTGCCATGGCCGACCTGCTGGGCAAGCTCGGCCTCAGCCGCGACAGCAACGACACCGCAGGCCAGGCCTTCCTGCAAGGTGAAGGCAGCCGCTGCCGCAGTAACCGCGACGAGAGCGCCGCTGATTTCATCGGCCAATTGCTCGACACCGCAGGGCTGTCCGCCACCGAGCGCCAATCCTTGGCCCGCGCCCGCCTGCAACTGCTGGACGCGTGCACCTGGGAGGCGGACAAACAGGCCAGCCTGTTGCCGCCCGATGTTCAGTCGTCTGAAGCCAAGGCCTTCGTTGCCTACCTTCGCGCCGCATCGGACTTCTACAGCGGGCGCTTCAGCGATGCGGAGACCGGATTCAACACCCTCGCCCAAAGCACACAACCGTGGCTCAAGGAAACGGCGCTTTACATGGTCGCCCGCACCCGGCTCAACGCCGCGCAGCAGGATGCGTTCGACGAATACGGCAGCCTGAAGGAAGACCACGATCGCACCGCCTATGCCGGCGTCGGGCAAGCCATCGAGCGGTACCTCAGCGCTTACCCCGACGGCCGCTACAGCCGCTCCGCCACCGGACTTCTGCGCCGGGTCCACTGGCTGGCGGGAGACACCGATAAACTGGCCGCCGATTACGCCTGGCAACTGACGGAAGCTGGCGACGCCCGCGCATCCGCTCCGCCGGAAGCGTTGATTCAGGAAGCCGACAACAAACTGCTGACCGCCCTGACCGGCGCCACGCCATCGCCTTTGATGACCGCGACCCATGACCTGATGATCATGCGCCCGGACCTGCCGAACCGGTTGACCCGCGAGCAGCTCGACGGGCAAAAAGCCCTGTTTGCGGCGCAACCGGCGATGTTCGATTACTTGCAGGCCGCTTTCGCGTTCTACGTCGACAAAAATCCGGCCGAAGCGCTGAAACGCCTGCCGAACGACGTCCCCGAAAAACTGGATTACCTCGTTTTCAGCCAACAGACCCTGCGCGGCCTCGCTCTGGAAGCCGGCAACGACCTGCCTGCCGCCCAGGCTCTGTGGCTGAAATTGCTGCCGCTGGCGCAGCAACCCTTGCAGCGCGAGCAGTTGGAACTGGCGCTGGCGATGAATTACGAGCGCAGCGGGCAACTGACGAAGGTGTTCGCCAGCGATTCGCCGATCACGTCCGCTCAGGTGCGTCTTATCCTGCTGGGCAAGGTGGCCGATGCGCCGCTGCTGCGCCAGCAGATCGGTCAGGGCATCAGCGACACCGAAAAGTCCACCGCGCAATTCGTCCTGCTCTACAAGGAGCTGCTGCACAGCCAGTACGCCGCGTTCGCCGATGACTTGAAAGCCCTGCCGGACACGCCTGCCGACACCAAACTCGGCACCAGCCTGGGTTATGTCTACGGCGCCGGCCAGACGCTATCGTTGTTCCACTGGAACGGCGCCAAGGCCGAGTCGGGTTACGCCTGCCCGAGCATCGGCGAGATCGCCGCCACGTTGCAGGTCAATGACAAGGACGCCAAGGGCCTCAACTGCCTGGGCGAGTTCATCCTGCGCAACGGCCTGGACGGAATGCCGCTGGATCAGAAGCCCGACGCGGGTGATCTGGGCAGCAGCGAACCGGGCTTCAAGGGCGGTGTGTTTTCACGCCTGAACGGCTATCAGACGGTGATCGCCGACAGCAAGGCAGCGCGGGACGACAAGGCCTACGCGCTGTTCCGGGCGATCAATTGCTACGCGCCGTCTGGCTACAACAGTTGCGGCGGCAAGGACGTGGCTCCGGCCGTGCGCAAAGGCTGGTTCAAGCAACTGAAAACCAGCTACGGCGCCACCAGCTGGGGCAAATCGCTGCAGTATTACTGGTGATGACCACGCGGTTTCGCTGGCGGATGATCGCCGGCGGATTGATCGGTTTGTTGATGGCGGGGTTGAGCAGCGGCATGACGTGGGCGGCGGTAGACGCCCGCGAGCACGATGCCTTCTGGTTGTGGAGCGGCGTGGCGACGCAGCCGGTACTCGATCAGGCGCGGACTCTGTACGTGCTGCAAGGCCAGATCAGCGCAACCCGTCGTGATCGGCAAACGCCGGCGCTGATTGCCCAGGGGATGAGCGTGACGCGTCTGCCCCAACGGGAGGTGTGGATCGTCTACCGCGCCCACACCCTGCGCTGGCCCGAGCCTGTTTACAAACAGCTACTGGGCCAAGTGCAACGCTGGCGGGACACGGGCACAGCGGTGGCTGGGGTGCAGATCGATTTCGATGCGCGCACCCTTTATCTGCAGGAGTACGTGGTGTTTCTCAAGGACCTGCGCCAGCGTCTGCCACCTGAGCTGAAGCTAAGCATCACTGGGTTGATGGACTGGAGCAGCAATGCGGATTCCCGGGCGATCGGCGAGTTGAAAGGTGTGGTCGATGAAGTGGTGGTGCAGACCTACCAGGGCCGCCACAGCATCCCCGACTACGCCGCATACCTGCCACGCATCAGCCGGCTGGGCCTGCCGTTCAAAATAGGCTTGGTGCAAGGCGGGGAATGGCAAGCGCCCCGGTATTTGCAGGACAGCCCGTGGTTTCGCGGGTATGTGGTGTTTTTGCTGAATCAGAAGTGACAAAAGTCCGCGTCGAAACGCAAAACCCTGCAGGAGCCGGCTTGCTGGCGAACCTGCTGTGTCAGCCGACTGATGCCAACCTGGCCCACCGCATTTGCCAGCAAGCCGGCTACGGATTTTTATGCGCCGACGATTGTGTGCGTTGCCACACTCCACTGTAGGAGCGCTTGCCCGCGAACGCGTAATGCCTGTGACGAATCGATCGCCTGACACAACGCGTTCGCGGGCAAGCGCGCTCCTACAGTTTGATTTCATCCAACCGAGATTATTGCGTCGAGCACCATTCGTTGATTGTGGGGCAATCAGGCAACTGCGCCGTGATCACTGGCCTTTTCCCGGCTAAAGCCGGTCCCACTAAGGACCGCGTGCACTTCGTAGGCCCGGCTTGGAGACACCCGGTATGGCTGACACGCCGCGCACCCTGTGGGACCGGCTTCAGCCGGGAAGGCGTCAGGCGCTGCGCCACAAGACTTGCAGCCTCACACGTCGATATCCAGCAACGCCGCCCCCAGCGCTTTGCCATGGGCATCGAGGGCGAGCGATCGTGTGACGCCGCCCTTAAGAATGCCCGGCAGCACAAAATTAAGCGCACCCACCTTCGGCAGTTCATACCGAAGCACCCGCGAGGCATCGTCCCCGAGCAGCTCGGCGAAATGCTCAGCCACCCGCTCGGCCGTCAGCACATGCACCAACCGCGTATAGTCTTCCGCCTTGAAAGCGATGACCGAAATATTCGAGGTGTCGCCCTTGTCGCCGGTCCGGGAATGGGCCAGTTCGCGCAATTTCATGGTGCTCACGATGCGTCCTCCAGATGAACCTGCGCCTTGATGGCATCCCGCGGCATCAGCAGCGACGCCACCGCCACCACCTGGCGCACGCCCTTGGTTGCGCCGCCGCCGCCATAAGGTCCGTTGGTGTACAGCGTTTCGACTTCATTGCCGATACGCACGGCTTCGGCCTTTTCTGCACAGCGCGCGGCGACCCGCAGGCGCACTTCCCACGGCTCGGCCGCTGCCCGCGACCCCAGCGCCCCACCGTGCAACGCGTCCACGCCGATCAGCTCGGCACGGACGTCATCGAAGACCACGCCGGTCAGCTGCAAACGCTCCAGCACCACGTTCCGCGCCAATTGCGCCCGGGCCAGCGCGCCGGGGCCGCCATAGGAAATCTGCCCCTCGCCGATCCAGCCGTCGAGATAACCCACCGACACCTTGAGCGTCCCGGGTCGAGAACGGCCATCGGCGCCTTCAGCCCGTACTTCGTCAGTGGCAACTGGATGAAACGACACGCCGGAAAAATCCGCCGTCACGTCCGGGGTCAGGTACGCCGCCGGGTCATGCACTTCATAAATCATCTGCTCGGTGCAGGTCGCCGTATCGATGCGCCCGCCGGAGCCGTCGACCTTGCTGATCACCGCCCTGCCCTCGGCGTCGACTTCAGCCAGGGGAAACCCGAGGCGCGCCAGGTCCGGCACCTCTTTCACACCCGGATCCGCGAAGTAGCCGCCGGTAATCTGCCCGGCACACTCCAGCAAGTGGCCGATCAAGGTGCCGCGTCCCAGCCGCGTCCAGTCGTCTGCTGCCCAGCCGAACTCAAAGAGCTGCGGGGCGAGGAACAACGACGGATCGGCAACCCGGCCGGTGATCACCACATCGGCATCGGCCTTCAGCGCCTCGACAATCCCCTCGGCGCCCAGGTACGCATTGGCCGAGATCAAGCGATCACCCAACGAAGCAATCGTCGCGCCGTTATCCAGCATCTGTTCAGGACTTGCCTTGAGAACCGCCAGCACGTCATCCCCTGTTACCGCGGCGACCTTCAGCCCGTGCAGGCCCAGCTCGACCGCGATGCGCCTGACTTCCCGCGCCGCTGCCAACGGATTGGCCGCGCCCATGTTGCTAATCAGTCGCAGCCGGCGCTGCCCGGCCTCGCGTCCTCGGCCTGCAAATGGCAGCACCCGACGCATGCGCTCACTGAGCAGCGGGTCAAAACCGGCTTCGGGATCGCTAAGCCGCGCCTGTTGCGCCAAGGCAATGGTGCGTTCGGCCAGGCATTCGAAAACCAGATAATCGAGGTCGCCCTTCTCGGCCAGCTCCACTGCAGGCTCGATACGGTCACCGGAATAACCGGCGCCAGATCCGATACGTAAGGTCTTCATTTAAAACACTCCCAGCAGCAGTGCGGTCAGGGTCATCAGCACCGATGCGGCAAACAGAAACGGAATGGTGAAGCGCTGGTGGTCGGCCAGCTCGACCTTGCACAGCCCGACCAGCAGAAAGGTCGCCGGCGTTAGCGGGCTGACCGGAAAACCGGTGGTGTGCACGCCCAGCAGCGAAGCCTGGGCCACTTGCAGCGGGTCGACGCCCAGGGAGCGGCCGACTTCAGCAATCACCGGCATCACGCCGAAGTAGAAGGAATCGGGATCGAACAGCAGGCTCAGCGGCATCGACACGAAGCCCACCACCATCGGAATCAATTTGCCGTGACCGGCCGGGATCTGCGCCACCGCCACTTCGGCCATGGCCTTGAGCATGCCGGTGCCCTGCATGATGCCGGTGAACACCCCGGCCGCCAGAAGAATGCTGGCCATGGTCAGGGCGGTCTTGGCGTGGGCATCAATGCGCGCGCGCTGGGCGTCGACGTTGGGGTAGTTGATGCACAGCGCCAGCACCGTGCCGACCATGAACATCACCACCGGATCGACCCAGCCGGAGATCATTATTCCCATGACGGCGATGGTCAGCAGCAGGTTGAGCCAGAACAGCCGCGGCCGGCGCAGCACCGCTTCCTGTTCGGTCAGCACACGCTGCGGCACCACATCGATGTGCTCCGCCGTGGTCTGAAAGCGGCCCAGCCCAAGACGCTTTTCTTCACGCCGCCCGAGCATCCAGGCGCAGAAGAAGACAAACGCCAGGCCGACGATCTGCACCGGAATCAGCGGCTGAAACAGCTCGGACACCGGCACGTGCAGCGCCGCAGACGAGCGCAGCACCGGCCCGGTCCACGGCAGGAAATTCACCCCCGCCGCCATCGCCGCGACGCAGGCCAGGATCCGCCGATCAATGCCCAGCCGCGTGTACAGCGGCAGCATCGCAGGGATCGTCACCAGAAAGGTCACCGCGCCGGAGCCGTCGAGGTGCACCAGCAACGCCAGCAGCGCGGTACCGACGACAATCCGCGTAGGACGCGTGCCCACGGTGCGAAGGATGCGGTCGATAATCGGGTCGAGCATGCCCGCGTCGGTCATCACCCCAAAGAACAGGATGGCGAAGACGAACATGCCGACCACCGGGGCGACGTTCTTGATTCCGGTGATGATGAAGCCGCTGGTTTGCAGGCCGAATCCGCCGATCAGCGCGGCGATGATGGGCAAGGCAATCAGGGCGACCAGAGGCGAGAGGCGCTTGCTCATGACGGCAGCGAGCAGGCAGAGGATGGTAATGACACCGAGGATGGCGAGCATGGTTTGATCCTTTGTCGTCCCTGACCGGCGTGCGGCGGGATGAGCTGTTGTTGTTTTCATCGAGTATCGAAACGGGGGTAAGCTTTGTAAATTGAAATGTTCGGCGTCCTGCGTTCGGAAAATCCGAATGGCGTGCGTACGGCAACTTCTTCGGAAAACTCAGCCATGAAGAACTCGATCCAGCACATCCGCGCCTTTCTTGCCGTCGCCCGCACAGGCAGCTTTGCCAAGGCGGCCCTTGATCTGAACCTGTCGCCCTCCGCGCTGACCGTGCAGATCCAGCAGCTGGAAGAATGGCTCGGCGTTGCCTTGCTGGAGCGCAGCCCGCGCCAGGTCAGCCTGACCGCTGCCGGCCAGAACAATCGCGGGCCCATGGAGAAACTGCTGCTGGACCTGGACAACATCGTCAGCGGCTCGCGGGATCTCGCGGCGCTGCGCCGGGGCGTGGTGACCATCGCTGCCCTGCCCTCAATGTGTTCCGGCACGCTGCCGCCGATGCTGAAAGCCTTCCGCGAGCAATTTCCCGGCGTTGAGGTGCGTCTGCGTGACGTGGTCGCGCAGCGGATCGATGCGCTGGTGCGCGAGGGCGAAGTGGATTTCGGGCTGGGCGTGCGATCGCGCATGGGCCACGGGTTGACGTTCGAGGTGGTGATGGTCGACCGGCTCAGCCTGTTCGTTCCCGTTGATCATCCGCTGGCACGGGAACGCTCGATCGCGCTGCAGGCGCTGGCCGGGCAGCCGATCATCCTCACTGGTCGCGACAGCAGCGTGCGCGAGCGGGTGGAACAGTTATTTGCCGAAGAAGGGCTTGTGCTGACGCCGGGGCTGGAAGCGAACTACATGTCGACGGTCATGGCGCTGGTGCGGCATGGCCTGGGGATGACGTTGCTGCCGGAATCCGCCGACGAAGGCCGCGGCGATTTGACGCAGGTGCGGGTCGAGCATCCCGGGGTGTGTCGGGAGATCGGGCTGATTACCCGGACGGGTGTGAGCCTGAGCCCTGCCGCCCAGCGATTCGTCGAAACCATGAAGGACGCCCTGTCACCGCAACTACCGTAGGGGCCGGCTTGCTGGCGAATGGGCCGCCTTGGAGACGGATAGCGAATGACACACCGCGTTCGTCCGATCGCGGCCCGCAGCAAGCCGGCTATTACAGCCCGCGATTACCCGCGCCTGAACGGCAGCTGAACGCCTGCAACACAAGCAGGGTTTTGCAAAAAAACCAGTACAGCCATTCAATAATGAGTATCATTATGTTACACAATGGCTGAATGCGAATGGCTACATGACGCATTCACGTCGCACACCCTACCAGATCTGCACCGGTGATAAATGCTCGTTCCTTTTTTGATCATGTTGCGCGAAGGGATTGAAGCCGCGCTTATCGTTGGCATCATTGCCAGTTACCTGAGACAGACCGGCCGTGGCGAGTGGATGCCCGCGGTATGGATCGGCGTGTTCCTGGCCGTCGCCCTGGCGCTGTTCGTCGGTGGTGGTCTGGAGATGGTCAGCGCTGAATTCCCGCAAAAGCAGCAGGAACTGTTCGAAGGCATCGTCGGCCTGGTTGCCGTGGTGATCCTCAGCTCGATGGTCGTGTGGATGCGCAAAGTTGCGCGCTCGGTCAAACATGACCTGCACCAGTCCCTGGACGCCGCGCTGGCCGGTTCGAGAAACCAGACCTACGCCCTGATCGGCATGGTGTTCTTCGCCGTGGCCCGCGAAAGCCTCGAAACCGTGTTCTTCCTGCTGGCAGTGTTCCAGCAGAGCGAAGGCGTGTCCGGCCCGCTGGGTGCGCTGTTCGGCCTGATCATTGCGGTGTGCATCGGCGTCGCCATCTACAAAGGCAGCATGCGCCTGAACCTGGGCAAATTCTTCCGCTACACAGGCCTGTTCATCCTCGTCGTGGCGGCGGGCATTCTGTCCAACTCCGTGCGGTCCCTTCACGAAGCCGGGGTCTGGAACCATTTCCAGGACGTGGTTTTCGACATCAGCGCGACCCTGCCGATGGATGGCCCGACCGGTTCGGTGCTGGCCGGCATGTTCGGTTATCAGGATGCGCCGACCGTCAGCGTGCTGGTGGCGTACCTGGCGTACCTGTTCTTTGCGCTGTTCCTGTTCTTCAAGCCTCAGGCGCGGGTAGTGAGTCTGCCTACCCGCCCGGCCCATGAACACGGTCACACTTCTTCCGTTACGAATTCAGTTACGAACAAATAAGGGCTCTCATGAACTCCACCGCCAACGGCCTTCCTCCGAAGAAAGCCAAGCCCTCTCGCGCCCTGCAGTTTGCCGTTGCAGGCTCGGTGATTTTGATGATCGCCGCGGGCGCCATGTTTTATTTCGCCTCCCAGGCCGCGCAGAAAAAGCGCATCGCCAACAGCGGCAATGAAACTGTCGTGACCATCAACGCGAAAAACTGCGAGCCGAATGCGATCACTGTGCCGGCCGGCAAGAACGCTTTCCGCATCGTCAACGCATCGGATCGCGCTGTGGAGTGGGAAATCCTCGACGGCGTGCTCGTGGTGGAAGAGCGGGAAAACATCGTTCCGGGCCTGAGCCAGATCATCAACGCCAACCTGCAGCCGGGCGACTACGCCATCACCTGCGGTCTGCTGAGCAACCCGCGCGGCACCCTGCACGTGACGCCGACCGCAGAATCGGATGCCGCCGCCAAAGCGCGTCCGTCGATGGTCGCCTTCATCGGCCCGCTGTCCGAGTACCGCGTCTACCTGAGCACCCAGAGCAGCGCGCTGATCCGCGCGACGAACGATTTGCAACAGGCCATCGACAGTGGCGACCTGGTCCAGGCGCAGAAGGCCTACGCCCCGGCCCGTGCTGCCTATCAGCGCATCGCCCCTGCGGCGCAGCGCCTGTCCGAGCTGGACAACGCAATCAACGCCCGCGCCGATTACTACGAAAAACGCGAGCAGGATGCGGCCTTCGGCGGCTTCCACCGTATCGAATTCGGCCTGTTCTCGCAGAAATCCGTCGATGGACTGACGCCGGTCGTGCAGAAGCTGCAAACCGACATCGCCAGCCTGAAACAGCAACTGCTGGCCCAGAGCATCGCCCCGGAACAACTGGCGAGCATGGTCGTGCGCAACATGCGCAGCATCGCCGAGGTCCGCAACAACGGCGAAGAAGAACGCTACAGCCACCTCGACGTGAACGGTTTTGCCGCCAACCTGGAAGGCACGCGCAAGGTCATCGAGCTGCTGCGTCCACTGCTGGCCAAGTCGTCCGGCGACGTGCTGAAAAAGATCGACACCGCGAGCACCGCCCTGGATGACCAGTTGCTGATGCTCAAGACCGCTGACGGCTTCAAGCCGTACGACCAGGTCAGCACCGAACAACGAAAACAAATAGCAGACAAGGCCAAGGCACTGGCCGATGCACTCGATGGAATCGATCCGGCCCTCGGCCTCTCAGGCCTGTGAGCGTGCCCGGGCGGGTGCCCCATGCGCCCGCCTGGCCTTGAAACCAGAGCGAAGACAGCATTCACATGAAAGATTCCGATTCGAAAAACGCGCCGATCTCCACTGACCGTCGCCGTGTCCTGATGGGCCTAGGCGCTGCAGGCGCAGCGGTCGCCGGTGCAAGCCTGACCGGCAACGCCTTCGCCGCCACCGCGCCGGCGCAGGTCACCGAAGCACCGAAGAGCGAAAAGACCCAGGACCACAATGCGTTCCACGGTCAGCATCAAAACGGCATCGTCAATCCGCGCCCTGCGGCCGGGATGATGGTCTCCTTCGACGTCCTGGCGCAGGACCGCGAAGACCTTGAGCGCATGTTCCGCACCTTGAACGAGCGCATTACGTTCCTCATGACCGGCGGCGCCGTGCCTCAGGTCGACCCGAAACTGCCACCACTGGATTCCGGTATCCTCGGCCCGGTGGTCACGCCGGACAACCTGACCATCACCGTGTCGGTGGGCGACTCGCTGTTCGACGACCGCTTCGGCCTGGAATCCGTCAAACCCAAGCGTTTGCAGCGTATGGTCGGTTTCCCCAACGACGCGCTGGAAGCCGATTGCTGCCACGGCGACTTGAGCATTCAGTTCTGCTCGAACGCCCCGGACAGCAACATTCACGCCCTGCGCGACATCGTGAAAAACCTGCCGGACCTGCTGCTGGTGCGCTGGAAACAGGAAGGCACCGTGCCCGCCCAGGCCCCGCTGAAACCGGGTCAGGCGCCGGAAAGCGCGCGCAACTTCCTGGGTTTCCGCGACGGCTCGGCCAACCCGGATTCGAACAACCAGAAAACCATGAACGAGCTGGTCTGGGTGCAACCAGGCAGCGACGAACCGGCCTGGGCCGCCAACGGCAGCTACCAGGCGGTGCGCATCATCCGCAACTTCGTCGAGCGCTGGGACCGTACCCCGCTGCAGGAACAGGAAGCCATCTTCGGCCGGGTCAAAACCACCGGCGCGCCAATGGACGGCAAGACCGAAGCCGACGTCCCGAATTACCACAATGACCCGGCAGGCAAGATCACCAAGCTGGACTCACACATCCGCCTGGCCAACCCGCGCACGGCTGAAACCCAGCGCAACCTGATCCTGCGTCGCCCGTTCAACTACTCGAACGGCGTGAACAAGAACGGTCAGCTGGACATGGGGCTGCTGTTCATCTGCTACCAGGCGGATCTGGAGAAAGGCTTTATTACCGTGCAGACACGCCTCAACGGCGAGCCGCTGGAGGAGTACCTCAAGCCCATCGGCGGCGGGTATTTCTTCACCCTGCCGGGCGTGGTCGACAGCAACGATTTCATTGGCCGGTCGCTGTTGGCCGCCTCTGCCCACACAACAAAAACTGCCTGACACCCCTTACCTCACAGGAAGAGCTCTATGAAAAAGTCGCCTCTCGCGTTGTTGCTTACCTTTGGCGTATTGCAGACATCGATGTCCGCGTTCGCTGCCACCGCGCCGCTGGACCTGGTCACGCCGGTTTCGGACTACAAAATCTACGTGACGGAAAACGTCGACACCCTGGCTGCCGACACCCAGAAGTTCACCGACGCGATCAAGAAAGGCGACCTGGCGACCGCGAAGAAGCTGTTCCCGACCACGCGTCTGTCCTATGAGTCGATCGAGCCGATTGCCGAGCTGTTCAGCGACCTCGACGCGTCGATCGACTCCCGCGAAGACGACCACGAGAACGGCGTGAAAGCTGAAGACTTCACCGGTTTCCACCGTCTGGAGTATGCGTTGTTCTCGCAGAACACCACGAAAGATCAGGGTGTGTTCGCGGACAAGCTGTTGGCTGACGTGAAAGAGCTGCAGTCGCGTATCGCCGGCATCACCTTCCCGCCTGAGAAAGTGGTGGGCGGTGCTGCTGCGCTGATGGAGGAAGTGGCGGCGACGAAGCTGTCGGGCGAGGAAGATCGTTACAGCCATACCGATCTGTATGATTTCCAGGGCAACGTCGACGGTTCGAAGAAGATCGTTGATCTGTTCAAGCCGCAGCTGGAGCAGTCGGACAAGGCGTTCGTGGCGAAGGTGGAGAAGAACTTCGCGACGGTGGACAAGATCCTGGCGAAGTACAAGACCAAGGACGGTGGCTATGAGACGTACGACAAGGTGAAGGAGCAGGATCGCAAGGCGCTGGCAGGTCCGGTCAATACGCTGGCGGAAGATCTGTCGCAGATGCGCGGGAAATTGGGTCTGAACTGATTTCGATGCGATGAAAAGCCCGTTTGCCGAGTGATTGGCAAGCGGGCTTTTTGTTTTTCAGGGTTTGGGGGCTAGATCAAGTGCGTCGGCCTAACGGCCTCGGTTTCGCCTTCGGCGAGTTACTTGGAAAAGCACCCAAGTAACCAAAGGTGCCTGCTCCTGGTTTGGCCCCTCGTTCCTCGGGGGTTCCTTCACTCCGGTCCCGCTCCGTGGGCCCTGCGTTCAGCCTGCACCCAAGTCGCGTTTGGCGGTGTCCGAGCCTTTTGCGTATGAAGATCACAAGCACAACGAAGACAGATCAAAAGCACATCAGAAGCAGATCAAGGGCTTCCCGGCTGAAGCCGGTCCTACTCGGTGAGCGCGTTGTTTCAGTGGCACCTGAGGTAGGTGCAGGTAAGCATCCTCCAGGGGGCGGGCCCGAGAGGGTTATCAATTCAATTCCGACGATTGATTCTATAAATGTTAAGACTATTAGCACGGCGATTGTGAAATGAACTCTGTTAAATACACTACTAAGGCCTACGTTGCGGAAGGCGCGCTATCAGAAGTTGTGGTGAAAGTCATAGATGAGAGTGTGACTGACCTACTCAAAGCGTTGGGTTTCTCCCCCGCGCCGGATAAGGGACAGAGAGCGCTGTCTGTAACAACCCCAAATCAAAGCGCTAAAATAAAGGTTTTTGAAAAACTACGAGATGAAGGAGTGTGCTTTTCCGCTGGCCCGGATTGGTGTCCTGCCGACGTATTTGAATTCCTAAGAGATAACAACCTGTTGACGGGGCCGTACCGAAAAATAGCGTGGCGCGGACCGGGTGAGCCGGAAATAATTGAAAACTGTTAGCCAGCGATACAAAGTATTCGGTAAAAGTGTACCTGTCCTATTGGTGCTAAAACGCTTCCCGGCTCAGCCGAGAAGCTTCCGCTTTCGCCTTTGATCTTCTACGGGATAGTACAGACGCCGCAAAACGCGACTTAGGTGCAGGCTGATCCGGCTTATGCCTGAACCCATTGGCAAACGCACACAGAACGCATTCCTTGAACCCCTCACCGCGCGGGTGAACATGGGTGACGACCTTACGCTACTCATCGCTGAACTGCGCGTAAACCCAGGTTCGCGCTGCGGTGCTTCTCCACCAGACCCAAGTCATGAAACATCGCCCCGACGTAAAGCTGCTCGCCGTCGTGAGTCAGCCCTTTGCGCTTCCCGGTCAGCGCGCCCCACAAAAACACCCGGCGCGAGTGATTGAACAGCAGGTCATCTTCCTGCTCGCGGATGTACTCGGTGGCGGCGCGGGCCAGCGCGCTGTCGGGGATTTTGATACCGGCGATTGATTGACTCATGGGAAGTCTCTCCAGCGACGCCGCCAGTGTGGCGCGTTGAAGAGAAGTCTGGGTGACGGCGCAGGCCGGCTCGATCGGCGCGCGGTCTTGTTCTCTGGCAAACGTGCATCGTTTACTGCCAGCCCACCTGCGGTTTACCAGATTGCTGCGGACCGACGGCACGACCTCGGATAAACTCTGCGCGGTTGTGATGCCCAGCGCTTCAACAAGGGCTATCAAAGCGTGCCGTCAGAGCCCGCCGATAAAAGCATTCCTGCACCCCAATTTTGATGCATCGAAAACAAGGAGCCCCTGTGTACAAGGGTGTTGCGTTATCGGTCATGGCCTCCTGCCTGTTCGCGGTCATGTACTACTACACTTCATTGCTCACGCCATTGAGCGGTGAAGAAATCTTCGGTTGGCGCATGCTGCTCACCCTGCCCTGCGTGACGGTGTTCATGCTCTCCACTGGAGACTGGAAACTCGCCCGCGCCCTCGCCGTACGGGTGCGTCAGACGCCTGCCCTGCTGGCGGCAATGGCGCTGTCGGCGACGTTGATGGGCGCGCAGTTGTGGCTGTTCATGTGGGCGCCGCTGCACGGCCGCAGCCTGGAGGTCTCGCTGGGGTATTTTCTGTTGCCGCTGACCATGATCCTCACCGGGCGTGTGGTGTACGGCGAGCACCTGTCGCACCTGCAGAAAATCGCCGCCTGTTGCGCGCTGGTCGGGGTCGGCAACGAACTGCTGCGTCTCGGCAGTTTCTCCTGGGAAACCCTGCTCGTCTGCCTGGGGTATCCGCTGTACTTCGTACTGCGGCGCAAGCTCAAGACCGATAACCTCGGCGGTCTGTGGTGGGACATGCTGCTGATCCTGCCCGTTGCGGTGCTGTTCATCTGCCAAGGCAACCCGTCAGTGGTGGAACAATTCCCACGGTTTTATGTGCTGATTCCGGTGTTGGGAGCGATCAGTGCGTCGGCGCTGGTCAGCTACATCCGCGCCAGCCGCCTGCTGGCGTTCAGCGTGTTCGGCTTGCTGAGCTACGTCGAGCCGGTGCTGCTGGTGGGCGTCGCGCTGCTGCTGGGTGAATCCATCGGCCGCGATGAATGGATGACCTACCTGCCCATCTGGCTGGCGGTCATGGTTCTGGTGGGAGAAGGCGCCAAACACGTGCTGGCGCAGCGGCGACGCAACCGCGTGTGAAGTGAAGTTCGCCCGGTCGCAGCGTTAATGCCCGAACCGCGCCAGTTGCATTTCCTTCAAGCGGCTCAACGTGCGCCGATACGCGAACGCCAGATAGCCTTCGGTGTACAGCTCGGCCATCGGCATCGCAGCTTCGATGTAGAGCGGCACCTTGCGGTCGTAACACTCGTCCACCAGCGCAATGAAGCGCCGCACGCCATCGTCGTAAGGCGATAGCTGCGGCAGCTCGCGGTCCCCCGCCGTGACCTGTTCCACACCGTCCTCGGTACCACGGGCAATGCGCCCCTCGCGCTGGGGTGCGCTCAACGCCGGCACTTCACTCAACAGGACCGCTGTGTAGCGATCGCACAGCTCGATGAAATCCATCGCCGCCAGCGGCTGTTCGCACAGGTCGGCATAACGGCACCAGATCACTGTTCGACTGCTGCGCACCACCGGCACATGTCGACGGCCTAACGGCACCGGCTGAGTCGACACCGATTCGCCGCTGCTCAGCGCCTCGAACACCTCGACCAGCGCGCTCGGCTGCGTCTGCGCCTTCACCCAGTAACGCTGCTGCGCCTGACCGGGATGCAGCCGGTGGTCCTCGCCGCCGTCAACCGACACCACTTCCATGAAGTGGTTGATCGCCGTAATAGCGGGCACGAAACGCTCGCGGTTATGCCCCGTGGCGTACAGCTGCTCGGGCAACTGGTTTGAGGTGCAGACCAGCACCACGCCCTCGTCGAACATCGCGCGCACCAGACCGCCGAGGATCACCGCATCGCCGATGTCGTTGACGAACAACTCGTCGAAGCACAGCACCCGCACGTCCTGGGCCAGCTCCCGGGCCAGCACTTGCAGCGGTTTGGCCACGCCAGTGAGCTGAAACAGGCGCTGATGCACCCAACGCATGAAGTGATGAAAATGCTGGCGCCGGGCCGGGACCTGCAGGCTGTCGTAAAAACGGTCCATGAGCCAGGTCTTGCCGCGCCCCACCGGGCCCCACAGATAAACACCTTTAACCGCGCCGCCGCGCTTGCCGTCGTTCAGGGCCTGCCAGCACCCCTGCAAGTGCAGCGCAGCACTGCGCTGAGCTTCGTCCGGCTGAAAACCCTGGGCATCAACGGCCTGCTGCCAGGCCTCAAGTGGAGACAGAACGGTCATCGAAACGCTTCACTGCACACTGGAATTTTGGTCGTGGCGCCTGGAATAAGAGGCGCCCAACAGATAGAAACAGCCGCCGGCAATGATGAACGCCGCCAGCATGTAAAACATGAAATGCGCCGACTGGGTCGCCAGTGCGAAGCCGCACAGCACCGGCCCCAGCGCGCCACCGAGGTTGGAGAGGTTCTGCGCGCCGTAATACATGCCGCGCAAATGGGTGGGTGCGATGCGGTCGATGAACATGTACTCGGCGGGAAACACGATGATCTCGCCGAGGGTGAACACCGCCACCGCCAGCGACCAGTGCAGCACCGTGGCCGACAGGGCAAAGCCCACCACGCCCATCAGGAACAGACTGAAACCTGCGGTCAGCCACTGATTCAGGTACTGGTGGCTGATGCGTTTGCCGACCAGATACTGCAAGCAGATCACCACCGCCGCGTTCACCGCGACCACCGAGCTGATCACCTGATAAGTAAATTCCGGCGTGCTGGTGGTCACCAGGTATTGCGACAGGTAAGCGGTGAATTGTCCGAACACCACAGCGCTGAGCACGCCGCCGACGGTGAAGCACACCAGTCGGTAGTCCTTGAGCAGGATGCGTCCGACGGCAATGAAGGAAATCGGCGCATTGGCCGGGTCCGCCGAGCTCAGCTTGCGGTCGCCGTACATCGCGTAAACCAGCAAGAAGCCCAGGCCCAAAACGGCCGACATTACGAACGGCAGCTTCATGTTCCAGTGCGCCAGCCCCGCACCAATGAACGGCCCGACGGCATAGCCGATGTTGATCAGCGTGTAGCGCACCGAGAACACTTTGCTCTGGTCGGCCACCGGCAACAGCTTGCCGAACGCCGCCTTGACCACGATATCGATAACCGAATACGCGAAATTGAACGACACCAGAAACAGGAAGAACAGCCACAGCTTGCTGGTCACGCACATGCCGATGAAGCCGGCGACGAAGAACCCGGTGAAGCACAGGATCAACCGATAGCTGGACAGCTTGTCGGTGAGGTAGCCGCCATACAGGCTCAGCAGCGAGCCGACAATCAGCGCACCGCCGACGACCATGCCGATGTCGCTCATGCTCAGGACGAAATTCGAAGACAGGTAAATCACCAGGTACGGCAGAGTGATCGCCCTGCCCAGCGTCAGAAACAGCGACGACGAAAGCAGGAGATTGACTGAAGCCGGGTAGTGTCTGAGCGCAGCGAGCATCCGTGTTCTGTCCTTGATGACGTGCCGAGCCTAGGCGACAGGAATCGGCGAGCGGTTTGAGTCAAACATCGTTACACAATCGGCAATGAGAGGACACCTGCAGAATGAGTGAAGCACGTCAGGGTGCGGCATTCCTCCGACTGGTCGTCTGCGTTCACATTCCGTAACATCCGCATTTTTTGCACGCCGCCCGCTAGGTACTCAATGAAACCCGCCCGTCTTCGCGCCGATGTCCTCGCCGGACTCACCACCTCTTTCGCCCTGGTGCCCGAGTGCATCGCCTTCGCGCTGGTCGCGCACCTGAATCCGCTGATGGGCCTGTACGGGGCGTTTATCATCTGCACGCTGACCGCGCTGTTCGGCGGCCGTCCCGGCATGGTCTCCGGCGCGGCGGGTTCGATGGCCGTGGTCATCGTGGCGTTGGTGGTGCAACACGGCGTGCAGTACCTGCTGGCAACGGTGTTGCTGGGCGGATTGGTGATGATCGCGTTCGGATTGCTGCGCCTGGGCAAACTGGTGCGGATGGTGCCGTATCCGGTCATGCTCGGGTTCGTCAACGGCCTCGCGATCGTCATTGCCATGGCGCAGCTGGAGCATTTCAAAAGCGGCGAAAGCTGGCTCAGCGGCACGCCGCTCTATCTGATGATCGGCCTGGTGGCCTTGACCATGGCGGTGGTGTATGTGCTGCCGCGTCTGACTCGCTCGGTGCCGCCGGCGCTGGTCGCTATCCTCGGTGTCGGCCTGCTGGTGTACCTGTTCGACCTGCCGACGCGCACCCTGGGCGACATGGCGCACATTGCCGGCGGTCTGCCGGGCCTGTCGCTGCCGGACGTGCCGTGGAATCTGGAAACCCTGCAGATCATTGCGCCCTACGCGATTCTGATGGCGCTGGTCGGTCTGCTGGAAACCCTGCTGACGCTGAACCTCACCGATGAAATCACCGAGAGCCGCGGCTACCCCGACCGCGAGTGTGTCGCCCTCGGCGTCGCCAACCTGGCGTCCGGCCTTTGCGGGGGCATGGGCGGCTGCGCGATGATCGGCCAGACCGTGATCAACCTGAGCTCCGGGGGCCGGGGTCGTCTGTCCGGCATCGTCGCCGGGGTGATGATTCTGATGTTCGTGCTGTTCCTGTCGCCCCTCATCGAGCGCATTCCGCTGGCGGCGCTGGTCGGCGTGATGTTCGTGGTGGCCCAGCAGACTTTCGCCTGGGCCTCCCTGCGCGTGCTGCGCAAAGTGCCGCTGAACGACGTCTTTGCGATCATCGCCGTGACCATCGTCACCGTCCTCACCGACCTGGCCACCGCCGTGCTGTTCGGCATCCTCATCGCCGCGCTGAACTTCGCCTGGCAACAGGCTCGCGAGCTGTACGCCGACAGCCATACCGAGGCGGACGGCAGCAAGATGTACCACCTGCACGGCACGCTGTTCTTCGCTTCCACCACGCCGTTCCTCGATCAGTTCGACCACGTCAACGACCCGCAACACGTCACGCTCGACTGCCGTCATCTGATCTTCGTCGACTATTCCGCGATCGCGGCGTTGAAAACCCTGCGCGAGCGCTACCACAAGGCGGGGAAACACCTGCGCGTGGTGCATCTGTCGGAGCGCTGCAAGAAGCTGCTCAAGCGCGCGGGCGTGCAGCACGCCTGAGCCGCGTGTTGAGCCTGGCAATGCGGGTTAACTGATCGCCCGCAAAATAGCCTCGGTCGTCACCACCTGCGCGTACTCACCGTGCAGGTTAGCCAGCGACATGGCGTGGATGTCTTCGGCACTGCGCGGCTGTCCGAAGAAGTCCGCGCCGTCGAAGGTGAAGCAGGCATCGTGGGGCACGATGACCTCGAAGCCGAGATTGCCGCCAGTGCGCGCGGTCGACTCCACGGAGTTGTTGGTCACCACGCCGACGATCACCGCCTGATTGATCCCGTCCGCCCGCAACCAACCCTCCAGCGCCGAATGACAGAAGGCATCGGGCACCTGTTTGTGCAGCTCGCCTTCGTCGTCCCACGGCATAAACGCCGGTTGAAACTCGACACCGGACTGCTGCGGCCAGAACACCGAGTCCGGTGAGCGGGAGAAATGCCGCACGTGAATCACCGTGCGCCCGCTATCGCGCCAGGCGCTCAAGAGTTCCAGCATCCGCTGCTCGGCGTCAGGGTTGTTGCGCCGGCCCAGCTTGGGGTGGTTGATGCCCTGCTGCATGTCGATGAGGACCAGCGCCGCTTTGTGATGGATGTCCACTGCTCTTCCTTTCATGACTGGAGGGGCGTACCCCGCGTTGCTGATTATTTGACGCTGAATTCAATGGGACCGCACCTTCCGTAGGAGTGAGCTTGCTCGCGATTGCATTTTTTCAGCGACATCAATGTCGGCTGAAAGAACCTCTTCGCGGGCAAGCGCGCACCTGGAGATTATTTGTCGCTCACTGACCGCAATCGCGAGCAAGCTCACTCCTACAGGGGCTGCGTCAGCAACTAATGTTTGCGTAATTACACGGCACTGAAATGCCGCGCCCATTGGTGTTCGGCGAACTGCTCGATGATGAAGTCGACGAACGCGCGGGTCTTGCCCGGCAGTAGTTTGTGCCCACTGTAATAGATGGAAATGTTGCCGTCCTCGACATACCACTCGGGCAGCACCCTTTGCAGCGCACCGCTGCGCAGGTACGGCAGGGCAAACGGCATGCTCACCAGCGCAACGCCCAAGCCCTGACTCGCCGCGCGGCAGGCAGCCTCGGAATCGCTCAGGGTCATGCGCACCTTCATGCGCAACGGGCTTTGCTCATGACTGCGATGGCTCAACGGCCAGGAGCGGATCCGCCCGGTTTGCGGCGAACGGATCAGAATGCCGTCGCAGTGGTGCAAGTCGTCCGGATGCCTGATCCCTTCGTGGTCTTGCAGCCAATGGGGCGACGCCACCAGCACGCGGTGGGCAGGCGCGAGTTTGCGCGCAACGACGCCCTGGGGCAGGTCGAAGCCGCCGCCAATCGCGGCGTCGAACCCCTGCCCGATCAAGTCCACCTGGCGGTTATCGAAATGCCAGTCGGGGGTGATGGCCGGGTAGCGCTGCAGAAACTCGGCCAGCAGCGGCACCACATAAAGACAGCCGAACACCGTGCCGACGCTGACTTTCAAGGTGCCGGCGGGACTGCCTTCGGCGCTGGCCAGGTTGGCGACAGCGTTCTGAATGGTATTGAGGCTGGCACTGACCTCGCCGAGGAAACGCTGGCCCGCCTCCGTCAGCGTCAACTTGCGCGTACTGCGCTGAAACAGCCTCACGCCCAGCTTCGCTTCAAGTTTGGCGACGCTCTTGCCCACGGCAGCAGGCGTCAGGCTGAGTCGGCGCGCAGCCTCGGCAAAGCTGCCGACCTCGGCACTGCGCACGAAGCATTCAATGCTGCTGAAGTTTTCCATCGCGCTCACTCACAACTTCCGGTTTACACAGACTATCTCGATTACCGGCTACCGGACGGGTAATCCTCGGCAGATACTCGTGTCCATCAACTCACTCCTCACATTCATCGGAGATCGACATGACCCATCCCACCAACCTGATCGGCAAAACAGCACTGGTCCAAGGCGGCTCACGCGGCATCGGCGCTGCGATCGTCAAACGGCTGGTCGAACAAGGCGCAGCAGTGGCCTTCACCTTCGTCAGCTCGGAAGCCAAAGCGCAGGAGTTGCAAGACAGCATCACCGCAGCCGGCGGCAAAGCCCTGGCGATCAAGGCCGACAGCGCCAACGCCGAAGACATCCGCGACGCCGTCGCCCAGACCGTGGAGACGTTCGGCGGCCTCGACATCCTCGTCAACAACGCCGGCGTGCTGGCCATTGCGCCGCTCGACGAATTCACCCTCGAAGACTTCGACCGAACCCTGGCCATCAACGTACGCAGCGTGTTCATCGCCAGCCAGGAAGCCGCACGGCACATGAAAGAAGGCGGTCGCATCATCAACATCGGCAGCACCAACGCCGACCGCATGCCGTTCGCCGGTGGCGGCGTCTACGCCATGAGCAAGTCGGCGCTGGTCGGCCTGACCAAAGGCCTGGCCCGTGACCTCGGACCGCGCGGCATCACCATCAACAACGTCCAGCCCGGCCCGGTCGACACCGACATGAACCCGGCCGACAGCGACTTCGCCGAAACACTGATGGGCCTGATGGCCATTCCGCGCTACGGCAAATCCGAAGAAATCGCCGCCATGGTCGCCTACCTTGCCGGCCCCGAAGCGGGCTACGTCACCGGCGCCAGCCTGACCATCGACGGCGGCTTCGGCGCCTGATCTCAGCGCCCTCGCCCTCGACGCGAAGCCCCGGACCTCAATGACGAGCCGGGGCTTCGCGCTTTTTGCTTAAGCGCATGAAAATTCTGAAAAAAAGTTTTGCCTTCGCCAAAGCTTTCGACTACATTAGCGCGCCTCGACAGACTGAACGTCTGAAGAGATACGGTGAAGTGTCCGAGTGGCTTAAGGAGCACGCCTGGAAAGTGTGTATACAAGAAATTGTATCGAGAGTTCGAATCTCTCCTTCACCGCCACATTAAAAAGATCCCCGCAACGCTCATGGCGTGCGGGGATTTTTGTTTGTGTCGCTCAGCAAATAGTGTCTATGTGGGAGTGAGCTTCTCACGAAGGCGGCATTTCAACCGCTGGATATTCTGCATTTCAACGACGCTCTTCGCGAGCAAGCTCACTCCCTCAGTTCTTTCATCGACTTGTAAAGCGGCGATGTATCTGCCCACCTCGCGCCATCCGACCATGTCACGACCGCCTGACCCACTCCATTGGAAAGAATAGAATCGCGCGCTGTTGATTTTTCCACGCAAAACGTCGGAAAAATCTCCATTTGGGTGCCTTAGCAGCTAAGGTCTAGCCGTTGTACAGTGTGAATGAATCCAATTCCCATACGCGGCTAGCTTTATATTAAAAACCAGCGCGTATTCCGGCCCCCATTGCGCACCCGCGGGAGATACGAGCAGGGTGCGAATTCGCAGGAGTAGGTTGATGAATGGCATCGGTAAACGTTTGCGCCAAGAAAGAAAACGTCTGAAATTGACCCAAAGCGCACTGGGCGCCATTGGTGGTGTGGAAGCCAACGCCCAAGGGCATTACGAAAGCGGGCAGCGATTGCCCAGAGCGGATTATCTGTTCAAGATCGCCGCCGCCGGCGTGGACATTAACCGCGTCGTCACTGGGGTCGAGGCCTCGGGCCGCGGAGAAGCGCCCTTATTTGCGACGATGCTTGCGGATAGGGAGACGGAGACTGAAGCCGATCTCGACAGCTCGGAAAGCATGGTGAAAATCATCAGCCAGTTGCGTCAAAGCCTGTGGATCACGGCGAACGCCTTGTGCGAAGTCACCCGGCTGGTTGATTCCGAGGAGCCGCGCTCGAGCGCCGATCATGTCGAAGATCACCTGAAGGTGTTGCAAGGCGACGCCGACATGTTCGCGGCACTTGCGCTGGCGAAAGTGCAGAAAGCCGCCCACGAGGCCCACTGATCCCGATCAGCGTCACTGACAACCGAACCTCTCAGATGGTAGCCTTGCGCCATCCAGGGAGGTTCCTATGAGCAGATTTCCACTACTGTCCGCAGCGGTCATGGCGTTGCTCTTGTGCGACGCGGCAAACGCGGACGTGTTCAAGTGTGTCGCCGCCAATGGCGCCATCAGTTTCGGCCAAAGTCCTTGCCCCACTTACGTAGGGGAATCCACGGTACAGCGCCCGCCTCCGTCCCGGCTTTCCAGCGAGTGGGAGGAAACCGATTTCCCCTACCGCCTCAACAAGAACGCCACCGAAATTCTACAAGTCAGCCGACGCAGAAAGCTGATTATCACCAATGAGCGGGAAATCGCTGATCGCCTGCAAAGCATCTGTAGTGGTCAACTAATTCCGGACACCTCGATAGGTGGTTTCGACGCCATCGTCCGTTCGTAAACGGTCGGTGGCAGGTACCCCAGTTTCGAGTGCAGCCGCTCGTTGTT
>NZ_JBTOPV010000024.1:0-72485 GCF_055284355.1 Pseudomonas sp. HP_01 | reverse complement strand
CTCGCGATTGCGCCGTTTCAGGCGATCATGCGTTGACTGGAATGATGCCTTCGCGGGCAAGCGCGCTCCTACAATGAATCGGCGTTAACACTCGAAATCTGCGCTGTGCACCGATCCGTAGGAGTGAGCTTGCTCGCGATTGCGCCGTTTCAGGCGATCATGCGCTGACTGGAATGATGCCTTCGCGGGCAAGCGCGCTCCTACACTGGATTAGCGTTAACACTCGAAATCTGCGCCGTTCACCGATCCGTAGGAGTGAGCTTGCTCGCGATTGCGCCGTTTCAGGCGATCATGCGTTGACTGGAATGATGCCTTCGCGAGCAAGCTCACTCCTACACTGGATTAGCGTTAACACCCGAAATCTGCGCCGTGCACCGATCCGTAGGAGCGTGGCTTGTCCCGCGATCTGGCGCGCAGCGGCAGCAAGGCTTCAGCCGCCTCACCCTTCTCATTTGCCCCGATGCGTGCGCTCTGCTAGTGTCGCGCCGGTTTAACGTCTACCGGGATAGCCGCCATGGCCCGCAAGAAAGCTGCACTGGATTTCGAACAGTCACTCACGGATTTGCAAACGCTCGTCGAGCGTCTGGAGAACGGTGAGCTGTCGCTGGAAGACTCACTGACCGCCTTCGAACAAGGCATCCGCCTGACCCGCGAGTGCCAGAGCGCGCTGGCCCAGGCCGAGCAAAAAGTGCAGGTCTTGCTGGAGCGCGATGGCGAACTGGCCGAAGAGCCGTTCGACGCGGAACAGCCGGAATGATCGCGGCGTATCAGGCACTCAGCCAGGCCCGCGTCAACGCGGCGCTGGAGACGCTGTTCGATGCGCCCGCCCCTGAATTGACCCGCCTGTACGCCGCCATGCGCTACAGCGTCACCAATGGCGGCAAGCGCGTGCGCCCGCTGCTGGTCTACGCCGCCTGCGAAGCCCTGGGCGGCAACGCCGAGCACGCCAACGGCGCGGCCTGCGCCGTCGAATTGATCCACGCGTATTCGCTGGTACACGACGACCTGCCGGCCATGGACGACGACGATTTGCGTCGCGGCCTGCCCACCACCCATAAAGCCTTTGACGAAGCCTGCGCGATTCTCGCCGGCGACGGTCTGCAGACCCTCGCCTTCAGCGTGCTCAGCGATAACGCACTGACGCCGCAGGACGCCGACACCCGGCTGAAGATGGTCGCCACCCTCGCCCGTGCATCCGGCCCTGCCGGCATGGTGGGCGGACAAGCCATCGATCTGGGTTCCGTCGGACTCAAGCTCGACCAGACAGCGCTGGAATTCATGCACCGGCACAAGACCGGCGCTCTGATCGAAGCCAGCGTCAGGCTCGGCGCCCTGGCCAGCGGCAACGCGACACAGGTTCAATTCGACTCGCTGCAGATCTACGCCCGCGCCATCGGCCTAGCCTTTCAGGTGCAGGACGACATTCTCGACGTCGAAAGCGATACCGCCACGCTGGGCAAACGCCAGGGCGCCGATATTGCCCGCGACAAGCCGACCTACCCAGCGCTGCTGGGCCTGGAAGAAGCCAAGCATTACGCACTTGAATTGCGCGATCATGCCCTTGTGGCGTTGCAACCGTTTGATGAGGCCGCAGAGCCCTTGCGCGCGTTGGCGCGTTATATCGTCGAACGCCGCAGCTAGTCGAACCCCACAACCCTGCGCAGGTCATAGCACTTATCGGGCGCAAGCAGCCTCGCGCTGCAGGCGCCCGATTTCCCCGGCAATCGTTTCCCCTGAGCATCGCATTGCTGCACATCGTGCGCAGCCGGCAACGCATCAGGTAAACTGCCGCTTCTTTTACTTATAACGATTCGCCTGATGCCCACGACGTTCAAAGAGATTCCCCGCGAGCGCCCGTCCACGCCTCTGCTCGACAAGGCAGTGACGCCGGACGGCCTGCGCCGCTTAGGTGAAGCAGAGCTTGAAGCCCTGGCGGATGAACTGCGCCTGGAGCTGCTTTACACCGTTGGCCAGACCGGCGGCCATTTCGGCGCCGGCCTCGGCGTCATCGAACTGACCGTGGCCTTGCACTACGTCTTCGATACCCCCGACGACCGGCTGGTCTGGGACGTCGGTCATCAGGCGTACCCGCACAAGATCCTCACGGGTCGTCGCGAACAAATGTCGACACTGCGCCAGAAAGGCGGTGTGGCGGCATTCCCGCGTCGCAGCGAGAGTGAATACGACACTTTTGGCGTCGGTCACTCCAGCACCTCCATCAGCGCCGCGCTGGGCATGGCGGTCGCCTCCCGCCTGCAAGGCAGCGAGCGCAAGTCCATTGCCGTGATAGGCGACGGCGCACTGACCGCAGGCATGGCCTTCGAGGCGCTGAATCACGCGCCTGAAGTCAACGCTGACATGCTGGTGATCCTCAACGACAACGACATGTCGATCTCGCGCAACGTTGGCGGGCTGTCGAACTACCTGGCGAAAATCCTTTCCAGCCGCACGTACGCAAGCATGCGCGAAGGCAGCAAGAAAGTGCTGTCGCGCCTGCCCGGCGCCTGGGAAATCGCCCGCCGCACCGAGGAATACGCCAAAGGCATGTTGGTGCCCGGCACGCTGTTCGAAGAACTCGGCTGGAACTACATCGGCCCGATCGACGGCCACGACCTGCCTATCCTGATCGCCACCCTGCGTAACATGCGCGACCTCAAGGGTCCGCAGTTCCTGCACGTGGTCACCAAGAAGGGCAAAGGTTTCGCGCCGGCCGAGGTCGATCCGATCGGCTATCACGCCATCACCAAGCTTGACCCGCTGAACGCGCCCGTCGTCCCTAAAAAAGCCGGCGGCCCCAAGTATTCCGGCGTGTTCGGCCAGTGGCTGTGCGACATGGCCGAAGCGGATGAGCGTCTGGTCGGTATCACGCCTGCCATGAAAGAAGGTTCGGATCTGGTCGCGTTCAGCGAACGTTTCCCGGAGCGCTATTTCGACGTCGCCATCGCCGAGCAGCACGCAGTGACGCTGGCAGCGGGCATGGCCTGCGAAGGCGCCAAGCCGGTTGTGGCGATTTATTCGACGTTCCTTCAGCGCGGTTACGACCAGCTGATTCACGACGTCGCCGTGCAGAATCTGGACGTGCTGTTCGCCATCGACCGCGCTGGGCTGGTGGGCGAAGACGGCCCGACCCACGCCGGCAGTTTCGATCTGTCGTACCTGCGTTGCATCCCCGGCATGCTGGTCATGACGCCGAGCGATGAAAACGAGCTGCGCAAGATGCTCACCACCGGCCACCTGTTCAAAGGCCCCGCCGCCGTCCGTTACCCGCGGGGCAACGGCCCCAATGCCGTGATCGAGAGCAGTCTCGAACCGCTGGAAATCGGTAAGGGTGTGGTGCGCCGTCAAGGCAGCAAGGTCGCCATGCTGGTGTTCGGTGTGCAGTTGACCGAAGCACTGATCGTGGCGGAGAAACTCGATGCGACCGTGGTCGACATGCGCTTCGTCAAACCGCTGGACGAGGCACTGGTGCGCGAGATGGCCGCCAGCCACGACTTGCTCGTGACGATCGAAGAAAACGCCATCATGGGCGGCGCGGGTGCGGCAGTCAGCGAGTTTCTGGCGCGGGAGAACATTCTCAAGTCGGTGCTGCACCTTGGCCTGCCCGATGTTTATGTCGAACACGCCAAGCCGGCGCAGATGCTGGCGGAGTGCGGTCTGGATGCTGCCGGGATTGAAGCGTCGATCAACCAGCGCCTGCTGAAGATGTAGTTTTTTTGCAGGCGTGTCCGGGGGGTGGCGTTCCACCTTGCCCGCGAATGCGTTCTATCAGTTGAGACACTTGCAACAGACAGATCGCTTTCGCGGGCAAGCGCGCTCCTACAGTGACCTGTCAAACCAACTGACCCGGCCAACCACAGATTTGTGGGAGTGACCGGGGTGGCGCTCTTCAGGTTTGCGATCAATACGATGACAATTTTCCGCTTCGCCCTCGCCTTCTCCCTCATTCCCGCCACGCAGGCCTATGCCGATCAGCCTGATCGCGAAAGCGCCTTGAAGCTGGACAGCGTGCTGATCAGCGCCAATCGCCAGGTCGAGCAGCGGGACACCAGCAGCGCGGCGAACACCGTGTTCACCCGCGCCGACATTGAGCGCCTGCAACCCGGCAGCGTCACTGACCTGTTGAGTCGCGTGCCCGGCGTACAAGTTGCGCCCAGCGGCGGGCGGGGAAGTCTGCCGGGGATTTTCATTCGCGGAACCAAGGCCGCGCAAAGCCTGGTGTTGGTCGATGGCCAGCGCATTGCCAATGCGACGTCGGCGGACAGTAACCTGCAATACCTCGACGTCGAGCAGATCGAGCGCGTGGAAGTGCTGCGCGGGTCACGTTCGGTCATCTACGGCGCTGACGCCATTGGCGGCGTGATCCAGATCTTCACTCGACGGGGCGCCGAGCAAGGCCTCCAGGCCCGCCTGCATACGGGTTTCGGCAATCGAGGCACGCAGCAGCAGAGCCTCGGCCTGTCGGGCGGCGATCAGCAGACGCACTTCAACCTCAGCACCAGCCTGGATGAAACGGCAGGCATCGACCGCACCGGTCCGTCCTTCGCCAGTGATGTCGACCACGACGCCTACCGCAATAAATCCTTGAGCCTGAACCTCAGCCACTGGCTCAACGACGACGTGGAAGTGGGCTTCAACGCGCTGGATAACCGGGGCAAGACCGAGTTCGACAACCCGTTCGGTCTGTTCGACCCGGTCACGTTCAACACGGTGGGGCAGCAGCAATACAGCAAGTTTGACCTGAGCAGCCTCGGCACCTACGTGGATGCCCGCATCAACCAGACCTGGAAAACCCGCCTGGAGCTGGGCCACAGCGAGAACCGCGAGAAGACGCTGGATAAGCTGAGCGACGATCACTACGTGTTCAACACCTACCGCGACTCGGTCAATTGGCAGAACGACCTGGCCCTGGATGACCGCAACAGCCTGATGCTGGGTGGCGACTGGTACCAGGACCGCGTCAACAGCAGCACGGCGTTCGACGAGGACAGCCGCTGGAACCGCGCGGCGTTCATTCAGCATCGTTTCAAAGGCGAGCACTTCTCCACCGAACTGGGCTTGCGCCACGATCAGAATGAGCAGTTCGGTAGCCAGAACACCTGGAGTGGCACGCTCACCGTTCCGCTCAATGACGCCAACGATGTGCTGCTTTCCTACAGCGAAGGCTTCCGCGCGCCGACGTTCAACGATCTGTATTACCCGGACTTCAGCAACCCGAACCTCAAGCCCGAGCATTCAAAAACCTACGAGCTGCAATGGCGCAGTCGCCTGAGCGACACGGCTCGTCTTGAAGCCTCGCTCTATCGCACTGACCTTCAGGACGCCATCGCCCTCGACAGTGACTTCCGCCCTGAAAATATCGGCTCGGCGCGGATCAATGGTGTCGAAGCATCCCTTGAACAGCAGTTGTTCGGCTGGACCGGCAAGCTGGGCGCGTCGGTCATCGACCCGCGTGATCGAGACACCGGCCATACGCTTAACCGTCGCGCACGCCGCACCCTGAACCTCGATCTCGACCGGCAGTTCGATCGCCTCGGCGTCGGCGCCAGTTGGCAGGCTGTCAGTGACAGTTACAACTACGAGGCCAACACCCAACACATTGGCGGCTACTCCTTGTTCGGGTTGCGCAGCAGCTGGAAAGCCAGCGACGAAGTAAGGCTCGAGTTCAAGCTGGATAACGCCCTGGACAAGCGCTATAGCCGAACGCTGTACAGCTTTGATGGCAGTAATTACGGCTATCGTGAAGAAGGTCGAACGTGGATGTTTGGCGTGACCTGGACGCCGGAGCTGTAGAGTTGCAGCCTGCCTGATCTAGCGCTCTGGCGCTATTAAGCTGCACACCTTCTGCAACGCGCTCACCATCTGCCCGCTGGCTCGCTCAAGGCCTTTGTCGGGCACGGCAATCAGGCGACCGGCCTTCACAGCCTTCAACTGTGACCAGGCGTTCCATCCCGACAGCAATGCAGCATCGCTGACCAGAATCACGTCCGGGTCGCGCTGCAGGACTGACTCGAGACTGACCTGCGGCGCCGGCAGTTTGAGGTCATCAAAGACGTTGCGTGCGCCGCACACGGTCAGTGCATCACTGATGATCTGCCCCCCGCCTACCGTGTAGAGCGGCTGATCCCACACTTGGTAAAAGACTTTCAACGGGGCATCGCGTCGATACCGCTCACGCAACGCGGCCAATCGCTGACGAAAATCTGCCGCGACTTGACGCCCACGATCCGCACGGCCGAGGCGCTCGCCCATCTGCTCAATCTGGTCAGCCAGCTCGTTCAGCGTGTGGGGCTCGGCGGTGTAGGTGGGAATGTTCAGGCGCTTCAGTTGGTCGCGCTGGGCCACGCTGACGCTGCCGGGCCAGAGCAGCAGAAGATCCGGCTGCAAACTGAGCAAACCCTCGATGTCGAGCTGGCCGTATCGACCCACCGAAGGCAGGCCCACTCCTTTTTCCGGACGCGGGCCGCCGTCCAGTACGCCGACCAACAGATCGGCGGCATCCAGTTCGATCACGATTTCAGTCAGAGAGGGTGCGAGGCTGACTACCCGCTGGGCAGCGCCGGCCTGACAGGCGATCAGCAACAGCAGGCTAGCAATCAGTGACCGCATCAAGCGCGTCCAGCCGGCGCCACACCACGGCGCAGGCTGCCGGGCGTCACGCTGGATCGACTTCGCTCTGATGCTCATTGCCCATCATGTGGCCCAGCTTGCCGGCCTTGGTCGCCAGATACAGCTTGTTATGCGGATTGTGGCCCGTGTGCAGCGGCACGCGCTCGGCGACGGTGATGCCCATGTCGGTGAGCGCTTTGACCTTTCGTGGATTATTGGTCATCAAACGCAGGGACTTGATGCCCAAGTGCTCCAGCATCGGCAGGCAAATGCCGTAATCGCGCTGGTCAGCGGCGAAGCCCAGCCGCTCGTTCGCCTCAACGGTGTCGGCACCGCCATCCTGCAATTCATACGCGCGGATCTTGTTCATCAGGCCTATGCCGCGGCCTTCCTGGCGCAGGTACAACAGCACGCCACGGCCCTCGGCAGCGATGGCGCGCAACGCCGCTTCAAGCTGGGAACCGCAATCGCAGCGCTGACTGAACAGCGCATCACCGGTCAGGCATTCGGAATGCACACGGCCGAGTACCGGGGCGCCATCTGACACATCGCCGAGGGTCAGCACGACATGTTCGCGACCGTTTTCCTGCTCGAGAAAGCCGTTCATCTTGAAAGTGGCAAAAGGGGTAGGCAGCTTGGAAGCCGCGACAAATACGACGGGCACCGGGTGCTCCTGATCTGTATGAGGGCTGGAAATTCGCAACATTGTAACAGCAGGTTCCGACAGACGCTTAGGCTGAATTGTTGGCCAATCAGATCAACACGTTTGATCAGTGGGCAGCGCCGGTACCGGATTGATGACCGTCTGTGTCGAACGGATACGGATGTTTCCAGCGTGCAAAGATCGGGCGCAGCTTGCCGCTGCCTACCAGATCACCCATCCGAACGTCGAACAGATCCCGCAGCGCGTGCCCTCGCGGGGTGTCTGCGAAGCTCAGGTACAAAGGGATGACAGTGAGGTAGGTCACGCGATAGCGTTGGGGATCATTGCTTTGGGCGAGGATGAAGTCCATCTCCGGCTTGGCATCGATGTACAGGTCCGCGCGCCCGTATTCGAGCATCGGCAGAATGTGATCGCGCCGGGCGACTTCATTGAAGTGCATCACGTTAGGCAGATAGTGCTGAAACTCGTAGCCGCGCACCCAGGCCAGGCGATATTTGCCCAGCGTCTGCAGCGAAGGGAGCGGATTCGACGCCAGGCTCAGCGTGTAGATCTCGTCATTGTCGTAGTGCCACTTCGAATAAAGCGTGCCCCCGACCTCATCCTTGTAGGCGGCAATCCAGGCATCGGCCTCGCCGCGCTGCACCAGCCCGACCGCGCGCGTATAGGGCTCGATGCGCTGCTCGACCTTGACCCCGGCGGGCTCGAAGATCTCGCGCATCAGGTCCCAACCCAGCCCCGTGCCGTCTGTTTCTGTGTAGCCAATCCAGTGCTCGCTCACCAGCAGGATGTCAGAGGGTTTGCCGGGCAACGTAGCAGGGGCTGCCGCAGCGGCACTCGCCCAGACAGTCGTCATTGACAACGCCAGACCCAGAAGCCATCCCACACCTGAACGCCTCATGGGCGCAGCCCCTATATCACGGCCCACAGCCAGACCAGCCCTTGCATGGCAAGCCATGCGAACACACCGGCCAAGACATCATCGAGCATGATGCCGACGCCGCCGTGCACGTGCTTGTCGATCCAGTGGATGGGCCAGGGCTTGAGGATGTCGAAAAAGCGGAACACGAGGAAACCCACCAGCAGCCATACCCAACCTTCGGGCACCAGCCACAAGGTGATCCACATGCCGACCATTTCGTCCCAGACGATGCCTTCGTGGTCGTGGACGCGCAGGTCGTCGGCCACCTTGCCGCACAGCCAGAAGCCGAACAGCATGGTCAGGCCGAGCATCAGCCAATAGCCCCAGTCCGGCAGCATTTGCCACAGCGGAATAAACGGCACGGCGACCATCGAGCCCCAGGTGCCGGGCGCTTTGGGGAGTGTGCCGGAGCCGAAACCGAAGGCCAGGAAATGCCACGGATTGGTCCATACCGACGGTGGAACGTTTTCCGCCGGGACCTGATTAGGATGATCTGTCACCGTGTCTCCTGAAAATGTTGATAGCCCCGAGTCAACGGGGTGACGTCCTGCCCAAGTGCGTCAATCAGCGCCACGCCGTGACCTTCGACCACTCGACCCAGAACGAAAACAGGCAAGCCGGAAGCCTGTAGTTCAGCCAGCCATGAGGGCGGCAACGTGAAAGCCAGTCTGTAGTCGTCGCCCCCACTGAGCGCGGCGTTCAACGCCGCGTCAGGCCCGAAAAAACTCAGCAGTGCGTCGGACATCGGCACTTTGTCGCGTTCAACGAGCAAGCGTACGCCCGATGCCGTGGCGATGTGTCCGCAATCGGCGAGCAGTCCGTCGGAGATGTCCAGCGCCGCGCTGGCCTTGCCGCGCAACGCGATGCCCAGCTCGAACTGTGGCTGCGGCGACCAGTACCGCGCCAGCAAGGCCTGAGTGGTAGACGCCTCGGTGCTGCGCTGGTTCAACACCAACGGCAGCGCCCCGGCCGCGTCACCCAGAGGACCGCCCACGCACAACACATCGCCAGGCCGCGCGCCGCTTCGAGTCAAGGCCTGCCCGGTCGGGACGGTGCCGAAGACCGTGAGGGTCAGGCTCAAAGGACCGCGCGTGGTGTCGCCGCCGATCAGGCGCAGGCCGCAGCTCTGGGCCATCGTATTCAAACCGCGAGCGAATGCTTCCAGCCAGTCGGCGGAAACCTGCGGCAGGGTCAGGGCAAGGGTAAATGCGAGGGGACTGGCGCCCATGGCGGCCAGGTCGCTGGCCGAGACGCCGAGTGCGCGCTGGCCGAGCAGGAAAGGATCGCAGACGTCGGGGAAATGCACCCCGGCGACCAGCGTGTCAGTGGAGACGGCGAGTTGCTCGCCAGCGGCCACCGACAACAGGGCGCAGTCGTCGCCGATGCCCAGTGCAACGCCTTCGCCGGGCTGCGCGCAGGGCGCAGCGGCAAAGTAATTGCGGATCAGCTCGAACTCGCCCATGGCGGAGACGCTCAGGTTCTGGAGAAACCCAGAAGCCTCAGCGCTTGTGCGCCTTCACTTCGACTTCGCGCAAACGCGGAGCCAGCTTGTCGAGCACGCCGTTGACGAACTTGTGGCCGTCGGTCGAACCGTAGACTTTCGCCAGCTCGATCCCTTCGTTGATGACCACACGATACGGCACGTCGATGCGCTCGAGCAGTTCCCAGGTCGACAGGCGCAATACCGCCAGTTCAACCGGGTCCAGCTCTTCGATGGTCAGGTCCAGGCAAGGCGCCAGTGCAGCGTCGATCTTGTCCTGATTGGCCGGGACACCGTGAAGGATGTCGTGGAAATAGCTGGCATCGACAGAGGTGAAGTCGTTGTCGACGCGAAACTGTGCTTCGATTTCGTTCAGCGACTGACCCGCCATGTGGCGCTGGTACAGGGCCTGCATCGCCATCTGGCGAGCCGCACGGCGCTTTTCGCTCTTGGATGGCTTGCCAGCGTCTGCCGCACGTGGATCACGCGGGTTGAACTGATCGCTTTCGTCGTTAATCACTTGGCCTCCAACTGCGCCAACAGGCTGACCATCTCAATGGCGGACAGCGCAGCTTCAGCGCCTTTGTTACCGGCCTTGGTGCCGGAACGCTCGATCGCCTGTTCGATGGAATCGACAGTCAGTACGCCGAAAGCGACCGGCACGCCGAATTCCATGGACACCTGGGACAGGCCCTTGGTGCATTCGCCAGCGACGTATTCGAAGTGCGGGGTGCCGCCACGAATGACGGCGCCCAGGGCGATGATGGCGGCGAATTCGCTGCGTTGAGCGACCTTCTGCACAACCAGCGGGATTTCGAACGCGCCCGGTGCGCGAATGATGGTGATGTCGCTTTCGCTCACGCCATGGCGAACCAGGGCATCAACGGCGCCGCTGACGAGGCTTTCGACGACGAAGCTGTTGAAGCGGCCAACCACCAGGGCATAGCGACCTTGGGGGGCGATGAAGGTACCTTCGATGGTCTTCAGGGTCATTCGGCTGAGTCTCGTGTTCTCGTATTAAAGAGCATGAAAGCGCGCATCGGGCGCGCGCTTTCAGGGATTTTAGGCCACGAATCGGGCGACTGCAGGGACAAAAACCACCAACGGCTGAACGCTGTCGGGGGCCTGTCACCTGCCGGTCTTTATTCGGAGGGCACGTATTCTACAACTTCCAGATCGAAACCGGATATCGCATTGAACTTCATTGGCGAACTCATCAGGCGCATTTTGCGCACGCCGAGGTCACGAAGGATCTGTGAACCGGCACCGACCGTGCTGTAAGTGGTCGGTGTTTTGATCGGGGTGCCGCCAGCGGTTTCACGCACATGGGCCAGAACCGTGTCGCCATCGAGCGGGTGACCGAGCAGCAGCACGACACCGCTGCCGGCCTCGGCCACGGTCTTCATGGCAGCGCGCAGGCTCCAGCGGCCGGGCTGTCTGACCATCAACAGGTCGCGCAGCGGGTCCATGTTATGCACGCGAACCAGCGTCGCTTCTTCTGCGCAGATCTTGCCCAGCGTCAGCGCCAAATGCACATCGCCTTCGACGGAATCGCGGTAGGTCACCAGATTGAAATGGCCCAGTTCGCTGTCCAGCGGCTGCTCGGCAATCCGCTGAACGGTACGTTCGTGGATCATCCGGTAATGGATAAGGTCAGCGATGGTGCCGATCTTGATGTTGTGCTCGGCCGCGAAAGCTTCCAGTTCAGTACGACGGGACATGGTGCCGTCGTCGTTCATGACTTCGCAGATCACGCCAGTCGGCTCGAAACCGGCCATGCGCGCCAGGTCGCATGCCGCTTCGGTATGGCCTGCGCGGGACAGCGTGCCGCCAGCCTGGGCCATCAGCGGGAAAATGTGGCCCGGGCTGACGATGTCATCGGCCTTCGCGTCTTTGGCAGCAGCGGCCTGAACGGTGCGCGCGCGGTCGGCGGCGGAAATCCCGGTGGTCACGCCCTCGGCGGCTTCGATGGACACGGTGAACTTGGTGCCGAAGCCCGAACCATTGCGCTGCGCCATCAGCGGCAGCTTCAGCGTCTCGCAGCGCTCGCGGGTCATCGGCATGCAGATCAGGCCACGGGCGTAACGCGCCATGAAGTTGATGTGCTCGGCCTTGACGCACTCGGAGGCCATGATCAGATCGCCTTCATTCTCACGGTCTTCGTCATCCATGAGGATGACCATCTTGCCTTGGCGAATGTCTTCAACCAGTTCTTCGATGCTGTTGAGCGCCACGCGGCACCCCCTTCGATTCAGGATTTGAGGTAGCCGTTGGCGGCCAGAAAGCTTTCAGTGATGTTGCCGCCCTGGGCCGGCGTCGGATCAGCCGCTTTGTCACCGAGCAACAAACGCTCGAGGTAACGCGCCAGCAGATCGACTTCCAGGTTGATTTTACGGCCCGGGCTGTAGTCGCCCATGATGGTTTCGGCGAGCGTGTGCGGAACGATGGTCAGCTCGAACTCGGCGCCGTTGACCGCATTCACGGTCAGGCTGGTGCCGTCGATGGTGATCGAGCCTTTGTGGGAGATGTACTTGGCCAGCTCGCGGGGTGCGCGCATGCGGAACTGAATGGCACGGGCGTTTTCTTCGCGGGAGAGCACTTCGCCGACGCCATCGACGTGGCCGCTGACCAGATGGCCGCCCAGGCGAGTGGTCGGGGTCAGGGCTTTTTCCAGATTGACCCGGCTGCCGGTCTTGAGATCGACGAACGCGGTGACGTTCAGGGTCTCGCGGCTGACGTCAGCCCAGAAGCCGTCGCCTGGCAATTCAACGGCGGTCAGGCAGACGCCGTTGACCGCGATGCTGTCGCCCAGCTTCACGTCGGAAAGGTCAAGCTTGCCGGTCTCTACGTAAACGCGGACGTCGCCGCCTTTCGGAGTGATGGCGCGGATGCTGCCGATGGATTCGATGATGCCGGTAAACATGGGTGCTCCTGGAAAACAGGGCCAGCGCTGAACGCGGAAGCCGGAATTATACGCCGGGGTGCGACGCGGGTATCGCAATGACTCGCCAGTCATTGCCGACCGCGCGCATTTCGACAATCTTGAGTTCGAGCGCTTCGCTCATTTGCGCCATCGGCAGGTCCAGCAACGGTCGCGCCGACGAGCCCATGAACTTGCCCGCCACGAAGATCTGGTATTCATCCACCAGGCCCAACCGGGTAAACGCGCCGGCGAGTTTAGGGCCAGCCTCTACCAACACGTCGTTGACGCCGCGGGCGGCCAGTTCGATCAGCAGTTTGCGCAGGTCGACGTGTCCGCCACTGCTCGGCAGCGCCAGCATTTCGTGGCCTTCGTCGTGGTAACGCTCGCGGGCCGAGGCTGCCGCGCAAGTCACTACCAGCGCATTGCCCGCTTTAAAGAAAGGCGCATCAAGTGGCACCCGCAAACGCCCGTCGATCAACACGCGCAACGGCGGTCGGGTCGCGGACAATGCGGTGAGTTCGGCGTTCAGGCCCAATTCGTCAGGCCGAACGGTGAGTCGCGCGTTGTCGGCCAGCACGGTATCGGCGCCGGTCAGCACCACACTCGACTGGGCTCGCAGGCGCTGCACAGCCGAGCGCGCTTCGGGGCCGGTGATCCACTGGCTTTCGCCGCTGGCCATGGCCGTGCGGCCGTCGAGGCTCATCGCCAGCTTCACCCGCACGTAGGGCAGGCCGTGTTCCATGCGTTTGAGAAACCCTTTGTTCAGCGCCCGCGCTTCGCTTTCGAGCACGCCGCTCTGTACCGCAATTCCCGCGCCCATGAGGCGCAACAGGCCACGGCCGGCGACGTCGGGATTGGGGTCTTGCATCGCGGCCACCACACGCGCCACACCGGCGTTGACCAGCGCGTCGGCGCACGGCGGGGTGCGGCCATGATGACTGCAGGGCTCGAGGGTGACGTAAGCGGTCGCATCCTTTGCCTTGTCGCCCGCCTGGCGCAGCGCATGCACCTCGGCATGGGGTTCACCGGCGCGGACGTGCCAGCCTTCACCGACAATCTCGCCATCACGCACGATCACGCAGCCGACACGCGGGTTGGGGTGCGTCGAGTAGGCGCCCTTGCGCGCCAGTTCCAGCGCCCGTGCCATATAGGCTGCGTCGAGCACGCTTTGCTCTGTGGTGGTCATGCTCACTCTTTAACCGGCTCGCGAGCCAGTCGGTCGATTTCTTCGCGGAATTCGTTGAGGTCCTGAAACCGCCGATAAACAGAAGCAAAGCGGATGTAGGCCACCTCGTCGAGTTTTTGCAGCTCGCCCATGACCAGCTCACCGACGATCAGCGATTTGACCTCGCGCTCGCCGGTCGCGCGCAGCTTGCTTTGGATGTGGGCCAGGGCCGCTTCCAGACGTTCGACGCTGACCGGACGCTTTTCCAGCGCGCGCTGCATACCGGCGCGCAGCTTCTCTTCGTCGAAGGGCTGACGGCTGCCGTCCTGCTTGATCAGCCGGGGCAGAACCAGTTCAGCGGTTTCGAATGTGGTGAAGCGTTCTTCGCAGGCGACGCATTCGCGGCGGCGGCGAACCTGATCGCCTTCAGCAACGAGGCGCGAGTCAATGACTTTGGTGTCGTTGGCACCGCAAAAGGGACAGTGCATGGTGGCAGGCAACAAAAAAAGGGAGGGCCATGGTAGCGCATCTCGCTGGCAAGACAAGTGCGAGGCTTTGAGGTATATAGACGCGCATTCAGTGCGGTGAAACCCGCCGCACTCAGCGATACTGCGCCATCCCGTGCGTAACTCGCCCGCCTTCTGCTTTTTCTGGAGCTGTTCATGACGCTACGTACGCTTGCTGTAATCAGCCTTGTGGGCCTGCTCGCTGCCTGCAGCACGGCCGAGGCGCCGAAACCTGCCGCGCCCGCCAAGCCTGCCCCTAACGCCATCACGCTGCCGGAGGGGCAAGGTCCGTTGCAGCCGTTCCAGCGCGAATTGAGCGGCCAGTTGCTGGGCGTGCCGGCCGGCGCAGAAGTCGAGCTGGCGTTGCTGGTCATTGACGATCGCAACCGCCCGCAGAAGCTGCTGACCAGCACCAAGCTGGTGGGGAACAACCAGTCGCTGCCGTTTCAGCTGCGTTTCAATCCGGAAGCTTTCCCGGTGGGAGCACGGGTTGAACTGCGCGGCCGCGCCAGCAAGTCGGGTCAGTTGATTCTGCATCTGCCGTCCGTGCTGATCACCCAACCCACCACTCAGGCGCTGGGTCAGCTGCAATTCGCAACCGCGCCGTGACCGCCCCGCTCCACCTGCAAGCCGCATTGAGCGAGCTGTTGGGCGATGCGCAGCTGGTGGCCGAAGCTCTGCCGGGGACGGACCTGACGTTGTGGCTGATCGACGCGAACAATATGGATCGCGCGTTCAGCCCTGAAGAAACCCGGCGCATTCTCGAAGACCCGCCCTACTGGAGTTTTTGCTGGGCCAGTGGCCTGGCGCTGGCGCGCTTTCTCGCCGAGCAGCCGCAGTGGGTCGCGGGCAAGCGGGTGCTGGATTTCGGGGCGGGGTCTGGGGTCGCAGGCATTGCGGCGATGAAAGCCGGGGCGCTTGAAGTGGTCGCCTGTGATCTCGATCCGTTGGCGATCGAGGCCTGCCGCGCGAATGCCGAGCTGAACGGCGTGACGCTTGAGTATTCACGCGACTTCTTCGCCGAGCACGATCGTTTCGACCTTATTCTGGTGGCCGACGTGCTGTACGACCGCGCCAACCTGCCGCTGCTGGATCAGTTTCTCAGTCGTGGGAAACAAGCGTTGGTGGCCGATTCCCGGGTGCGGGACTTTCAGCATCCTCTGTATGAGCGGCTGGGGATTCTGGAGGCGCTGACGCTGCCGGATCTGGCCGAGCCGTGGGAGTTTCGCAGGGTGAGTCTTTATCACGCGCAGCGACAGGCCTGAACTGACCTGACCCACCCCGTAGGAGCGTGGCTTGTCCCGCGATCTGGCGCGCAGCGGCAACAACCCACCCAACACGGTGCGTCAGCCTTACCCAGTTGACCCGTTTTACGACGACTTCGTCGCCGATCGCGGGACAAGCCACGCTCCCACAGGTCATCGGCAAACCGCACATCTGCTGTCGCGCTTCCGACAATCCCCACAGCGCTTTATAGTTCGCGCCATCAAGCCTTTTTTCGAGACCCGCGATGAGCCAGGACACGCCGTACATCTTCGATGCGACCACCGCCACTTTCGATCAGATGGTCATCGAGAATTCTTTTCACAAACCCGTGCTGGTGGATTTCTGGGCTGAGTGGTGTGCGCCGTGCAAGGTGCTGATGCCGCTGCTGCAACAGATTGCTGAGAGCTATCAGGGCGAACTGCTGCTGGCCAAGGTCGATTGCGATGCTGAACAGGACATCGTGGCGCGCTTCGGCATTCGCAGCCTGCCCACGGTGGTGCTGTTCAAGGACGGTCAGCCGGTCGATGGCTTCTCCGGTGCCCAACCTGAATCGCAAATCCGCGCGCTGCTTGAGCCCCATGTGCAGATGCCGCCGCCAGCCGCCGCCGACCCGCTGAAAACCGCCCAGGCGATGTTCGCCGAGAGCCATTTCGCCGAAGCCGAAGCGGTGCTGCAGACCATCCTCGCCGAGGACAACACCAACGCTGCCGCGCTGATTCTGTATGCCCGCTGCCTGGCCGAACGCGGCGAGCTGACGGAAGCCCGTACGGTGCTGGATGCGGTTAAAAGCGATGAGCACAAGGCCGCGCTGGCCGGGGCGAAGGCACAATTGACGTTCCTGGCTGAGGCCGCCGCGTTGCCTGATGTCGCCGAGTTGAAGTCGCGCCTGGCGCAGAACCCGCAGGACGATGAAGCCGCGCACCAGCTGGCGATCCAGCAATTGTCCCGTCAGCAATACGAAGCTGCGCTGGAGGGACTGCTCAAGCTGTTCATCCGCAACCGTAGCTACAACGAAGGCCAGCCGCACAAGACGCTGCTGCAGGTGTTTGACTTGCTGGGCAACGATCACCCGCTGGTAACTACGTATCGTCGTCGGTTGTTTGCGGCGCTTTACTAGCCTTCCCGGCTGAAGCCGGCCCTTTGATAGACGGAGAAAGTCCCAAGGAATGTACGCGGTCTACTTGTGGGACCGGCTTTAGCCGGGAAAAGGCCCGCATGAGCACCCTCAATTTTGTGGTGTGACAGACGACGCCTTCCCGGCTAAAGCCGGTCCCACACGGGTCCAAAACGCCCTGTGTATCACTCAACCCAGCGATACACCGGCGTGTCGCCCTGGCTTTCTACTTTCACGTTGGCGCTGTGACGCATGCGCACCATCAGGCGTTTGCCCGCAGCGGTGCTGCCCGACAGTCCTTCAAGCTGACCGAGCAGATCCGGCCCGGTCAGGTGACCTGCTTTGCGTAGCAGCTCCTGAGCGATATCCCAGACAGCATCATTGCGACTGGCCGCAGGCTTGACGGACGTATCCGTTGGCGCCGACGTTTCCTGAACCTGCGCGCCCAGCTGAATGCCCAGCCGAGCCCAATCGGCGTCGTCCATTTCCACAGTCAGATCCACCGGCAAATCGCCGACGGTTCCACGGATTCGCAGCATGGTGTGTGTCCTCTGATAAGGCGGACCGGCATGGTCCCACAGGAAATAGCGAGCTGCACGTGATCTACTGATGTCGCGCAATACTGTAGGAGCGTGGCTTGTCCCGCGATCGGCGACGCAGTCGTCGTAAACAGATGGACTACTGAGCCGGCCGAACGGCTGCCGCTGCGCGCCAGATCGCGGGGCAAGCCACGCTCCCACAGGATCGGACAGGGTCGCTTGAAAAAGTTAAGAAACCGCGCAACACATTGTTATAAGATCACATAACAAATTTCAGACCTGCCTCCGGAGCTTTCCCCCATGCGTCGTTTGCTACTCGCCCTGCCCTTCGCTTTGCTGCCCCTCGCCGTCGCCCACGCGGCCGATGAACATGACCACGATCATGAGCACGGCAGTTTAGGCGCGCACGTGCACGGTGTCGCGCGGCTGGATATGGCGCTGGACGGGCGTACGCTGGAACTGGAGCTCGACACCCCGGCGATGAACATCGTCGGCTTCGAGCATCCGGCAACCACAGACGCTGACAAGATGACCCTGGCCCTGGCCAAGGAAACCCTGCTCAAGCCCCACGCGCTGTTCAGTCTTCCGGAAGCGGCCGGGTGCACCGCCACCAGGCAGCGGGTTGAAAGCACGCTGTTCGGCGACAAGGATGACGACGACCACGATCATGACCAAGCCGGTGCGGACGCCGCTGAACACGAGCACAGCGAAATACACGGTCACTATCAGTTCGCCTGCAGCGCGCCGAACGTGCTCAACAAGCTCGACCTGACCCAACTGTTCAAAAGCTTCCCGGCCACCCAGACCATTCAAGTACAGCTGGTGACACCGAAACGCCAGATGGGCGCTGAAGTGCGTCCGAGCAATCCGGTGGTCAAGTTTTAACCAGCGCCGCTCCATCAGCGACCGGGCTTCCCGGTCGATCACTTTTCAGACGCACGTGTGGCCATGACTCAAGCGCTCATTGAATTGTCCGAACTCGGCTTCAGCTGGCCGGGGCATCCGCAACTGCTGGACATTCCGGCGTTTCGCCTCGATGCCGGCGAAACCCTGTTCCTCAAAGGCCCCAGCGGCAGCGGTAAAACCACGTTGCTGGGTCTGCTGGGCGGTGTGCAGCGCCCGAGTCGCGGCAGCGTTCGCCTGCTCGGTCAGGAGCTGACGCAGCTCTCGGCCGGGGCGCGGGACCGGTTTCGCGTCGATCACACGGGCTACATCTTTCAACAGTTCAACCTGCTGCCGTTTTTGTCGGTGCGCGAGAACGTCGAGCTGCCGTGTCGCTTTTCTACATTGCGCACCCAGCGTGCAACGCAGCGCCACGGCAGCGTCGACAAAGCGGCTGAAAGCCTGCTCGCTCACCTGGGCCTGAAAGACCCTGAAATGCTCAGCCGCCGCGCCGACTCGCTGTCCATCGGTCAGCAGCAGCGCGTCGCCGCAGCCCGCGCGCTGATCGGCCAGCCGGAGCTGGTGATCGCTGACGAACCCACCTCGGCGCTGGATGCCGACGCCCGCGAAGCTTTCATTCAGCTGCTGTTCGCCGAATGCCGCGAGGCCGGCGCCAGCCTGTTATTCGTCAGCCACGATCAGAGCCTGGCGCCGCTGTTTGATCGCAACCTGTCGCTGGCCGAACTCAATCGCGCCGCCGTCGCCGCAGAGGTCTGAGATGTATCTTCTTCGTCTGGCGCTGGCCAGCCTCGCCAACCGCCGCTTCACCGCGTTCCTCACCGCGTTCGCCATCGCCCTTTCCGTTTGCCTGCTGCTGGCAGTCGAACGGGTGCGCACCGAAGCGCGCGCGAGTTTTGCCAGCACCATCAGCGGCACGGACCTGATCGTCGGCGCGCGTTCGGGCTCGGTCAACCTGCTGCTGTACTCGGTGTTCCGCATCGGCAATGCCACCAACAACATTCGCTGGGACAGCTTCGAGCACTTCGCAAACAGCAAGCAGGTGAAGTGGGCGATCCCGATTTCCCTGGGTGACAGCCATCGCGGCTATCGCGTGATGGGCACCAATGAATCGTATTTCGAGCACTACCAATACGGTCGTCAGCAGCATCTGGAGCTGGCCGACGGCCGGCCGTTCGCCACCGACCCGTTTGAGGTGGTGCTCGGTGCGGAAGTGGCGGACGCGCTGCATTACAAGCTCGGCGACAAGCTGGTGCTGGCCCACGGCGTCGCGACGGTGAGTCTGGTCAAGCATGACGACAAGCCGTTCACCGTGGTCGGCATTCTCAAACGCACCGGCACGCCGGTGGACCGCACGCTGCACATCAGCCTGGGCGGCATGGAAGCGATTCACATCGACTGGCACAACGGCGTGCCTGCACAAGGCGCCGGGCGTATCAGCGCCGATCAGGCACGCAACATGGACCTCACGCCCACCGCCATCACCGCCTTCATGCTCGGGCTGAACAGCAAGATCGCGACCTTTGCCGTGCAGCGGGACATCAACGAGTTCCGCGGCGAGCCGATGTTGGCGATTCTGCCGGGGGTAGCGTTGCAGGAGCTGTGGAGCCTGATGGGTACGGCTGAAAAGGCGCTGTTCGTGATTTCGTTGTTTGTCGTACTGACCGGGTTGATCGGCATGCTGACGGCGATCCTCACCAGCCTTAACGAGCGGCGCCGCGAGATGGCGATTCTGCGTTCGGTGGGTGCGCGGCCCTGGCATATCGCCAGTCTGTTGGTGCTGGAAGCGTTTGCCCTGGCGCTGGGGGGCTCGGTCTGCGGCCTGGCGCTGCTTTACATCGGCATCGCCTCCGCGCAGGGTTACGTGCAGGCCAATTATGGTTTGTATCTGCCACTGTCACTGCCCAGCACCTACGAATGGACGCTACTGGCGGGGATTCTCGGCGCGGCCGTGTTGATGGGCACCGTTCCTGCGTGGCGTGCCTATCGCCAATCGCTGGCAGACGGGTTGTCGATTCGTTTATGAGGTCGTTGTGATGCGGATGGGTTGGATGCTGTTGATGATGCTCGCCGCGACGCCGTTGTGGGCGCAGGACCTGCGGGTGCTGACGTGGCAGGAAATGATTCCGCCTGACGCGCCGCCGGTGAAGCTGATCACCGCGCCGATCCATAACCTGTCGAGCCTGGCGGACACCCTGTCAGTCGAGTCGGCGCCCGCCGCGCATCAACTGGCGCCCCATGCGCCGGTCGTCAAGTCGCTGGACGGCGAGCGGGTGCGGCTGCCGGGTTATATCGTGCCGCTGGAAGTCAGCGAGGAAGGCCGGGTGACGGAGTTTCTGCTGGTGCCGTATTTCGGCGCCTGCATTCACGTGCCACCGCCGCCGCCGAACCAGATCGTCCACGTGACCAGCGAATTGGGCGTGAAGGTTGACGAGCTGTACCAACCCTACTGGATCGAAGGCCCGATGCAGGTCAAACCATCGACCAGCGAATTGGCCGATGCGGGTTACCAGATGGAAGCGGACAAGATTCTGGTGTACGAAATGCCGGATGAGCAGTGAGTTGCCGTTAACAGGCACACCCTAATCCAGTTTTCATTGAGCCAGGTCAAAAACCGCGACGTAGACGCTTCGTAACATACGGCATACACTTTTATGCCCTTACGGAGCCCCCATGCACAAGTACCTGCTCAGCGCGCCCCTGCTCGCGCTTGCACTCGGTGTCCCCCTCGCCGCTCAAGCCCACCAGGCCGGTGACTTCATTATCCGGGCCGGTGCTGCCACGACGGCGCCTAACGAAGAGAGCGGCAACCTGAAGCTGGACGGCACCAAAGTCCCGGGGACCAAAGCGACGCTGGACAGCGACACGCAACTGGGCCTGGCCTTCGCCTACATGCTCACCGACCACGTGGGCCTCGAGTTACTGGCGGCAACGCCCTTCCAGCACACCGTTGGGATCAAAGGCCTGGGCCCGGGCCTGGATGGCAAGCTGGCAGACGTGAAGCAGCTGCCGCCGACCCTGTCGCTGCAGTACTACCCGATGGACGCGACGTCTAAGTTCCAGCCGTACGCCGGTGTCGGCGTGAACTACACCTGGTTCTACGATGAAAACCTGAGCAGCGAGCGCAAGGGCCAGGGCATGAACAACCTGCACATCAAGAACTCCTGGGGCTGGGCCGGTCAGATCGGCGCGGACTACATGCTGACGGACAAGATCATGCTCAACGCCGCCGTCTGGTATGTGGACATCGACACGCAAGCGACGCTGGACGGTCCGTCGGCGCTGGGCGTCGGCCGGACCAAAGTGAACGTGGACGTCGATCCGTGGGTGTACATGGTCGGCGTGGGCTACAAGTTTTAAGCGCTGACGCCCCAACGAGCAGGCACAAAAAAGGCACCTCACCGGTGCCTTTTTGCTGTGCGGGCTTCAGCGCCCCAGCAGCCGCGCCAGCCCGACTTTCAGCGGCGTCGGCTCGGGCACTTTGAAACGCTCAAGCAGACGCTGATTGCTCGCCCGTGAATGCTTGATGTCGCCCGAACGTGCCGGCAAGTAGCTCACCGGCGGCAGACTTCCGACAACCTCGGCAAGGGCGCTCAGCAGTTCGTTGAGCGAAGTCGTCGCATTCAGGCCGACATTGACTGCACCCTCCGCCACCGTCGGCATCTCGATACCCTGCACCACAAGGTCAACTAGGTCCTCAACGTAGAAGAAATCGCGGGTCTGCTCGCCATCACCGAAGACGGCAATCGGCAGGCCTTTCACGGCGCGCTCTGCAAAGATGCTGATCACCCCGGAATACGGCGAAGAAGGATCCTGACGCGGGCCGAAGATGTTGAAGAAGCGGAACACGACCGGCTCGAAACCGTGCTGACGACGATAGAAATCGAAGTAGTGCTCACCGGCCAGTTTGTCCGACGCATACGGGGTCAGCGGTGCTTTCGGAGTGTCTTCGGTGATGGCCTCGCCCTCACCGTTGTTGCCGTATACAGCGGCGCTGGACGCAAACACCACGCGCTTGATGCCGGCCTGGCGCATTGCTTCGCAGACATTCAGCGTGCCGATGAAGTTGCTCTGGTGCGTCTTCACCGGATCATCCACCGAGGCCTGCACCGACGCGACGGCAGCCAGGTGCGCAACGGCCTGACAACCCAGCGCCGCACGGGCCACCAGCGCGGCATCGGCCACATCACCTTCGATCAGCTCGACGCGCGGGTTATCCAGCGGCAGGTTGCTGCGCTTGCCTGTGGACAGGTCGTCGAGAATGCGCACCGCATAGCCCTTGGCGAGCAGCGCGTCGGTCAGGTGCGAACCAATGAAGCCGGCACCGCCGGTGATGAGGACAGGAGCATCAGACATGGCGGTAATAGCGGTCCAGTAGATTGGGCAAGCCGGCACGCCAGGCGCGTGGCTTGATACCGAAAGTGTGAAGGATTTTCTTACAGGCGAGCACGGCGTTCTGTGGCTCGTCGCTGGCGTCCGGACGCGCGGCATGGGCTTGCGCGGTCGGCGTCTCGATCGCCAGCGGGCGCAGCAGACGGGCTTCGGTCAATACAGCCTGACCGAATGCCAGTGGCGTAGTCGCTTCGTGTCCGGCGTAGTGATAAGTGCCCCACAGCGGCGCGGCGCAATCGAGCTGTTTGAGCACCGAAATAATGACCCTCGCGGCATCGTCGACCGGGGTCGGATTGCCGCGACGATCGTCTGCCAGCAGCAATTCACCGGGGGATTCGGCGCGGCTGAGGAAGCGCCCCAGTACGCCGTCGGCGCTGTCATCCAGCAGCCAGCCAAAACGCAGCAGCACATGCTGCGGGCAGGTGGCACGCACACTCTGCTCGATGCGCCACAAGGCCTGGCCACGGGAACCCAGCGGCACGGGCTCGTCTTTTTCACTGTAAGCCGTCGCCCGCGAACCGTCGAACACACGGTAGCTGGACGGTTGAACGAGGACGATATTGTGGTGCTGGCACAGTTCAGCGAGACGCTCGACGGCGCGTTCCTGATTATCCAGCCTGTCAGCGCTCACTCGCTCCGCCTGAAACCAGTCGAAGTAGTAAGCGAGATTGATCAAGGCATCCGGGCGGGTGTCATCGAGCAGTTGCGTCAGGCTTGCCGCATCCCAACCGTCTTGCGGTGGGCGCGGCGCGAGGAATCCAATGTTCTCCTCGGCACCTAGACGAATCAACGCCTGCCCGAGGGCATTTCCGCCGCCCAATAGCATAAGGCGCATTCGCATAGAGTCAGCAGGCTCAGTCTTCAGGTCGATTAAAAATAGGTGAAAAACGTCCGCAAACATAACACGCCGACGGGCAAGTCCCAACAGCCTCGGGCGCGCGGGACTGCGTGAAGGTATTGAGGCACGCCGCCGATCACTCGGCCCGGTATCTGCCCCTTGCATCCGCCTGCCTGCGCCCGCATTAATTGCTGATGAATCTTCCCCAGAAACCCGACCCGGTGCTCGACCCCTTCCATCCGGCGGTCAGCGCGTGGTTCCGTTCGACGTTTCCGGCCATTACCGCGGCCCAGGCCCAGGCGTGGCCGCTGATCAAGGGCCGCGAATCCACGTTGATTGCCGCGCCGACCGGCTCCGGGAAAACCCTGACGGCGTTTCTGGCGGTCATCGATGATCTGGTCCATCAAGGGCTGGAGCGGGGCGGCGAGCTGCCGGACGAGACCTTCGTGGTGTACGTCTCGCCCCTGAAAGCGCTGTCCAACGACATCCAGATCAATCTGCAAAACCCGCTGGCGGGCATCACGGATCACCTGATCCAGCAGGGCCTGCCCGGGCTGCGTATCACTACCGCTGTGCGCACCGGTGACACGCCGCAGAAAGAACGCACGGCCATGCGCAAAACCGCGCCGAACATTTTGGTCACGACGCCGGAATCGCTTTACGTGCTGCTGGGGTCCGACTCGGGCCGACGCATGCTTGCGAGCACCCAGACCGTCATCGTCGACGAAATTCACGCGATTGCGGCCGGCAAGCGCGGCAGTCATCTCGCCCTGACCCTCGAGCGTTTGCAGGCGCTATGTGCAAAGCCGCTGCTGCGCATCGGGCTGTCGGCGACGCAAAAACCCATCGAGCGCGTATCACGCTTTCTGGTCGGCAGTGATCCGGTCAGTCGTCCGTGCGCCATCGTCGACATCGGCCACGCGCGCCCTCGGGATCTGGCTATCGAAGTGCCGCCGGTTGCCTTGAGCGCCGTGATGTCCAGTGACGTCTGGCAACTGGTCTACGACCGGCTGGCGGCGCTGGCCCGTGAACACCGCACCACGCTCATCTTCGTCAACACCCGGCGACTGGCCGAGCGCATGGCGCGGCATCTGAGCGAGCGACTGGGCAAAGAAGCAGTCGCCGCCCACCACGGCAGCATGGCCAAGGAACAGCGGCTGAACGCCGAGCAGCGCCTCAAGCGCGGTGACCTGCAAGTACTGATTGCCACGGCGTCGCTTGAACTTGGGATAGACATTGGCGACGTCGATCTGGTCTGCCAGATCAGCTCGCCCCGCTCCATCGCGTCCTTTCTGCAACGGGTCGGCCGTTCCGGTCACCACGTCGGCGGCACGCCCAAGGGACGGCTGTTTGCTGTGTCCCGGGACGATTTGATCGAGTGCGCGGCGCTGCTGGATTGCGTGCGGCGCGGCGAACTCGACACGCTGGTCATTCCCAAAGCACCGCTGGATGTGCTGGCGCAGCAGATCATCGCCGAGGTGAGTTGTCAGGAATGGCAGGAGCAGGACCTGCTGGCGCTGTTCCGCAAGGCTTCGCCCTACGCCGACGTTGACGAAGGCCATTATCAGGCGCTGTTGAGCATGCTCGCCGAGGGTTACAGCGGGCGGCAGGGCGTGCGCGCGGCGTACCTGCATCGCGACGCGGTCACCCGCACGTTGCGTGGCCGGCGCGGCAGCAAACTCACAGCGGTCACCAGCGGCGGCACGATTCCGGACAACGCCGACTACAGCGTGGTTCTCGAACCCCAGGCGCTGAACATCGGTACGGTCAACGAAGATTTCGCCGTGGAAAGCGCGGCGGGCGACATCTTCCAGCTGGGCAACACGTCCTACCGGATTCTGCGGATTGAGTCCGGCCGCGTGCGGGTCGAGGACGCCCACGGCATGCCGCCGAACATTCCGTTCTGGATGGGTGAGGCGCCGGGGCGCAGCGACGAATTGTCGTTCGCCGTCGCACGCTTGCAGGCCGACATCGACCAGCAGCTCAGCGCCCACCCCGGCAATCTTCAAGCCTGCACGGACTGGCTGATGAAAAGCCTGGGCCTGGACCTCGCCGGCGCCGAGCAAATCATTGAATACCTCGCCCGCGCGCACTCGGCCTTGGGCACATTGCCGTCCCAGGACACGCTGATCATCGAGCGCTTTTTCGATCAGTCCGGCGGCACGCAACTGGTGATTCATTCCCCGTTCGGCAGCCGGGTCAATCGCGCGTGGGGGCTGGCCCTGCGCAAGCGCTTCTGTCGTACCTTCAACTTCGAGCTGCAGGCGGCGGCCAGTGAGGACGCCATCGTGCTGTCGCTGTCCACGACTCACAGCTTTGCCCTCGATGAAGTCTGGCGTTATCTCAATTCCAATTCCGCTGAGCATTTGCTGATTCAGGCGGTGCTAGATGCGCCGCTGTTCGGCGTACGCTGGCGCTGGAATGCCGGTGTCGCACTGGCCCTGCCGCGTTACACCGGCGGGCGAAAAGTGGCGCCACAGCTGCAACGGATCAAGAGCGATGACCTTATCGCCACGGTGTTTCCGGACCAGATCGCCTGTATGGAGAATCTGGTGGGCGAGCGGGATGTCCCTGAGCATCCGCTGATCGAGCAGACCCTGGACGATTGCCTGCACGAAGCCATGGACGCCGAAGGCTGGCTGAAACTGCTGCGGCGCATGGAGAACGGCGAGGTGCGTCTGGTCAGCCGCGATCTGCCCGCGCCCTCGCCGCTGGCGGCGGAAATTCTCAACGCCAAGCCGTATGCGTTTCTCGACAACGCGCCACTGGAAGAACGTCGCACCCAGGCAGTGCTCAATCGGCGCTGGAGCGACCCGGAATCCACCGACGATCTCGGCGCGCTGGACGTCGATGCGATCAAAGCGGTGGCCGATGAAGCCTGGCCGCAGCCGCAAAACGTCGATGAGATGCACGAGGCGCTGATGAGCTTGGGGTGCATCACCGGCGTTGAGGCCCGCGAGCACAGCGGCTGGATGAAATGGCTGGAAAGTCTGGCTCGCTCAGGCAGGGGCACACGCCTGCAGGTAACGCCGGAGCAGGCGCTGTGGATTCCCCTGGAGCGGCTGACCTGTTTGCAGGCGGTCTACCCTGCCGCCGAAATGCACCCGCCGTTGGCGGCATTGGCCGGGTTCGATGAAGCGTGGAGCGAGGACGAAGCGCGCGTGGAGATCGTCCGGGCGCGGCTTGGCGGTTTCGGTCCGCTCACGGTCGCGGCCATTGCCGAGCCGCTGGCGCTGACACTGAACGAGGTCGCTCAGGCGCTGGCGCAGCTGGAGAACGAAGGGTATGTGCTGCGCGGCCAGTTCAGCCCTGACGCCCGCGAGGAACAGTGGTGCGAGCGGCATCTGCTGTCGCGCATCCACCGCTACACGGTCAAACGCCTGCGTCGCGAAATCGAGCCGGTGTCGCTGCAGGACTTCACTCGATTCCTGTTCGATTGGCAGCACTTGTCTGCGACGACCCAGAGTCAGGGCAAAGCCGCGCTGCCGGAGGTCGTTGCGCAACTGGAGGGTTTTTCATCGGCGGCAGGCGCGTGGGACAGTGATCTGCTTCCAGCGCGCTTGAAGGACTATTCATCGATCTGGCTGGATGACCTGTGTCGGTCCGGCAAGGTGGTGTGGATGCGTCTGACCAGTCGCAACAAGGTTGGCAGCGCTGCGTTGCGCAGTACGCCGATTGTGCTGCTGCCGCGACCGCAGGTTCGCCTGTGGACCGGGCTGACCGAACAGCCGGCGCCGACCGAATTATCCCTGCGCGCGCAGAAGGTTCATGAGGTGTTGTCGAGCCAGGGCGCGATGTTTTTCGACGAGCTGACCGGCGAAGCGCACTTGCTGCGCGCCGAGCTGGAAACCGCGCTGCAAGAATTGGTCGGTGCCGGGCTGGTCAATGCCGACAGCTTCGCCGGGCTGCGCGCGCTGATCACCCCGGCGAGCAAACGCAGCAGCCACACCAGTCGACGCAACCGTGGCGCGTTCATTGGCGGCATGGATGATGCCGGGCGCTGGGCGTTGCTGCGTCGCGCGCCGGCGAAGGAGGAAGGCGCGCCGCAAAGGATCGACAGCGACACGCTGGAGCACATAGCAATGACCTTGCTGCGCCGATACGGCGTGGTGTTCTGGCGCCTGCTGGAGCGCGAGGCCGACTGGCTGGCGACCTGGCGCGAGCTGCTGCGCACGTTCCATCGTCTTGAGGCCCGCGGCGAGATTCGCGGCGGGCGCTTTGTGGCAGGGCTGGCCGGTGAGCAGTTCGCGTTGCCCGAAGCCATCCCTTTATTGCGCGAAGTCCGCAATCGCCCGCTTGACGGCAGCCTGATTGCGGTGAGCGGAGTCGACCCGCTCAACCTCGCCGGGACGCTGCTGCCCGGCGCGAAAGTCCCGGCGATTGTGGGCAACAAGCTGGTTTACCGCGACGGCATCCCCATCGCCGCCATCATCGCCGGCAAGCCGCAGTACTGGGGCGAAGTGGATGAGGCGCTGATGTTGCAGGTGCGGGATCGATTGTTCAGGTAGACCGCAGCCAATCTCTGGGGCGTCGCTTGCTGGCGAAGGCGGTGCCTCAGGCAATCACGATGTTGGATGTGCTGACGCCTTCGCGGGCAAGCGCGCTCCTACAGTGGCTTTAGGTCGCTCACATGATTTGTGGTTGGCCCCAATCCAAGGAGCCGGCTTGCTGGCGAACCTTGCCGGTCTGACAACTATGTAGGGGCTGACCGGACGCTTTCGCCAGCAAGCCGGCTCAATTTCGAGCTCGCGCCATCTGTCCAGTATGTCAAACCGGGCTTTCGGACCCGTCCTTGTTCACCACGGATGTCTTGCCGGGCAGCGCTTGTTGCTCTGCGCCCTCCTCGCCACGTTCGCCCTCGGGTGCCTGGCGATTGTGCGGGCTCATCACCAGTTGTGGATAAGTTTGCGCGAATCGCACCTCAGCCGACTTATCCACAAGTCGCTTGAGTCGATCGTTGAACGCACGGCTCACCGCGTACTGCCCGCCCGATGACGTACGGAACTGCGCGGTGATGACGATCCCGTTCATGTCCATCCGGTCCAGCCCGAACACTTCCAGCGGGCCCTGCAGTTTGCTCGCCAGCAGTAGATCATCGCTGATCGACTGACCCGCTTCGCGAATCAGCGAGGTCGCCGCATCCACGTCCGTGTCGTAAGTGAACTGGAACGAGAAAAACGCATACGCGAACTGACGCGACTGGTTGGTGACCGCCTTGATCTGCCCGAACGGCACCGAATGCACGAAGCCCTTGCCGTCGCGCAGACGCAGGGTGCGAATCGTCAGGCTTTCGACCGTACCGGCGTGGCCCGAATCCAGCACCACCCAGTCGCCGATGGAGATGGTGTCTTCAATGATGATGAACAGCCCGGTAATGACATCCTGAACCAGCTGTTGCGAACCGAAACCAATTGCCAGACCGACAACGCCCGCACCGGCCAGCAGCGGCGCGACGTTGATGCCCAGGTTGGCCATGGTCGTGATGGTGCAGATCACCACCAGGATGATCTTCATCGCGTTGCGCAACAGCGGCAGAATGGTCTTCACCCGCGTGCTCGGCTGACGCGCGGAACGTCCATTGGCCGGAGGCTTCAGGGCTTCCTGAATCGCCGTGTCCATCACCACCCACAGCAGCCAGGTCACCAGCAGAATCAGACCGATGCTGCTCAGCGAATCGCTGATCACCTTGCCCAGGGCATTGCGCTGGGCAAATTCAAACAGCGAGAAACCCCAGATCCGCCCCAGCAACTCGATGAAGCCGATCGCCAGCGCGATACGCATGACCGCGTGTAACAGGCTCAGCAGACGCTCCTTATAAACACTATTGGTGCGCACCTCGGTGGGCTTGAACATGTGCTGGAACAAAGTGCTGAGAAACACCGAGCCAATCAACAGCACCGTGGTCAGCAACGCGCAACGCAGGGCTTCCTGACTGCCTTCACCAGCACCGATCAGGTTTACCGCCGAGACCAGAATCATCAGCAGGATCGGCAAATGCCACAGGCTGGAGAAGATTTTCAGCGTCTGTTGCACCGCCGGCCGCGCCAACCGGGCGGCAAGGGGACGGTTGCGGATCAGATGCGCGATCGGCCGGCGCATGCGGATGACGACCATGCCAAACATGACCGACGCCATCAGCCCGGTGAACGCGGCGATGCTGGTGGTCACGTTGCCGCCGAACAGTCTGGCAATCTGAGGGCTGGTCAACGCATCACTCAGCGCCGCGAGGAATCCGATGATGAACAACGGGTGCGGCGCGTAGTGACGAATGATCCGCACCGCCGGCCGTTTGTGGCCCGAGTTGAACAGCACGATCAGCGACAGCAGCACCGAGGTGGAGAAAATCCCGCTGCTGGTCGAGTAAGCCAGACACAGCGCCAGCGCACGCCCCACCGACGTCGGCATGAAATGACTGACGTACAGCGTCAGCGGCAGACAGATGAGCGCTGGCACCATGTATGGCAGCACATAGCCCAGCACCCCGACCACGCGATCGCGGCGAATCAAAAAACGGTGCCGTGATAACCGGGTCACGAGAAACGCGCCGATGCGGTTGAGCAGTAGGAATGCCCCCGCCCACACCAGCGACAGCATCACGAAATCGCCGGTGATTCGCCACGGTGAGCGCGACTGCGGTTTGTTGACCAGCGCGTCGATCTCGTCAGCGGCTCGGTCGGCCCGCAGGCGCCAGGAGTCGAGCAAGTGGCCATCCACATCGAGCTTGTCTTGCACGCTGTCGATGCTGGAACTGATGGCGCCGAGCAATCCGCCTTTGACCAGAATCTCCGCTTTGGCGGGATCCACCGGCGCCGGGTCGGCAGTTGCGGCAGCAGGAGCAGTGGTTGCGGCGGGGGCTTCGGCGGCTTGAGCGTTGACGCTGCAAACGCTCAACAGCAGGCAAAGCAACAGAAAGGGTTTGAAATTCGGCAAAACGCGAGTCACTCCTTCGATCAGGGAACCGTGAAAAAAACGGCCCTCTGACACTGATCGGATTTCACTCGGCAAGTTCGCTCGGACACGCAATCGTCATGTTGGCCGTTGACGGTCCGTTCACCAGTAAATGTAACGAACCTTTACCGAGCCGCTTCGTCGTAGCCTTACGAGGGCGACTGTCTCCAGTGCGCCCGTCCGCCGAGGATCCCCTTCATGACACTCATCCATCCTAAAGCTCATTTCCGCCCCTACACCTCTGCCGCTGGCGGTTGGGGCTCGGCTAAGTCGGTGATGGAGATCCTCTGGCGCGAGCAGGCGCCGATTCGAGCAGGCCTGCCGCTGATCAAACAAAACAAGCCAGGCGGGTTTGCCTGCGTCAGCTGCGCATGGGCCAAGCCCGGCAAGCCCCACAGCCTGGAGTTCTGCGAAAACGGCGCGAAGGCCACGGCCTGGGAGCTGACGTCGCGGAAGACCGACCCGGCCTTCTTCGGCCGTCACACGCTCACCGAACTGCGCCAGTGGCCCGATTACGACCTTGAGCAACAGGGCCGCCTCACGCACCCCATGCGGTACAACGCCGCGAGCGATCGTTATCAGGAAACCACGTGGGAGGACGCCTACCGTGACATTGGCGCGCAGCTGAAAAGCATGACGCCCGAGAGCGTGGTCTTTTATGCGTCGGGCCGGGCCTCGCTGGAAACGTCGTTCATGTACCAGCTCATCGCCCGCGCCTACGGCAACAACAACCTGCCTGACAGCTCGAACATGTGCCACGAGAGCACCTCGGTCGGTTTACAGGAAAGTATCGGCGTACCGGTAGGAACCGTGACGCTGGATGACTTCGAGCACACCGACTGCATCCTGTTTTTTGGCCAGAACGTAGGCAGTAACAGCCCGCGGATGCTGCATCAGCTGCGAGAAGCCCGGCAGCGTGACGTGCCGATCATCACGTTCAACCCGATTCGCGAGCGCGGCCTCGAGCGCTTCGTCAATCCCCAGTCTCCCGTGGAGATGCTCGGGCCGAAGTCGACCGTCATCAGCACCCAATACCATCAGTTGGCGATAGGCGGCGACACGGCGGTTGTGCTGGGCATTGCCAAATCGCTGTTTGAAATGGACGAGGCGGCGCTGGCGAAGGGGCAGCCCGGGATCATCGATCAGGCGTTCATTGCCCAGCACACCGAAGGGTTCGCCGAGTTCTGCAACTGCGTGCTTGAAACGCCGTGGGAAACCATTGAGCGTCAGGCAGGACTTAGTCGCAGTGCACTGGAGGCAGTGGCGACGGTGTACGCCAGACACGAGCGCGTGATGCTGGTTTACGGCATGGGCATCACCCAGCACCGGCGCGGCGTGACCAATGTGCAGATGCTTGTGAATCTGCTCCTGCTGCGCGGCAACATCGGCAAGCGCGGCGCCGGCATCTGCCCGGTGCGCGGTCACTCCAACGTGCAGGGCCAACGCACCGTCGGCATTACCGAAGACCCGAAGAAGGTTCCTGTGGATAAGATTGAGGCACTGTATGGCTTCTCGGTGCCGTCAAAAAAAGGCTTGAACACTGTTGAGACCTGCGAAGGACTGCTGGACGGGAGCGTGCGCGGATTCATCGGGCTCGGCGGGAATTTTCTACGAGCGATCCCGGATACGTCCCGCATGGAGCCGGCCTGGAATACCTTGGACCTGAACGTTCAGATCGCCACGAAGCTGAACCGCACTCACCTGGTGCCGGGCAAGAACGCGTGGATCCTGCCCTGCCTCGGACGCATCGAAAAGGATATGCAAAACGGCGTCGAGCAGGTTTATACCACCGAAGACAGCACCGGCTGCGTGCGGGCCTGGCAGGGTAATAGCGAACCGGCCAGCGGCCACGCCCGCGCTGAAGTCGCCATCCTTTCCGGCATCGCCGAGGCAACATTACCCGGTGCCACTCGAATCGATTGGGACGCCTGGCGCCGCGATTACAAGCTGATTCGTCAAGGCATCGCTCAGGTCTACCCGGAGATTTTTCACGAAATGGAAACCCGCATGTGGGAAACCGGCGGCTTTCATCGCCCCATTGCCGCAGCGAAGCGTGAATGGAAAACCGAGAGTGGCCGCGCGATGTTCATCACGCCCGAACTGCTCGAAGAAAACGATGACGTGTACCCGAACCACACTCGCCGTGACGTGCTGCAACTGATGACGCTGCGCAGCAATGACCAGTTCAACACCACGATCTACGGCTACGAAGATCGCTTCCGCGGCGTCAGCGGCACCCGCGCGGTGATCTTCATGAACCGCAACGATGTCCTCCGACTGGGCTTCAAGCCGGGAGACTGGGTGAACGTCACCACCGCCATCGAGCCGCAGGTCACGCGCTCGGTGGGGCCTCTGCAGATCATTGCCTATGACATCCCCGAGAACTGCTGCGCGGCGTATTACCCTGAGTGCAATCCCCTTGTTCCGCTGTGGCACCACGCCGAACGCAGCAAGGTGCCTGCGGCTAAATCCATCCCCGTTACGCTGGCCAAAGCCTCACCCAGCGCAGACGAGTTGAAACGTGCGCTGCCGGAATCCGATCAGGTGCGTTGAGACTGTTTTTGAAAGAGCGGCTTGACGCAGGAGAACGTACGTTCTACCTTTTGGGTCATGAATACATCGACGACCAACACCCGCGAGAAAATCCTCGCGACTGCCGAACAGCTCATTTACCAGAACGGTATCCAGGCCACCGGCATGGACCTTCTGGTGAAGACGTCGGGCGTTGCGAGGAAAAGCATCTATCGCTACTTCGCCACCAAAGACGACGTGGCCGCCGCTGCGCTCAACGCCCGTGACGTGCGCTGGATGGACTGGTTCCGAACCGAGTCAGACAAGGCCGACACCCCTCAAGCGCGCATCCTGAATATGTTTGACGTGCTCAAAGGCTGGTTCGAGTCCGAAGGCTTTCGCGGGTGCGCATTTATCAATACGGCAGGCGAAATCGGCGACCCACAGGACCCCATCCGTCTGATCGCCAGGCTGCACAAACAGAAGCTGCTGGATTACACGCTGGAGCTCTGCGAACAGCTCGGTATTGCCGATCCGCAAGTCTTGGCCAAACAGCTACTCATCCTCATGGATGGCGCGATTACCGTCGCACGCGTCATGGGTGACTACAGCGCTGCAGAGAGCGCCAGGGCTGTTGCGCAGTCAATGCTTGAACAGCGCTTGCGTATCAGTCCCTAGCCACACACGTCCCACCCACCGCCGAATCATCACCGCCTGGAGGTCCCTATGTCGTCCAATGCCCAGACTCGCCCGCCACTTCCCCCTTTCACCCGAGAATCCGCCATCCAAAAGGTTCGCCTCGCGGAAGATGGCTGGAACAGCCGGGACGCTGAAAAAGTCTCGCTGGCCTACACACTCGACACCCAATGGCGCAATCGCGCCGATTTTGTCGAGAACCGCGAGGAGGCGAAAAATTTCCTGATCCGCAAGTGGAACAAGGAGCTCGACTACCGCCTGATCAAAGAGCTGTGGGCGTTCACCGACAATCGCATCGCGGTCCGTTACGCCTACGAATGGCACGACGACTCAGGCAACTGGTTCCGTTCGTACGGTAACGAGAACTGGGAATTCAATGAAGACGGTTTGATGGCGCGACGTTTTGCCTGCATCAATGACATGCCGATCAAAGAAACGGATCGCAAGTTTCACTGGCCCTTGGGCCGCCGTCCTGATGATCATCCCGGGTTATCGGATCTGGGCCTGTAATCCCTGACGCGACCCAAAACAAAGCCCCCAACAGCTGAGCTGTGCGGGGGCTTTTGTTTGCAGCGTTATCGCGGTTGGATAACGCGCTGCTTAGAACGGGATGTCGTCATCGAAGCTGTCGAAATCAGGCGCTGGCTGCGGCGCTTGTTGCGGCGCAGGACGCGACTCGCGCTGTGGCTGAGGAGCGGACTGCTGCGGGCGTGCCTGTTGCTGCGGACGCGGCGCTGAGTTTTGGGAGTTCTGATAACCGCCACCACCCTGGCCCTGAGGGGCGCCGTCGCCTTGAGGACGGCCACCGAGCAACTGCATGGTGCCTTGCATGTCGACGACGATTTCAGTCGTGTAACGCTTGATGCCGTCTTTTTCCCATTCGCGGGTCTGCAGCTTGCCTTCGATGTAGACTTGCGAACCCTTGCGCAGATACTCGCCGGCGATTTCGGCGACTTTGCCGAACATCGAGACACGGTGCCATTCGGTCTTCTCGACCTTCTGACCGGTTTGCTTGTCGGTCCACTGTTCGCTTGTAGCCAGACTCAGGTTGGTCACGGCATTACCGTTAGGCATGTAGCGGACTTCGGGATCCTGGCCGCATGTGCCGACCAATATGACTTTGTTTACCCCACGGGCCATAACGTTCTCCTAGGCTTCACACGTTTCCGACGCTGGATTGACCACTTCGTCGAAAGACGCCCGATCCAACAGTTCTTTGTCAAATTTGATATAGATGGCAGCCTCATCGGCCACCACTACTGCATCTGTTACTCCACGTACGGCCAACACGCGATCGGCAAGGCCTGTGTCGCGTTGAGCCTCGGGCGACAACGGCAAGCGAAGGCTGGTTACGTAGGGAGGTTCGCGCATGGTAACAGCAAACGCCAGCCAGATGGCGGCCAGCCCGGCGCCGCCAAGGAACACCACATCCAGTCCGCCGTGCTGGAAAAGCCACCCTCCGAGAATCCCGCCCGCTGCCGAACCCAGGAACTGACTGGTGGAATAAATCCCCATCGCCGTGCCCTTCCCGCCCGCCGGAGACACTTTGCTGATCAGCGACGGCAGCGACGCTTCAAGCAAATTGAACGCGGTAAAGAAGACCACGGTACCGATGACCAGCGCTCGCAGCGTGTCGCCGAACTCCCAGAAGAATAGCTCAGTGAGCATCAGCACCAGTACGGCGCCGAGCAAGACGCGCTTCATCTGACGCTTTTTTTCGCCGTAGATGATGAAAGGGATCATCGCGAAGAAAGAAATCAGCAGCGCTGTGAGATATACCCACCAGTGCTGCTCCTTGGGCAACCCGGCTTTTTCGACCAGCGCCAGCGGCAATGCCACGAAACTGGACATCAGCATGGCGTGCAACGCGAAGATACCCAAGTCCAGACGCAGCAGGTCGGGATGACGAAGCGTCGCGCCCAACGCCTGCCGCGCCAGACCGGACTCCCGGTGCTGCAGGGTCACCGTTGACTTAGGTACGACGAAGGCAACGATCGCCACGCCGACCAGCGCCATGGCGCCGGTCGCCAGGAACAGACCGGACAATCCGAATGCACTGGTCAGAATGGGGCCGACCACCATTGCAACGGCGAACGACACGCCAATGGTCATGCCGATCATTGCCATGGCTTTGGTGCGATGCTGCTCACGGGTCAGATCCGACAGCAAGGCCATGACCGCCGCGGAGATAGCGCCCGCGCCTTGCAGGACCCGGCCGGCGATCACGCCCCAGATCGAGGTCGACTGGGCCGCCAGCACACTGCCGAGCGCAAACACGATCAATCCCAGATAAATGACGGGGCGACGGCCAATGCGATCGGAGATGATGCCGAACGGAATCTGCAATACCGCTTGGGTCAGGCCGTAGGCGCCGATCGCCAGACCGATGAGCGCCGGACTCGCGCCGGCCAAGTCCATCCCGTAAGTGGCGAGGACGGGCAGCACCATGAACATGCCAAGCATACGGAAGGCGAACACCAGCGCCAGACCGCCCGCGGCGCGGGTTTCGCTGCCGCTCATGCGCTCGCTGTGAGAATCGTGCATGAAGGAACCTCGTATGAACCGGCGGCGATTCTACCAGTCCCATCGTTTAGAGCACATACGACGGTTTGCCGCGCATCGCAGGAATATTCTTTATTCCGAGTAAGGCGGCGAGATCCTCGATAGTGTGTATCCATCCAGTATTTCCCCGTATACTTCCACGTTTTACACGCCCGCCGTGCGAGGCCAGCTTTGGACAAGATCTTGATTCGTGGGGCTCGAACCCACAACCTGAAGAACATCGACCTGACCCTTCCACGCGACAAGCTGATCGTCATCACCGGATTGTCCGGCTCAGGAAAATCGTCCCTGGCGTTCGATACGCTCTACGCCGAGGGCCAGCGCCGCTACGTCGAATCGCTGTCCGCCTACGCGCGTCAGTTCCTGTCGATGATGGAGAAGCCGGACGTCGACACGATTGAAGGCCTCTCCCCGGCCATCTCCATCGAGCAGAAGTCCACGTCCCACAACCCGCGCTCGACCGTGGGCACCATCACCGAGATTTACGACTACCTGCGTCTGCTGTATGCGCGCGTCGGTCAGCCGCGTTGCCCGGATCACGACATTCCTCTGGAGGCGCAAACCGTCAGCCAGATGGTCGACCTAGTCCTGGCGCAGCCCGAAGGCGCCAAGCTGATGCTGCTTGCCCCCGTGGTACGGGAGCGTAAAGGCGAGCACCTGGCAGTCTTCGAAGAGCTTCGCGCTCAGGGTTTCGTGCGCGCTCGGGTGAATGGCCGGCTGTGCGAGCTGGACGAACTGCCAAAACTTGATAAACAGAAGAAGCACTCGATCGATGTCGTGGTTGACCGCTTCAAGGTGCGCTCGGACCTGCAACAGCGTCTGGCCGAATCCTTCGAAACCGCGTTGAAGCTGGCAGACGGCATTGCACTGGTCGCGCCGATGGACGATGAGCCAGGCGAAGAGATCATTTTCTCCGCCCGCTTCGCTTGCCCGATCTGCGGACACGCGATCAGCGAACTGGAGCCAAAGCTGTTCTCGTTCAACAACCCCGCCGGCGCATGCCCGACCTGCGACGGCTTGGGTGTGAAGCAATTCTTCGACACCAAGCGTCTGGTCAATGGCGAACTGACGCTGGCAGAAGGCGCGATTCGTGGCTGGGACAGGCGAAACGTCTATTACTTCCAGATGCTGGGCTCGTTGGCGAAGCATTACGGCTTCAGCCTCGAGGTGCCGTTCAAGGAGCTGCCTGCCGATTTGCAGAAGGTCCTGCTGGGCGGCAGCGGCAAGGACAGTGTCGACTTTCGGTACTTGAACGACCGTGGCGACATCGTCAAACGTGCGCACCCGTTCGAAGGCATCGTTCCCAACCTGGAGCGCCGCTATCGCGAAACCGAATCGACTACGGTTCGAGAGGAATTGGCGAAGTTTCTCAGTACGCAGCCCTGCCCCGAATGTCGTGGCACGCGGCTGCGCCGTGAAGCTCGTCACGTCTGGGTCGGCGAGAAGACACTGCCCGCTGTCACCAATATGCCAATCGGCGACGCTACGCATTATTTTGGTGAGCTGAAGCTCACGGGTCGCCGCGGTGAAATCGCTGACAAGATTCTCAAGGAGATTCGCGAGCGCCTGCAGTTCCTCGTCAACGTCGGGCTGGACTACCTGACACTGGACCGCAGCGCCGATACGCTCTCTGGCGGTGAGGCGCAACGAATTCGTCTGGCCAGCCAGATCGGTGCCGGCCTGGTCGGCGTGATGTACATCCTCGATGAGCCCTCAATTGGTCTGCATCAGCGCGATAACGATCGGCTGCTCGACACGTTGCGGCACCTGCGAGACATCGGCAATACCGTGATCGTGGTTGAGCACGACGAGGACGCGATTCGACTCGCCGACTACGTGGTCGACATCGGCCCGGGTGCGGGCGTGCATGGCGGCCAGATCGTTGCGGAGGGCACGCCACAGGAAGTGATGGATCATCCGGATTCGTTGACGGGCAAATACCTGTCGGGCCGCGTGAAGATCGCCGTGCCGGCCAAGCGTACGCCTCGTAACAAGAAGCTGTCGCTCAAACTCAAAGGCGCGCGGGGCAACAACCTGCGCAATGTCGATCTGGAAATTCCAATCGGCTTGCTGACCTGCGTAACAGGTGTATCGGGTTCGGGCAAGTCGACGCTGATCAACAACACACTGTTTCCGCTCAGCGCCACAGCCCTCAATGGCGCAACGACGCTTGAGGCGTCGGCACACGACAGCATCGACGGTCTGCAGCACCTGGATAAAGTCGTCGATATCGACCAGAGCCCAATCGGGCGCACACCACGGTCAAACCCTGCGACGTATACCGGCCTTTTCACACCGATCCGTGAATTGTTCGCTGGCGTGCCTGAATCGAGATCTCGTGGTTACGGGCCTGGCCGCTTCTCCTTCAACGTCAAGGGCGGACGCTGCGAGGCCTGCCAGGGCGACGGCCTGATCAAGGTCGAGATGCATTTCCTGCCTGACATCTATGTGCCTTGCGATGTGTGCAAGAGCAAGCGATACAACCGTGAGACTCTCGAGGTGAAGTACAAGGGCAAAAACGTCCACGAGGTCCTGGAAATGACGATCGAGGAGGCAAGGACGTTCTTCGACGCCGTGCCTGCCCTTGCACGGAAGCTGCAGACGCTGATGGATGTGGGCTTGTCCTACATCAAGTTGGGTCAGTCGGCGACCACGCTTTCCGGTGGTGAAGCGCAGCGCGTGAAGTTGTCTCGCGAGCTGTCCAAGCGTGACACCGGCAAGACCCTGTACATCCTTGATGAGCCCACCACGGGTCTGCATTTCGCGGATATCCAGCAATTGCTCGACGTCTTGCATCGCCTGCGTGACCACGGCAACACGGTCGTGGTGATCGAGCACAACCTGGACGTGATCAAGACCGCCGATTGGCTAGTTGATTTGGGTCCTGAAGGCGGTTCGAAAGGCGGACAAATCATCGCAACCGGTACGCCAGAACAGGTAGCGGACATGAAACAGTCCTACACCGGCCACTATCTGAAGCCGCTTCTGGAGCGCGATCGCGCTTGATCCCATGACTGTAACAAAAAGCCCCTGTCGCGATACGCGGCAGGGGCTTTTTTTTGCGACGGTCGCAGTGTTCAGAATTGCGACTGAAGGTAGTTCTGGAGGCCGATGGATTTGATCAGGCCCAGCTGCTTTTCAAGCCAGTAAGTGTGGTCTTCTTCGGTGTCAGCGAGCTGGATGCGGAGGATGTCACGGCTGACGTAATCTCTGTGTTGCTCACAGAGCGCAATACCTTTGCACAGTGCGGCTCGCACCTTGTACTCAAGACGAAGGTCACTGGCGAGCATCTCAGGCACCGTGGTGCCCACGTCAAGATCGTCAGGACGCATGCGGGGTGTGCCTTCGAGCATCAGAATCCGGCGCATCAACGCATCAGCGTGTTGAGCCTCTTCTTCCATCTCGTGGTTGATGCGTTCGTACAGCTTGCTGAAACCCCAATCTTCGTACATCCGCGAGTGGACGAAATACTGGTCGCGCGCAGCCAGTTCGCCAGTCAACAGCGTGTTGAGGTAATCAATTACATCGGGGTGGCCTTGCATCGCCGTCCATCTCCTCGTGAAAGGCGTTAGTTTGAACCAACAAGACTGGTTGGTCACCCAGCGAGAGGACAAATAACAGTAGAAATACTGCGAAATTCGGGCATTTGGTGTCGAAAAGACGGGTAAATGAGGAAGGTTCCGTTTAGCACTTAGAATCAGCTCGTTGTGGGCGCAATTCAGGCTTAAAAAGTGGTTTTGGCAGGAAACAAAAAACCGGGCACTGGGCCCGGTTCTTTGTATTGACTGATGTCTTATTCAGCGGCTTCTACAGAGCCACCGACAGGACGGTCAACCAGTTCGACGTACGCCATTGGCGCGTTGTCGCCAGCGCGGAAGCCGCACTTGAGGATGCGCAGGTAGCCACCCTCACGAGTTGCATAACGCTTGCCCAGATCGTTGAACAGTTTGCCGACCATTTCTTTCGAACGGGTACGGTCAAATGCCAGACGACGGTTAGCAACGCTGTCAATCTTGGCCAAGGTGATCAGCGGCTCAGCAACGCGACGCAGTTCTTTGGCTTTCGGCAGGGTAGTTTTGATCAGCTCGTGCTCGAACAGCGACACCGCCATGTTTTGGAACATGGCCTTACGGTGAGAGCTGGTACGGCTCAGGTGACGTCCACTTTTACGATGACGCATGGTTCATTCCTTACCAAACACTACGTTCGGTGATTACGACGATCAGGCAGTCGCCTTGTCGTCCTTCTTAAGACTTGCAGGCGGCCAGTTGTCGAGGCGCATGCCGAGGGAGAGACCACGAGAAGCCAGAACGTCCTTGATCTCGGTCAAGGATTTCTTGCCCAGGTTCGGAGTCTTCAACAGTTCTACTTCGGTGCGCTGAATCAGGTCGCCGATGTAGTAAATGTTCTCCGCCTTAAGGCAGTTGGCCGAACGTACGGTCAGTTCCAAATCGTCAACCGGACGAAGCAGGATCGGATCGATCTCGTCTTCCTGTTCGACTACAACGGGTTCGCTGTCACCTTTGAGGTCGACGAACGCAGCCAACTGCTGTTGCAGAATGGTTGCTGCACGACGGATAGCCTCTTCAGGATCCAGAGTACCGTTGGTTTCCAGATCAATAACCAGCTTGTCCAGGTTGGTACGCTGCTCGACACGGGCGTTTTCCACCACGTATGCGATGCGACGAACCGGGCTGAACGAAGAGTCGAGCTGCAAGCGACCAATGCTGCGGCTTTCGTCTTCATCGCTCTGACGCGAGTCTGCTGGTTCATAACCGCGACCACGAGCTACGACGAGCTTCATGTTCAGGGCGCCGTTAGACGCCAGGTTAGCGATTACGTGATCGGGGTTAACGATCTCGACATCATGATCCAGCTGAATATCGGCAGCGGTAACCACCCCCGAACCCTTCTTCGACAAGGTCAGCGTAACTTCGTCTCGACCGTGCAGCTTGATAGCCAGACCTTTAAGGTTCAACAGGATTTCAATGACATCTTCCTGTACACCTTCGATGGCGCTGTACTCATGGAGCACACCGTCAATCTCGGCCTCGACTACTGCACAGCCGGGCATGGAGGACAACAGGATGCGGCGCAGCGCGTTGCCCAGGGTATGGCCGAAACCACGCTCGAGAGGCTCGAGAGTGATCTTGGCGCGGGTCGGACTGACAACCTGCACATCAATGTGGCGGGGTGTCAGGAACTCATTTACCGAAATCTGCATGGATGCACCTATTTTCTAGCCCTTACTTGGAGTAGAGCTCGACAATCAGGCTTTCGTTGATGTCGGCGGACAGATCACTGCGAGCTGGAACGCTTTTGAAGACGCCAGATTTTTTCTCAGTGTCTACTTCTACCCATTCTACGCGGCCACGTTGGGCACACAGATCGAGAGCCTGGACGATACGCAGTTGGTTCTTCGCTTTTTCGCGAATTGCCACTACGTCACCAGCACGGACCTGGTAGGACGGAACGTTAACGGTTTTGCCGTTTACGCTTACCGACTTGTGCGATACCAGCTGACGCGATTCGGCACGAGTCGAACCGAAGCCCATGCGGTACACAACGTTGTCCAGACGGCATTCGAGCAGTTGCAGCAGGTTCTCACCAGTTGCGCCTTTCTTGCCGGCAGCTTCTTTGTAGTAACCGCTGAACTGACGCTCGAGAACGCCATAAATACGACGGACCTTCTGCTTTTCACGCAGTTGGGTGCCGTAGTCGGACTGGCGACCGCGGCGTTGGCCGTGGATACCAGGTGCTGCTTCGATGTTGCACTTCGATTCGATCGCGCGCACGCCGCTCTTCAGAAAGAGATCGGTGCCTTCGCGACGAGCGAGTTTGCATTTTGGACCAATGTAACGAGCCATTCTTTACAATCTCCTGGATTACACGCGGCGCTTCTTCGGCGGACGGCACCCGTTGTGCGGGATTGGCGTCACGTCGGTGATGCTGGCGATCTTGTAGCCGCAGCCGTTCAAAGCACGGACAGCAGATTCACGACCTGGACCTGGACCTTTGACGTTAACGTCGAGGTTTTTCAGGCCGTATTCCAGCGCAGCTTGACCAGCACGTTCAGCAGCTACTTGAGCAGCAAACGGCGTGGACTTGCGGGAACCGCGGAAACCCGAACCACCGGAGGTTGCCCAGGACAGAGCGTTACCTTGACGGTCGGTGATGGTCACGATTGTGTTGTTAAAAGATGCATGGATGTGGGCGATGCCATCAACCACTGTCTTTTTAACTTTTTTACGAGGACGAGCAGCAGGTTTTGCCATGATTTAATTCCTGTCGATTCGCTGGGGCGATTACTTGCGGATCGGCTTACGCGGACCTTTACGGGTACGCGCGTTAGTCTTGGTACGCTGACCGCGCACTGGAAGACCACGACGATGACGCAGACCGCGATAGCAACCGAGGTCCATCAAGCGCTTGATTTTCATGTTGATTTCGCGACGCAGATCACCTTCAGTGGTGAACTTCGCGACTTCGCCACGCAGCTGTTCAATCTGCTCGTCGCTCAGATCTTTGATCTTTACCGCCGGGTTAACCCCGGTAGTAGCACAGATTTTGTGTGCAGTTGTGCGACCAACACCATAGATGTAGGTCAGCGAGATAACAGTATGCTTGTTATCTGGAATGTTAACGCCTGCAATACGGGCCATTCAGTGGGACTCCAATTGACAGCTACCTACGCCCCGGAAGCCAAGAAATAGGGCGCGAGATAATATCGCTGTAATAACAAATAATCAACCCAGCAGCGCACTAGCTGCTGGGCTTTTAGCACAGATCACATTTAGCCTTGGCGCTGCTTGTGACGTGGTTCCGCGCTGCAAATTACTCGAACAACACCTTCGCGGCGAATAATCTTGCAGTTGCGGCACAGCTTTTTCACCGATGCACGAACTTTCATCACCAACTCCTCGAACCTTATGGGTGCTTCAGCGCAGCATGCCGCTGCCGTAGCCCTTCAGGTTGGCTTTCTTCATCAGGGATTCATACTGGTGCGAAACGAGGTGCGATTGCACTTGGGACATGAAGTCCATCACAACCACGACCACGATCAGCAACGAGGTCCCGCCAAGGTAAAACGGCACGTTTGCAGCGACCACGAGAAACTGCGGAAGCAAGCATACGGCCATCATGTAGAGAGCACCGAACATGGTCAGACGAGTCAGAACGCCATCAATATAGCGCGCAGACTGCTCACCAGGACGAATGCCCGGAATAAAGGCACCGGACTTCTTCAGGTTTTCCGCTACGTCTTTCGGATTGAACATCAAAGCCGTATAGAAGAAGCAGAAGAAAATAATCCCTGCACTAAACAGCAGAATATTCAACGGCTGACCAGGTGCGATCGACTGCGAGATGTCCTGCAACCAGCCCATACCCTCAGACTGACCGAACCAGGCACCCAGCGAAGCCGGAAACAGCAAGATGCTGCTAGCGAAAATGGCAGGAATAACACCCGCCATGTTCACTTTCAACGGCAAGTGGCTCGTCTGCGCAGCGAAGACCTTACGGCCCTGTTGACGCTTCGCGTAGTGAACAGCAATACGACGCTGACCACGCTCGATGAACACCACGAAACCGATGATCGCTACTGCCAGCAAACCGATGGCGACCAAAGCGAAGATATTGATATCACCTTGACGAGCAGACTCGAAAGACTGCCCGATCGCTCTCGGAAGACCGGCAACGATACCCGAAAAAATCAACATCGAGATACCGTTGCCAACACCACGCTCAGTGATCTGCTCGCCTAGCCACATCATGAACAGTGCACCTGCAACAAAAGTGGTGACTGCGACGAAGTGGAAGCCGATATCTGCTGAGAACGCAACGCCCTGCCCGGCCAAACCAATGGACATGCCAATAGCTTGAACCAGGGCCAGGACTACGGTGCCATAGCGGGTGTACTGGCTGATCTTACGACGACCAGCCTCACCTTCCTTCTTCAACTGCTCCAGCTGCGGACTGACTGCGGTCATGAGCTGCATGATGATCGACGCCGAGATATACGGCATGATCCCCAGTGCAAAAATGCTCATGCGCTCCAGCGCACCGCCGGAAAACATGTTGAACAAGCTAAGAATGGTCCCCTCATTCTGTCGAAACAGGTCCGCCAGACGGTCAGGGTTGATACCCGGAACTGGGATATGCGCACCGATCCGATAGACGATAATCGCCAGGAACAGGAAACGCAGACGAGCCCAGAGTTCGGACAACCCGCCGCTTTTGCCTAGCGCTGAGAGAGCACCTTGCTTAGCCATTTATTCCTCGAACTTGCCGCCAGCTGCTTCGATAGCCGCACGCGCACCTTTGGTGGCTGCGATACCTTTAAGGGTGACTGCGCGAGTAACCTCACCGGACAGCATGATTTTCACACGCTGTACGTTTTGGTTGATCACGTTGGCATCCTTCAGGGACTGCACAGTGACGACGCCTTCTACTTTAGCCAGCTCGGAGGTGCGAACTTCAGCACGATCCATAGCTTTCAAAGAGACGAAGCCGAACTTAGGCAGACGACGATGCAACGGCTGTTGGCCGCCTTCGAAGCCCGGAGCGATGGTGCCACCGGAGCGGGAGGTCTGACCTTTGTGGCCACGGCCACCGGTCTTACCCAAACCACTACCGATACCACGGCCCGGACGATGCTTTTCGCGACGGGAACCCGGCGCTGGACTCAGATCATTGAGTTTCATCGATTAACCCTCGACGCGCAGCATGTAGTAAGCCTTGTTGATCATCCCACGGTTTTCCGGGGTATCAACGACTTCTACAGTGTGACCGATGCGACGCAGACCCAAACCCTTAACGCACAATTTGTGGTTAGGGATGCGGCCGGTCATGCTTTTGATCAACGTTACTTTAACGGTAGCCATGATCAGAAAATCTCCTGGACGTTCAGGCCGCGCTTAGCAGCGATGGACTCAGGGGACTGCATGGTTTTCAAACCCTTGAACGTTGCGTGAACAACGTTGACCGGGTTAGTCGAACCGTAGCACTTGGCCAGAACGTTGTGGACGCCAGCAACTTCGAGGACAGCGCGCATTGCGCCGCCAGCGATGATGCCGGTACCTTCCGACGCAGGCTGCATGTAAACCTTCGAAGCCCCATGAGCGGACTTGATGGCGTACTGCAGAGTAGTGCCGTTCAGATCAACCTGGATCATGTTGCGGCGAGCAGCTTCCATTGCCTTCTGGATCGCGGCAGGCACTTCACGTGACTTGCCACGGCCGAAGCCAACGCGCCCTTTACCGTCACCAACCACGGTCAACGCGGTGAAGGTGAAGATACGGCCGCCTTTAACGGTTTTTGCTACGCGATTAACTTGTACCAGCTTCTCGATGTAGCCTTCGTCGCGTTTTTGGTCGTTATTTGACATAACTTAGAACTCCAGCCCGCCTTCACGAGCAGCATCAGCCAGCGCCTTAACGCGGCCGTGGTACTTGAAGCCAGAACGATCAAAAGCCACTTGCGATACACCGGCGGCTTTCGCACGCTCAGCGATCAGCTGGCCAACTTTAGTGGCCGCGTCGATGTTGCCAGTGGCGCCATCACGCAGTTCTTTGTCCAAAGTCGAGGCGTTTGCCAGGACTTTGCTGCCGTCGGCCGAGATGACCTGGGCATAAATGTGCTGCGAAGAGCGGTACACGCAGAGACGCACGACTTCTAGCTCGTGCATTTTCAGGCGTGCTTTGCGAGCGCGACGCAGTCGGGTAACTTTTTTGACGGTCATTTGCTATGCCCTACTTCTTCTTGGCTTCTTTACGACGGACGACTTCGTCCGCGTAACGCACGCCTTTGCCTTTGTACGGCTCTGGACGGCGGAAGTCGCGGATCTCAGCGGCCACTTGACCAACCAACTGCTTGTCGATACCGCGAATGACGATATCGGTTTGGTTGGGAGTCTCAGCGGTGATGCCTTCCGGCAATTCGTAGTCCACTGGGTGCGAGAAGCCAAGGGCCAGGTTCAGCACCGTGCCTTTTGCTTGCGCTTTGTAACCAACACCGACCAGCTGGAGCTTGCGCTCGAAGCCTTGGCTTACGCCCTGGACCATGTTGTTTACCAACGCACGAGTGGTACCGGCCATTGCGCGAGTTTGTTGATCGCCATTGCGAGCAGCGAAACGCAGCTCACCGGACTCTTCAACAATTTCAACGGACGAATGGATGTTCAGGTCTAGAGTGCCCTTGGCACCCTTCACCGAAAGCTGCTGGCCGACGAGTTTGACTTCGACGCCTGCTGGCAACTTAACGGGGTTCTTAGCTACGCGTGACATGCTTATCCCCCCTTAGAACACTGTGCAAAGCACTTCGCCGCCGACACCGGCAGCGCGCGCAGCACGATCCGTCATCACACCTTTGTTGGTGGAGACGATAGACACACCGAGGCCGCCACGAACTTTTGGCAACTCATCGACGGACTTGTACTGACGCAGGCCTGGACGGCTAACGCGCTTCACTTCTTCGATGACCGGACGGCCTTCGAAGTACTTCAGCTCGATGGACAGCAACGGCTTTGTTTCGCTGCTGATCTGATAACCCGCAATGTAACCTTCGTCCTTCAGGACTTTGGCTACAGCCACCTTCAACGTGGAGGATGGCATGCTTACGACGGGCTTTTCAGCCATCTGGGCATTACGGATACGAGTTAGCATGTCCGCTAACGGGTCCTGCATACTCATGGGCTAGACGCTCCTGATACAAAAAAAATGAGCCTTACGGCTACAACCTATCGCCTTAAAATTCCGGGCACGTGCAAGCACGGGCTCTGGCGAGCCGGCAATTCTAGGCGCACCCCGGAAATGAATCAAGCCCCAAAAGGGGCTTGATTCAAATTCAGGCTCTACGCTCATCGGTTCGAGGTGAACACAATGGGCGCACTGCGAGAATAACTTCTTACCAGCTGGCTTTAACCAGACCTGGTACGTCGCCACGCATTGCTGCTTGGCGCAGCATGTTACGGCCGAGGCCGAACTTGCGGTATACGCCGTGCGGACGACCTGTCAGACGGCAACGGTTACGCATGCGCGAGGCGCTTGCATCACGTGGTTGCTTCTGCAGTGCGACCGTAGCTTCCCAACGTGCTTCTGGACTTGCGTTCAGATCCACGATGATCGCTTTCAGCGCAGCACGCTTGGTAGCGTACTTGGCAACGGTGAGCTGACGCTTCAGCTCACGGTTTTTCATGCTCTTCTTGGCCATGGTCCTACTCCAATCAGTTGCGGAACGGGAACTTGAAAGCACGCAGCAATGCGCGACCTTCTTCGTCCGTACGAGCAGTGGTGGTCAGGGTAATGTCCAGACCGCGCAGGGCATCGATCTTGTCGTAGTCGATTTCCGGAAAAATGATCTGCTCTTTAACGCCCATGCTGTAGTTACCACGACCATCGAAGGACTTGGCATTCAGGCCGCGGAAGTCGCGAACCCGAGGCAGGGAGATCGACAGCAGACGATCCAAGAATTCATACATACGCTCACGGCGCAGAGTCACTTTGACGCCGATCGGCCAACCTTCACGGACTTTAAAGCCAGCGATAGATTTGCGAGCGTAGGTCACAACGACTTTTTGGCCGGTGATTTTTTCCAGGTCTGCAACAGCGTGCTCGATGACTTTCTTGTCGCCGATCGCTTCGCCCAGACCCATGTTCAACGTGATCTTTGTAACGCGTGGAACTTCCATCACGTTCGAAAGCTTAAGTTCTTCCTTAAGTTTCGGTGCGATTTCTTTCCAGTAAATCTCTTTTAGTCGTGCCATGGTCTTCTACCTAGCAGTGTTCAAGCATCAACCGCTTTTTGGGTCGACTTGAAGACACGAATTTTCTTGCCGTCTTCAACTTTGAAACCAACGCGGTCAGCCTTGTTGGTTGCGCCGTTGAAAATGGCGACGTTAGAAGCGTGCAATGGCGCTTCTTTCTCGACGATACCGCCCTGTACGCCCGACATCGGGTTTGGCTTGGTATGACGCTTCACCAGGTTGATCCCACCAACGACCAGACGGTCATCAGCGAGAACCTTGAGCACCTTACCGCGCTTACCTTTGTCTTTGCCGGCGATCACGATGATCTCGTCGTCACGACGAATCTTTTGCATGTCGGATCTCCTTACAGCACTTCTGGGGCGAGCGAGACGATCTTCATGAACTTCTCAGTACGAAGTTCACGGGTCACTGGCCCAAAGATACGGGTGCCGATCGGCTCTTGCTTGTTGTTCAACAGAACAGCAGCGTTGCCATCAAAGCGGATGATGGAGCCGTCTGCGCGACGAACACCGTGGCGAGTGCGGACTACTACTGCAGTCATCACTTGGCCTTTTTTCACCTTACCGCGCGGAATTGCTTCCTTGACGGTAACTTTGATGATGTCACCGATACCAGCGTAACGACGATGAGAGCCACCAAGCACCTTGATGCACATAACGCGGCGTGCGCCGCTGTTATCGGCCACATCGAGCATGGATTGAGTCTGAATCATATAATTTCTCCGACCCCTAGCCCTTAGACTTCCACAGCGCGTTCGAGAACATCAACCAGCGCCCAAGATTTGGTCTTGGCCATCGGACGAGTTTCACGAATAGTGACCTTGTCGCCGATGTGGCACTGATTGGTTTCGTCGTGCGCGTGCAGCTTAGTCGAACGCTTAACGTATTTACCGTAGATTGGGTGCTTGACGCGACGCTCGATCAGTACGGTGATGGTCTTGTCCATCTTGTCGCTGACGACACGGCCAGTCAGCGTACGGACGGTTTTTTCGGCTTCAGCCATGATTACTTACCTGCCTGCTGGTTGAGCACAGTCTTCACGCGAGCGATGTCACGCTTAACTTGCGAGAGCAGGTGAGACTGCCCCAACTGGCCAGTTGCTTTCTGCATGCGCAGATTGAACTGGTCGCGCAGCAAGCCGAGCAGTTGCTCGTTCAGTTGCTGTGCTGATTTTTCACGAAGTTCATTCGCTTTCATCACATCACCGTCCGCTTAACAAAGGAGGTGGCGAGCGGCAGCTTTGCAGCAGCCAGGGCGAAAGCCTCACGCGCCAACTCTTCGGAAACACCCTCGATTTCATACAGGACTTTGCCTGGCTGAATCTGGGCAACCCAGTACTCCACGTTACCCTTACCTTTACCCATCCGAACTTCGAGAGGCTTTTTGGTGACAGGCTTGTCCGGGAATACACGGATCCAGATCTTGCCGCCACGTTTAACGTGACGGGTCAGTGCACGACGCGCTGACTCGATCTGACGAGCGGTGAGACGACCACGAGCTACAGACTTCAGCGCGAACTCGCCGAAGCTGACTTTGCTACCGCGCAATGCCAGACCACGGTTGTGGCCGGTCATTTGCTTGCGGAACTTCGTACGCTTAGGTTGCAACATTTGGCGTACCCCTTACTTAGCAGCTTTTTTACGAGGCGCTGGTGCTTGCGGCTTCAGCTCTTCTTGGCGACCACCAATTACTTCGCCTTTGAAGATCCAAACCTTTACACCGATCACACCGTAAGTGGTGTGAGCTTCGTAGTTGGCATAGTCGATGTCGGCACGCAGGGTGTGCAAAGGCACACGACCTTCGCGATACCATTCAGTACGTGCAATTTCAGCACCGCCGAGACGACCGCTCACTTGGATTTTGATGCCTTTGGCACCAATGCGCATGGCGTTCTGCACTGCGCGCTTCATAGCGCGACGGAACATTACGCGACGCTCCAGCTGCTGAGCTACGCTCTGCGCAACCAGCATACCGTCGAGCTCCGGCTTACGGATCTCTTCGATATTGATGTGCACAGGCACACCCATTTGCTTGGTCAGGTCCTGACGCAGCTTCTCAACATCTTCACCTTTCTTCCCGATAACGATACCTGGACGAGCGGTGTGGATGGTGATGCGTGCAGTCTGCGCCGGACGATGGATATCGATACGGCTTACGGACGCGCTTTTTAGTTTGTCTTGGAGATACTCTCGCACCTTCAGATCAGCGAACAAGTAGTCCGCATAAGTCCGACCGTCTGCGTACCAGACGGAGGTGTGCTCCTTGACGATTCCCAGGCGAATGCCAATGGGATGTACTTTCTGACCCATCTCTTCGACTCCGTTACTTGTCAGCAACCTTGACAGTGATATGGCAAGACCGCTTGACGATGCGATCAGCACGGCCTTTGGCACGTGGCATGATGCGCTTCAGCGAACGCCCTTCGTTGACGAAAACGGTGGAGACCTTAAGGTCATCAACGTCTGCGCCTTCGTTATGCTCGGCGTTGGCTACGGCCGACTCCAGCACTTTCTTCATGATCTCGGCGGCTTTCTTACTGCTGAAAGCCAACAGGTTGAGCGCTTCGCCCACCTTCTTCCCGCGGATCTGGTCGGCGACCAAGCGGGCTTTCTGGGCGGAGATTCGAGCGCCCGACAACTTAGCGGCTACTTCCATCGTTCCTTACCCCTTAACGCTTGGCTTTCTTGTCTGCCACGTGCCCACGATAAGTGCGGGTACCGGCAAACTCGCCTAGTTTGTGGCCGACCATGTCTTCGTTCACGAGAACAGGAACATGCTGACGACCGTTATGCACAGCAATGGTCAAACCGACCATTTGTGGCAGGATCATAGAACGGCGCGACCAGGTCTTAACTGGTTTGCGATCGTTCTTTTCCGCCGCCACTTCGATCTTCTTCAGTAGGTGAAGATCAATAAAAGGACCTTTTTTCAGAGAACGTGGCACTGTCGTATCCCTCTATTTACTTGCGACGACGGACGATCATTTTGTCGGTACGCTTATTACCACGAGTCTTCGCGCCCTTAGTCGGGAAGCCCCACGGCGATACCGGATGACGACCACCAGAGGTACGACCTTCACCACCACCATGTGGGTGGTCAACCGGGTTCATGGCAACACCACGAACGGTTGGGCGAACGCCACGCCAGCGTTTGGCACCAGCTTTACCCAGCGAACGCAGGCTGTGCTCGGAGTTCGAGACCTCACCCAGAGTCGCGCGGCATTCAGCCAGAACTTTACGCATCTCACCGGAGCGGAGACGCAGAGTCACGTAGACACCTTCACGAGCGATCAACTGTGCAGATGCACCAGCGGAACGAGCGATCTGAGCACCTTTGCCCGGCTTCAACTCGATGCCGTGAACGGTAGAACCCACTGGAATGTTGCGCAGCTGCAAAGCGTTACCTGGCTTGATTGGAGCCAAGGCGCCTGCGATCAGCTGGTCGCCAGCACTCACGCCTTTAGGCGCGATGATGTAACGACGCTCGCCGTCTGCGTACAGCAGCAGTGCGATGTGAGCAGTACGGTTTGGATCGTATTCAATGCGCTCGACGGTGGCAGAGATGCCATCCTTGTCGTTGCGACGGAAATCGACCAGACGATAATGCTGCTTATGACCACCACCGATGTGACGAGTAGTGATGCGGCCATTGTTGTTACGACCACCAGTCTTCGATTTTTTCTCGAGCAGCGGTGCGTGAGGAGCGCCTTTATGCAGCTCCTGGTTGACCACCTTGACCACAAAACGGCGGCCAGGGGAAGTCGGTTTGCATTTAACGATTGCCATGATGCACCCCTTCCTTACTCAGCACTGCTGCTGAAATCGAGATCTTGGCCTGGCTGAAGGGAGATAACTGCCTTCTTCCAGTCATTACGCTTGCCCAGACCGCGAGCAGTGCGCTTGGTCTTACCCATAACATTCAGGGTAGTGACACGCTCTACTTTCACGCTGAACAGGCTTTCGACGGCCTTCTTGATTTCCAGCTTGGTTGCATCAGTAGCAACCTTGAAAACGAACTGACCTTTTTTGTCTGCCAGAACCGTAGCCTTCTCGGAAACGTGCGGGCCAAGCAGAACTTTAAATACGCGTTCCTGGTTCATCCCAGCAGCTCCTCGAATTTCTTCACGGCCGACACAGTGATCAACACTTTGTCGTATGCGATCAGACTAACTGGATCGGAACCTTGAACATCACGCACATCAACGTGCGGCAGGTTGCGAGCAGCCAGGTACAGGTTCTGATCAACAGCGTCCGACACGATCAAAACGTCGGTCAGGCTCATGTCGTTCAGTTTGCCCAGCAGATCTTTGGTTTTCGGCGATTCAACAGCGAAATCCTGAACCACGACCAGACGATCAGTACGAACCAGTTCAGCAAGAATGGAGCGCAGTGCTGCGCGATACATCTTCTTGTTGAGCTTCTGAGAGTGATCCTGAGGACGTGCTGCGAAAGTGGTACCGCCGCCGCGCCAGATCGGGCTACGGATAGTACCGGCACGAGCACGGCCAGTACCCTTTTGACGCCAAGGGCGCTTACCGCCACCGGATACGTCAGAACGGGTCTTTTGCTGCTTGCTACCCTGACGACCGCCAGCCATATAGGCCACGACTGCCTGGTGAACCAGCGTCTCGTTGAATTCGCCGCCAAATGTCAGTTCGGAAACTTCGATCGCTTGGGCGTCATTTACATTTAATTGCATGTCAGCTTCCCCTTAACCGCGAGCCTTGGCTGCTGGACGTACAACCACATTGCCGCCAGTAGCGCCAGGAACAGCACCCTTGACCAACAACAGATTGCGTTCAGCGTCCACGCGCACTACTTCCAGGGACTGCACGGTCACGCGCTCAGCGCCCATATGACCGGACATTTTTTTGCCCTTGAATACACGACCAGGAGTCTGGCACTGGCCGATAGAGCCCGGGACGCGGTGGGACACGGAGTTACCGTGAGTATTATCTTGGCCACGGAAATTGTGGCGCTTGATAGTACCTTGGAAGCCTTTACCTTTGGACTGACCGGTAACATCTACCATCTGGCCAGCAGCAAAGATTTCTGCATTGATCAGATCGCCAGCCTTGTATTCGCCTTCTTCAAGACGGAATTCCAGGACGGTACGACCTGCGGCAACGTTCGCTTTAGCGAAGTGACCTGCCTGAGCAGCAGTCACACGGGAAGCACGACGCACGCCGACAGTGACTTGCACTGCACGATAGCCATCGACTTCTTCGGTTTTGAACTGGGTGACGCGATTCGGCTCGATCTCAATGACCGTAACCGGAATGGAGACACCTTCTTCGGTGAAAATACGGGTCATACCGCATTTACGACCGACTACACCAATAGTCATGTTGTAAACCTCATGAGTGTACGGGGCTTTCACCCGCTATGGCCGCCCATTTCAGAGCGTTACACGACTAAGACCCGAGTCTTAGCCGAGGCTGATCTGTACTTCCACACCTGCCGCAAGATCAAGCTTCATCAGCGCGTCAACGGTTTTATCCGTTGGCTGGACGATGTCCAGAACACGCTTATGAGTGCGGATCTCGTACTGGTCGCGCGCGTCTTTGTTGACGTGCGGAGAAACCAGAACGGTGAACCGCTCTTTACGGGTAGGGAGTGGAATCGGACCACGCACTTGAGCACCAGTACGTTTCGCGGTTTCCACGATTTCCTGGGTGGATTGGTCGATCAGGCGATGGTCAAAAGCCTTCAACCTGATACGGATTTGCTGATTTTGCATTGGATTTCAGACTCCAGGCTACTTCCCACCGAGCGCAATACGCCCGTTTAAAGGAGGCGCAATTCTATAGACGAGCTAACAGGGTGTCAACCCAATAAAAAAGCCCCCGCAAGCGGAGGCTCTTTTTGAAGATCATCGCTTACGCGATGATTTTGGCTACGACGCCAGCGCCGACGGTACGACCGCCTTCACGGATAGCGAAACGCAGACCATCTTCCATTGCGATTGGCTTGATCAGGGTAACGGAAACTTTCACGTTATCACCTGGCATAACCATCTCAACGCCTTCCGGCAGTTCGCAGCTACCAGTTACGTCGGTAGTACGGAAGTAGAACTGTGGACGGTAGCCTTTGAAGAACGGAGTGTGACGGCCGCCTTCTTCCTTGCTCAGAACGTAGATTTCAGCTTCGAACTGAGTGTGCGGCTTGACAGTACCTGGCTTTACCAGGACTTGGCCACGCTCAACGTCGTCACGCTTGGTGCCGCGCAACAGAACGCCGCAGTTCTCGCCAGCACGGCCTTCGTCGAGCAGCTTACGGAACATTTCAACACCGGTGCAGGTGGTGACGGTGGTGTCACGCAGACCAACGATTTCCAGTGGATCTTGAACCTTGACGATACCGCGCTCTACACGACCAGTCACAACAGTACCGCGACCGGAGATCGAGAATACGTCTTCGATTGGCATCAGGAACGGCTTGTCGACAGCACGCTCTGGCTGAGGAATGTAGCTGTCCAGAGTTTCAACCAACTTCTTGACGGCAGTGGTGCCCATCTCGTTGTCGTCTTTACCTTCCAACGCCATACGGGCAGAGCCGATGATGATTGGAGTGTCGTCGCCCGGGAAGTCGTAAGTGCTCAGCAGATCGCGCACTTCCATCTCAACCAGCTCCAGCAGCTCAGCGTCGTCTACCAGGTCAGCCTTGTTCAGGAAGACCACGATGTACGGAACGCCTACCTGACGGGACAGCAGGATGTGCTCACGAGTCTGTGGCATCGGACCGTCAGCAGCCGAACAAACCAGGATAGCGCCGTCCATCTGGGCAGCACCGGTGATCATGTTCTTCACGTAGTCAGCGTGACCCGGGCAGTCAACGTGCGCGTAGTGACGTACAGACGAGTTGTACTCAACGTGAGCAGTGTTGATGGTGATACCGCGAGCCTTCTCTTCTGGTGCGCTGTCGATCTTGTCGAAGTCAACACGAGCCGAACCGAAAACTTCGGAGCAGACGCGAGTCAGAGCAGCGGTCAGCGTGGTTTTACCATGGTCAACGTGACCGATGGTGCCAACGTTGACGTGCGGAAGGGAACGATCAAATTTTTCTTTAGCCACGACAAATAACTCCTAGCCTAAAGGCGCTGAATCAGCCTTGTTTTTTGGTTACAGTTTCGACGATGTGCGACGGAGCTGTATTGTATTTTTTGAATTCCATAGAGTAGCTTGCGCGACCTTGGGACATGGAGCGAACGTCGGTCGCATAACCGAACATCTCACCCAACGGGACCTCGGCACGAATTACCTTGCCGGAGACCGTATCTTCCATACCCAGGATCATGCCGCGACGACGGTTAAGGTCGCCCATCACGTCACCCATATAGTCTTCAGGCGTAACAACCTCTACAGCCATGATCGGCTCAAGCAACTCACCGCCGCCCTTTTGGGCCAGTTGCTTGGTCGCCATGGAAGCAGCCACCTTAAACGCCATCTCGTTCGAGTCGACGTCGTGGTAAGAACCATCAAACACGGTAGCCTTCAGGCCGATCAGCGGATAGCCGGCAACAACGCCGTTCTTCATCTGCTCTTCGATGCCCTTCTGGATAGCCGGGATGTATTCCTTAGGAACCACACCACCCACCACTTCGTTCACGAATTGCAGACCTTCCTGACCTTCGTCAGCGGGTGCAAAACGGATCCAGCAGTGGCCGAACTGACCACGACCGCCGGACTGGCGAACGAACTTGCCTTCGATTTCACAGTTCTTCGTGATGCGCTCACGATACGAAACCTGAGGCTTACCGATGTTGGCTTCGACGTTGAACTCACGGCGCATCCGGTCAACCAGGATGTCCAGGTGCAGCTCGCCCATGCCAGAGATGATCGTTTGACCAGTCTCTTCATCAGTTTTGACGCGGAAAGACGGGTCTTCCTGAGCAAGTTTGCCCAGTGCGATACCCATTTTTTCCTGGTCATCCTTGGTTTTAGGCTCTACGGCAACCGAAATAACCGGCTCCGGGAAGTCCATCCGAACCAGGATGATTGGCTTGTCAGCGTTGCACAAGGTTTCACCAGTGGTGACGTCCTTCATGCCGATCAAGGCCGCGATGTCACCAGCGCGTACTTCCTTGATCTCTTCGCGAGCGTTTGCGTGCATTTGCACCATACGGCCCACGCGCTCTTTCTTGCCCTTGACCGAGTTGATCACACCGTCGCCGGATGCCAACACGCCCGAGTAAACACGGACGAAGGTCAGGGTGCCCACGAATGGGTCGGTAGCGATCTTGAACGCCAGAGCCGAGAACGGCTCGTTGTCGTCTGCGTGACGCTCCAGATTGATGGTCTCGTCATCAGGGTCTGTACCCTTGATGGCAGGAATATCAACTGGTGCCGGCAGATAGTCGATCACGGCGTCCAGAACCAGGGGAACACCCTTGTTCTTGAAGGAAGAACCGCAAACAGCCAGGACGATTTCGCCAGCAATAGTACGCTGACGCAGAGCATCCTTGATTTCCGCGTTGGTGAGTTCTTCACCCTCGAGGTACTTGTTCATCAGCTCTTCGCTGGCTTCGGCCGCAGCCTCAACCATGTTGCCGCGCCATTCGTCAGCCATTTCCTGCAGTTCAGCAGGGATAGGCTTGCGAACAGGGACCATGCCCTTGTCGGAATCGTTCCAATAGACCGCTTCCATGGACATCAGATCGATCTGACCCTGGAAGTTGTCTTCGGAACCGATAGCCAGCTGGATAGGCACCGGAGTGTGGCCCAGACGCTGCTTGATCTGACCGATTACGCGCAGGAAGTCTGCACCCGCACGGTCCATCTTGTTTACGTACACAAGACGTGGGACACCGTACTTGTTGGCCTGACGCCATACGGTTTCCGACTGCGGCTCTACGCCGGAAGTACCACAGAAAACTACGACCGCGCCGTCGAGTACACGCAGGGAACGCTCAACTTCAATGGTGAAGTCTACGTGGCCCGGGGTGTCAATCACGTTGAAGCGATACTGGTCTTTGTGTTGCTTCTCGGAACCCTGCCAAAAGGCAGTAATAGCAGCAGAAGTAATGGTAATACCACGTTCCTGCTCCTGAACCATCCAGTCGGTGGTCGCGGCGCCGTCATGCACCTCGCCCATCTTGTGGCTTTTACCGGTGTAAAAAAGGACGCGCTCGGTGGTGGTGGTTTTACCAGCATCCACGTGAGCAACGATACCAATGTTACGGTAACGGTTGATCGGTGTAGTACGAGCCATAAAGCCCTCGCAAAATTAGTGACGCTGAAATTAGAAGCGGTAGTGCGAGAAAGCTTTGTTGGCTTCAGCCATACGGTGCACGTCTTCACGCTTCTTGACCGCAGCACCTTTACCTTCGGCGGCGTCCAACAATTCGCCAGCCAAACGCAGAGCCATAGACTTCTCACCGCGCTTGCGCGCGAAGTCTACCAGCCAACGCATTGCCAGAGCATTACGACGGGACGGACGAACTTCGACCGGAACCTGGTAAGTAGCACCGCCTACACGGCGCGACTTCACTTCGACCAGCGGAGCGATGGCGTCGAGAGCTTTCTCGAAGATTTCCAGGGGATCGGAGTTCTTGCGTTCTTTAACCTTTTCCAGCGCGCCATAAACGATACGCTCGGCAACGGCTTTCTTACCGCTTTCCATAACGTGGTTCATGAACTTGGCCAGGATCTGGCTGCCGTATTTTGGATCGTCAAGCACTTCGCGCTTGGCTGCTACGCGTCTTCTTGGCATGGATAAGCCCTCAAACGGTCTTCAGGTTCGCTCGGAATCAGCACCTACTGGCGCTTCCGACCTTACTCTTATCGACTCAGAAAATAAGATGATTCAGTTTTTACAAAAAGCCGCTACTACTTAGGCTTCTTGGTACCGTACTTCGAACGACCCTGGTTACGACCCTTGACACCGGAAGTATCCAACGAACCGCGAACGGTGTGGTAACGAACACCTGGCAAGTCTTTTACACGGCCGCCACGAATCAGTACGACGCTGTGCTCTTGCAGGTTGTGGCCTTCACCACCGATGTACGAGGAAACCTCGAAACCGTTGGTCAGACGCACACGGCAAACTTTACGCAATGCCGAGTTAGGTTTTTTCGGCGTAGTTGTGTACACGCGAGTGCACACACCACGACGCTGCGGGCAGTTCTGCAGCGCAGGCACGTCGGATTTCTCGACGATACGCTTACGCGGCTGACGTACCAGCTGGTTGATAGTTGCCATCTACTAGCTCCACTGTTGTCTTGCGACGCTATTGTCTTACAAGAAAAGCAAAATGGCAGGACATACGTCCCGCCAGATTTAGGGGTACAAGAGTCTAAAGAGGATCCTGCCCCCAGTCAAGGCAAAGCCCCGATGTCCACAACCACTGGCAACCCCTCGAAACCGGGTTAGACCAATGATCGTGAAAATCGGGGCCCTACTCTCAATTACTGCTTGAGTTCAACGCTTCGGTCAGCGCGGCTTCAACTTCGCTCGCACTTACGCGCATCGGCTTGTCAGCTTCACGGCGACGCTTGCGCTCGCTGTGATATGCAAGACCGGTACCCGCAGGGATCAAACGACCCACGACTACGTTTTCCTTCAGGCCGCGCAGGTAATCGCGCTTGCCGGTAACCGCCGCTTCGGTCAGTACGCGGGTGGTCTCCTGGAAGGAGGCCGCCGAGATGAACGATTCGGTGGACAGCGAGGCCTTGGTGATACCCAGCAACACACGAGTGAATTTGGAAACAAATTTCTCGTCAGCTGCCAAGCGCTCGTTTTCAACCAGTACGTGCGTCAACTCCATCTGGTCGCCCTTGATGAAGCTGGAGTCGCCCGACTCAGCGATCTCGACTTTACGCAGCATCTGACGAAGGATCGTCTCGATGTGCTTGTCGTTGATCTTCACGCCTTGCAGGCGGTAAACATCCTGGATCTCGTTGACGATGTATTTCGCCAGCGCGCTGACACCCAGCAGACGCAGGATATCGTGCGGATCGCTAGGACCGTCGGAGATAACCTCACCACGGCTGACCTGCTCACCTTCGAAGACGTTCAGGTGACGCCACTTGGGAATCAGCTCTTCGTACGGATCGGTACCATCGTTTGGTGTTATAACCAGACGGCGCTTGCCCTTGGTCTCTTTACCAAACGCAATCGTACCGCTGACTTCAGCCAGGATCGATGCCTCTTTAGGGCGACGCGCTTCGAACAAGTCGGCAACGCGTGGCAGACCACCGGTGATGTCACGTGTCTTGGAGGTTTCTTGCGGGATACGGGCGATAACGTCACCAACACCCACTTGCACACCATCCGCAACACCAACGAGGGCGTTTGCCGGTAGGAAATACTGAGCAGGTACATCGGTACCAGGCAGCAGCAGATCCTTACCATCAACACCAACCATCTTGACCGCAGGACGAATGTCTTTACCTGCTGCAGGACGATCTTTGGCATCCAGTACTTCGATGTTGGTCAAACCGGTCAATTCGTCGGTCTGGCGCTTGATCGTAATACCTTCCTCCATGCCCACGTAGGTCACGGTACCTTTCATCTCTGTGACGATTGGGTGAGTGTGCGGATCCCACTTGGCCACGATGGACCCAGCGTCGACCTTGTCACCTTCCTTCACCAGAATCACAGCGCCGTAAGGCAGCTTGTAACGCTCGCGCTCACGCCCGAATTCGTCGGCAATTGCCAGCTCACCAGAACGCGAAACCGCAACCAGGTGACCGTCAAGACGCTCAACGTGCTTCAGGTTATGGAGACGAACGATACCGCCGTTCTTGACCTGAACACTGTCCGCAGCAGAAGTACGACTTGCGGCACCACCGATGTGGAATGTACGCATAGTCAGCTGGGTACCCGGCTCACCGATCGACTGCGCAGCGATAACGCCGACAGCTTCACCGATGTTCACCTGGTGGCCGCGAGCCAGATCACGGCCGTAGCACTTGGCGCAGATACCGAAACGCGTTTCACAGCTGATCGGAGAACGTACGATCACTTCGTCGATGCTGTTCAGCTCGATGAATTCGACCCACTTCTCGTCAACCAGCGTGCCGCCTGGAACGATCACATCTTCAGTGCCAGGCTTGAATACGTCACGGGCGATAACTCGACCCAGTACGCGTTCGCCCAACGGCTCGACAACGTCACCGCCTTCAATGTGCGGCGTCATTACCAGACCGTGCTCGGTACCGCAGTCAACCTCGGTAACGACCAGATCCTGAGCCACGTCCACCAGACGGCGAGTCAGGTAACCGGAGTTCGCGGTTTTCAACGCGGTATCCGCAAGACCCTTACGAGCACCGTGAGTCGAGATGAAGTACTGAAGTACGCTCAGACCTTCACGGAAGTTCGCAGTGATCGGCGTCTCGATGATCGAGCCATCCGGCTTGGCCATCAGACCACGCATACCTGCCAGCTGACGAATCTGTGCAGCGGAACCCCGCGCACCAGAGTCGGCCATCATGTACATCGAGTTGAAGGATTCCTGGTCAACGGTCTCACCGTGACGGTCGACAACCTTCTCTTTCGACAGGTTCGACATCATCGCTTTCGAGACTTCATCGTTGGCCTTGGACCAGAGGTCGATCACCTTGTTGTACTTCTCGCCCTGTGTAACCAGGCCGGACGCGTACTGACTTTCGATCTCTTTCACTTCATCGGTTGCGGCGTCGATGATGCGAGCTTTTTCATCAGGGATAACGAAGTCGTTAACGCCGATGGAGACACCCGAGATCGTCGAATAAGCAAAACCGGTGTACATCAACTGGTCAGCGAAGATAACGGTCTCTTTCAGGCCAACCACGCGATAGCACTGGTTGATCAGCTTGGAGATCGCCTTCTTCTTCATCGGCTGGTTGACGACGTCATAGGACAGGCCGGCCGGAACCACCTGGAACAGCAACGCACGGCCAACGGTTGTGTCGACGATACGAGTGTTCTTGACGCTGCCACCGTCACGGTCATTGACCGTTTCGTTGATGCGCACTTTTACTTTCGCATGCAGTGCGGCTTCGCCGGCACGGAACACACGGTCAACTTCCTGCAGATCCGCGAACACACGACCTTCGCCTTTGGCGTTGATCGCTTCACGGGTCATGTAGTACAGACCCAATACAACGTCCTGCGATGGAACGATGATTGGCTCACCGTTCGCTGGCGACAGAATGTTGTTGGTCGACATCATCAACGCACGCGCTTCGAGCTGAGCTTCCAGCGTCAGCGGCACGTGAACGGCCATCTGGTCACCGTCGAAGTCGGCGTTGTATGCCGCACAGACCAGCGGGTGCAGCTGGATCGCTTTACCTTCGATGAGAACCGGCTCAAACGCCTGAATGCCCAGACGGTGAAGCGTCGGCGCACGGTTCAGAAGCACTGGGTGTTCGCGAATGACTTCGGCGAGAACGTCCCAAACTTCTGGCAGCTCGCGCTCAACCATTTTCTTGGCAGCTTTGATGGTGGTTGCGAGACCACGCATTTCGAGCTTGCCGAAAATGAACGGCTTGAACAGCTCCAGTGCCATCTTCTTCGGCAGACCGCACTGGTGCAGACGCAGGGTCGGACCTACGGTAATGACCGAACGGCCAGAGTAGTCAACACGCTTACCGAGCAAGTTCTGACGGAAACGGCCCTGCTTACCCTTGATCATGTCAGCCAGGGACTTCAGAGGACGCTTGTTCGAACCAGTGATGGCACGACCGCGACGACCGTTATCGAGCAGCGCATCGACAGCTTCCTGCAGCATGCGCTTTTCGTTACGCACGATGATGTCAGGAGCAGACAGATCAAGCAGGCGCTTCAAACGGTTGTTACGGTTGATCACCCGACGATAGAGATCGTTGAGGTCAGAGGTCGCAAAACGACCACCATCCAGTGGAACCAGTGGACGCAGGTCTGGCGGCAGAACCGGCAGAACGGTCAACACCATCCACTCTGGAAGGTTGCCGGAACCCTGGAAGGCTTCCATCAACTTCAGACGCTTGGACAGCTTCTTGATTTTAGTCTCGGAGTTGGTTTGCGGAATCTCTTCGCGCAGACGGCCAATCTCGTGTTCCAGATCAATAGCGTGCAGCAGCTCGCGGACAGCCTCGGCACCCATGCGGGCGTCGAAGTCATCACCGAACTCTTCGAGGGCTTCGAAGTACTGCTCGTCGTTCAGCAGTTGCCCTTTTTCGAGCGTGGTCATGCCCGGATCGATAACGACATAGCTCTCGAAGTAGAGAACGCGTTCGATATCACGCAGGGTCATGTCCATCAGCAAGCCGATACGGGACGGCAGCGACTTCAAGAACCAGATGTGAGCTACCGGCGATGCCAGTTCGATGTGAGCCATGCGCTCACGACGGACCTTGGCCAGTGCGACTTCAACGCCACACTTCTCGCAGATGACGCCACGATGCTTCAAGCGCTTGTACTTACCGCACAGGCACTCGTAATCCTTGACCGGGCCAAAGATCTTGGCGCAGAACAGGCCGTCACGCTCTGGTTTGAACGTACGGTAGTTGATGGTTTCCGGCTTTTTAACTTCACCGAACGACCACGAACGGATCATCTCAGGCGATGCCAATCCGATACGGATGGCGTCGAACTCTTCGACTTGACCCTGGTTTTTCAGCAAATTCAGTAGGTCTTTCAAGGCCTTTCCTCCTGGCGGAGCAGAGGGCAGTCATACAGACCCACCCTCGATTCGCGTCACGTGTTATTCGGTTTCCAGATCGATATCGATACCGAGCGAACGGATTTCTTTGATCAACACGTTGAAGGACTCGGGCATGCCCGGCTCCATACGGTGATCGCCGTCCACGATGTTCTTGTACATCTTGGTACGGCCGTTCACGTCGTCCGACTTCACTGTGAGCATTTCTTGCAGAGTGTACGCCGCGCCATATGCTTCCAGCGCCCAGACTTCCATCTCCCCGAAACGCTGACCACCGAACTGAGCCTTACCACCCAGCGGCTGCTGGGTGACCAGGCTGTACGAACCAGTGGAACGCGCGTGCATCTTGTCGTCCACCAAGTGGTTCAGCTTCAGCATGTACATGTAGCCAACGGTGACCGGACGCTCAAACTTGTTACCGGTACGGCCGTCGAACAGCTGCATCTGGCCACTGTCCGGCATGTCCGCCAAGCGGAGCATTGCCTTGATTTCGGATTCCTTGGCCCCGTCGAATACCGGGGTAGCCATTGGAACGCCGCCACGCAGGTTCTTCGCCAGATCCAGAATTTCCTGATCAGACAGGTCATCAAGATTTTCTTGACGGCCGCCAATCTCGTTGTAGATCTCGTTCAGGAACTTGCGCAGCTCAACAACTTTACGCTGCTCTTCGAGCATCCGGTTGATCTTCTCGCCCAACCCTTTAGCCGCGAGGCCCAGGTGGGTTTCGAGAATCTGACCAACGTTCATACGCGAAGGTACACCCAACGGGTTGAGGACGATATCTACCGGCGTACCGTTGGCATCGTGCGGCATGTCTTCAACCGGCATGATCACGGAGACCACACCTTTGTTACCGTGACGACCGGCCATCTTGTCGCCCGGCTGGATGCGGCGGCGGATCGCAAGGTAGACCTTGACGATCTTCAGCACGCCTGGAGCAAGGTCATCGCCCTGCTGCAGCTTGCGCTTCTTGTCTTCGAACTTGTCGTCCAGCAGACGGCGGCGATCAACGATGTACGCCTGAGCTTTCTCGAGCTGCTCGTTCAGCGCATCTTCGACCATGCGCAGCTTGAACCACTGACCGTGTTCCAGACCGTCCAGAACTTCGTTGGTGATTTCCTGCCCTTTTTTCAGGCCGGCACCACCTTCAGCTGTACGACCCACCAGTGCAGAACGCAGACGCTCGAAGGTTGCGCCTTCAACAATGCGGAACTCTTCGTTCAAGTCCTTGCGGATCTCGTCGAGCTGACTTTTCTCGATGGACAGAGCACGGGCATCGCGCTCAACGCCGTCACGAGTGAAGACCTGGACATCAATGACAGTGCCTTTGGTACCGGTAGGTACGCGCAGGGATGTGTCTTTAACGTCGCTCGCTTTTTCACCGAAGATTGCGCGCAGCAGCTTCTCTTCCGGAGTGAGTTGGGTCTCGCCTTTCGGAGTGACCTTACCTACCAGAATGTCGCCAGCGCCTACTTCCGCGCCAACATAAACGATACCGGCTTCGTCCAGCTTGTTCAGTGCCGCTTCACCCACGTTAGGGATGTCAGCAGTGATCTCTTCAGGCCCGAGCTTGGTATCACGCGCCACACAGGTCAGTTCCTGAATGTGGATCGTGGTGAAGCGGTCTTCCTGAACAACACGCTCGGACAGGCAGATGGAGTCTTCGAAGTTGAAGCCGTTCCACGCCATGAACGCGATGCGCATGTTCTGGCCCAGCGCCAGCTCACCCATGTCGGTGGACGGGCCGTCAGCCATGATGTCGCTGCGCTGAACGCGATCACCCTTGCTCACCAGCGGACGCTGGTTGATGCAGGTGTTCTGATTCGAACGCGTGTATTTGGTCAGGTTGTAGATGTCGACACCGGCTTCGCCTGTCTCAACTTCGTCATCTGCAACACGAACCACGATGCGGCTGGCGTCTACTGAGTCGATCACGCCGCCACGACGGGCCACGACGCAAACGCCGGAGTCGCGAGCAACGTTGCGCTCCATGCCGGTACCGACCAGCGGCTTGTCAGCGCGCAGGGTTGGTACAGCCTGACGCTGCATGTTCGAACCCATCAACGCACGGTTGGCGTCGTCGTGCTCAAGGAACGGGATCAGCGATGCTGCAACCGAAACAACCTGCTTCGGCGAAACATCCATCAGGGTGACGTCTTCCGGCGCCTTGACGGTGAACTCGTTCAAGTGACGAACAGCAACCAGCTCGTCGATCAGGATCTTCTTGTCGTTCATTGCCGCAGAAGCCTGGGCAATAACGTGATCCGCTTCCTCAATAGCCGAGAGGAAAACGATTTCGTCAGTTACCAGAGCGTCTTTAACCACACGATACGGGCTCTCGAGGAAGCCGTACTGGTTGGTGCGCGCATAAGCAGCCAAGGAGTTGATCAGACCGATGTTCGGACCTTCAGGCGTTTCAATCGGGCATACACGACCGTAGTGAGTCGGGTGTACGTCACGAACTTCAAAGCCAGCACGCTCACGCGTCAGACCACCAGGGCCGAGTGCAGAGACGCGACGCTTGTGAGTGATCTCGGACAGCGGGTTGTTCTGGTCCATGAACTGGGAAAGCTGGCTGGAACCGAAGAACTCTTTCACCGCCGCCGCAACAGGCTTGGCGTTGATGAGGTCCTGAGGCATCAGGCCTTCGCTTTCCGCCATTGACAGACGCTCTTTGACCGCGCGCTCAACACGTACCAGACCTACGCGGAACTGGTTCTCGGCCATCTCGCCTACGCAACGAACGCGACGGTTACCGAGGTGGTCGATGTCATCGACGATGCCTTTACCATTGCGGATGTCGACCAGGGTCTTCAGCACAGCAACGATGTCGTCTTTATGCAGAACGCCCGAACCTTCGATTTCAGTACGACCGATACGACGGTTGAACTTCATCCGACCTACAGCCGACAGATCGTAGCGCTCTGGACTGAAGAACAGGTTGTTGAACAAGGTCTCGGCAGCATCCTTGGTAGGCGGCTCACCGGGACGCATCATCCGATAGATTTCGACCAGGGCCTCAAGCTGATTGCCAGTCGAGTCGATCTTCAGGGTGTCGGATATGAACGGACCGCAGTCGATATCGTTCGTGTACAGCGTCTCGATACGAACAACCTGAGCCTTGGCAATTTTTGCCAGGATCTCGGTGTTCAGCTCGGTATTGCACTCGGCAATGATTTCACCGGTCGCAGGATGCACAATCGCTTTGGCGCTGGTGCGGCCGATGACGTAATCGAGCGGAACTTCAAGGGTCTTGATGTTTGCTTTTTCGAGCTGGTTGATGTGGCGAGCCGTGATACGACGGCCTTGCTCAACAATCACCTTGCCCTTGTCGTCCAGAATATCCAGAACGGCAATTTCGCCACGCAGGCGCTGAGGCACCAACTCCAGATTCAGATTCTCGCCCTGAACGTGGAATACGTTGGTGGTGTAGAAGGCATCCAGCACTTCTTCGGTGGTGTAACCCAGCGCACGGAGCAGAACCGATGCAGGGAGTTTGCGGCGACGGTCGATACGTACGAAGACACAGTCTTTCGGATCGAATTCGAAGTCCAGCCACGAACCACGGTAAGGAATGATACGAGCCGAGTACAACAGCTTCCCAGAACTGTGCGTCTTGCCGCGGTCGTGGTCAAAGAACACGCCCGGGGAACGGTGCAGCTGGGAAACGATCACTCGTTCGGTACCGTTGATAACGAAGGTACCGTTCTCAGTCATCAGGGGGATTTCACCCATGTAGACTTCTTGCTCTTTGATGTCCTTGATCGCTTTATTCGACGATTCTTTGTCGAAAATGATCAGACGTACTTTTACCCGCAAAGGTACGGCGTATGTCACACCGCGCAGCACGCATTCCTTGACATCAAAAGCCGGTTCGCCCAGACGATAACCCACATACTCCAAAGCAGCATTGCCGGAGTAGCTGATGATCGGGAAAACAGATTTGAAGGCCGCATGCAGGCCCACGTCGCGGAACTGATCTTTAGTCGCTCCCGCTTGCAAGAATTCACGATACGAATCCAGCTGGATGGCCAGGAGGTAAGGCACATCCATGACGTCCGGCAACTTGCTAAAGTCCTTGCGGATACGTTTTTTCTCAGTATATGAGTAAGCCATCAGCGTTCCCCAGCTTGGTCACCTGCTTGTTTGGCTCCTCCCGACGGGAGCAGCCAGAAAAATCTTGCGAACCCCATGGTTCGCGCCACCGTTCGAGGTGGGTAGATCACGTAATCAGCGCTAACCGAATCAGCTGCCAACAACGGAAAAAGGCCGGTGGCAGAAGCCACCAGCCATCAGCCTTTCGCTTAACGCTTGGGCTGGAAACGCAAAGTCGATGCTTACTTCAGCTCGACTTTAGCGCCTGCTTCTTCCAGAGTAGCCTTGGCTTTGTCAGCAGCGTCTTTAGCTACTGCTTCCAGGACCATTGCTGGTGCGCCGTCAACGACTGCCTTGGCTTCTTTCAGGCCCAGACCGGTCAGCTCACGAACTGCTTTAATGACGTTAACTTTCTTCTCGCCAGCTTCCAGCAGCATGACGTTGAATTCAGTTTGCTCTTCAACAACGGCGGCAGCAGCAGCTGGGCCAGCAGAAGCAGCAGCAGCGCTAACACCGAATTTTTCTTCGAATGCTTTGATCAGCTCTACAACCTGCAGAACGGACATTTCAGCTACGGCGTTGAGGATATCGTCTTGAGAGATAGACATGACTCTAATTCCTGAATTGGGGGACGGCCTACGCGACCATCGAAATAAACAAAAATACGCGAGAGGAAGTGCCAGCCCTTAAGCTGCAGCGGCTTCTTTCTGTTCGCGAATGGCCGCCAGAGTACGAGCGAGCTTGCTGGTAGCGCCTTGAATCACGCTCATCAGCTGCGAAATCGCTTCGTTGCGGGTCGGCAGTGTTGCCAGTACGTCGATCTGATTAGCTGCGAGGAACTTGCCCTCGAACGCAGCTGCCTTGATCTCGAACTTATCCTGACCTTTAGCAAACTCTTTGAACAAACGGGCAGCAGCGCCGGGATGTTCATTTGAGAAAGCGATCAAGGTCGGGCCGGTGAACACATCGTTGAGGACACTGTATTCAGTATCAGCAACGGCGCGCTTGAGCAGGGTGTTACGCACAACACGCACGTATACGCCAGCTTCACGAGCCTCTTTACGGAGTCCGGTCATCGCGCCTACTGTCACACCGCGGGCATCAGCCACAACAGCAGACAGAGCGTTTTTGGCAGCCTCGTTGACTTCAGCGACGATGGCCTTCTTGTCTTCGAGTTTAATTGCCACGGGTTTAACTCCTGCTTGTTACCGTTTCATCTGACCTAGGCCGGATGTCGTTTTGGTGTCTGATTCGGTAAGGAACCGGGAGCACCATCTGCGTAGGCTTGAGGTTTAAGGCTTTCGCCGCCTACGGTCTTGGATAGCCCCCGCCAGGCAGGGACCCCAATTTTCGCAACGGCGCGGTTACCCGCGCCATGCCAGTCTTACGCGTCCAACGAACCTTGGTCGATGACCAAGCCTGGGCCCATAGTGGTGCTCAGTGTTACGCGCTTGACGTAGATACCTTTCGACGAAGCTGGCTTGATACGCTTCAGATCAGCGATCAGCGCCTCAACGTTCTCACGCAGCTTGTCTGCTTCGAAGCCGACCTTGCCAACGGAAGTGTGGATAATGCCGTTTTTGTCGGTGCGATAACGAACCTGACCAGCCTTGGCGTTTTTAACGGCAGTGGCTACGTCTGGAGTAACAGTACCGACCTTAGGGTTAGGCATCAGGCCGCGTGGACCCAGGATCTGACCCAACTGACCAACAACACGCATTGCATCCGGGGAAGCAATAACGACGTCATAGTTCAGATCGCCGCCCTTCATTTCAGCAGCCAGGTCGTCCATACCAACGCGATCAGCGCCGGCAGCCAGAGCAGCTTCAGCAGCTGGACCCTGAGTAAATACCGCTACACGAACGGTCTTACCAGTGCCGTGTGGCAGCACGGTAGCGCTACGTACGACCTGGTCGGATTTACGAGGATCAACACCGAGGTTCACTGCAACGTCTACAGACTCGCTGAACTTCACTGTCGACAACTCAGCCAGCAGAGCAGCGGCTTCGTTGAAGTTGTACGATTTGCCAGCTTCAACCTTGGAAGCGATAGCCTTTTGGCGCTTAGTCAGCTTAGCCATTACACACCCTCCACGTTAAGGCCCATGCTACGAGCGGAACCGGCGATGGTGCGCACGGCGGCGTCCATATCAGCAGCGGTCAAGTCGGCATTTTTTGCCTTGGCGATTTCTTCAAGCTGAGCACGGGTTACGGTGCCAACTTTTACGGTGTTCGGACGAGCCGAGCCGCTGGTCAGGCCAGCTGCTTTTTTCAGCAGTACCGAAGCCGGGGTGCTTTTGGTTTCAAAGGTGAAGCTGCGGTCACTGTAAACAGTGATGATCACAGGAGTCGGCAGACCTGGCTCAATACCCTGAGTACGGGCGTTGAACGCTTTGCAGAATTCCATGATGTTCACGCCGTGCTGACCCAGTGCAGGACCTACAGGCGGGCTAGGGTTAGCCTGAGCGGCTTTCACTTGAAGCTTGATGTAAGCGGTAATCTTCTTGGCCATGAGGCACTCCAATTACGGGTTCTAGCGCCTCGAAAGGCTCCCCGGTTACTTGCGCGTTTATCCCGGTGACGAAAAAACCCCACAGCCCAGGGCTGCGGGGTATGGGATTCTGAGCTCAGTTACGCCTTTTCGACCTGACTGAACTCTAGCTCCACCGGGGTGGAGCGTCCGAAAATGAGCACCGCCACTTGGATCCGGCTCTTCTCGTAGTTGACTTCTTCGACAGTACCGTTGAAATCAGCGAACGGACCGTCTGTAACACGGACGACTTCGCCCGGCTCAAACAGAGTTTTTGGCTTCGGCTTGTCGCTGCCGTCAGCAACGCGACGCAGGATAGCCTCAGCTTCTTTATCGGTAATAGGCGCAGGCTTGTCCGCCGTGCCACCGATGAACCCCATGACACGAGGAGTATCCTTGACCAGGTGCCAAGTACCCTCGCTCATGTCCATCTGGACAAGCACATAGCCAGGGAAGAATTTGCGCTCGCTTTTGCGCTTCTGGCCGTTACGCATCTCTACTACTTCTTCAGTAGGGACCAGAATTTCGCCGAAGCCATCTTCCATGCCTGCAAGCTTTACACGCTCAACAAGAGAGCGCATGACATGCTTCTCGTAACCCGAGTAGGCATGCACTACGTACCAACGCTTAGCCACGGGACACCCTTAGCCGACAATCAAGGAAACAAGCCAGCCGAGCAGGGAATCTAAACCCCACAACAGCAGCGCCATGACAAGAACGACCGCAACCACAATCAGAGTGGTCTGAGTAGTCTCTTGACGCGTAGGCCACACGACTTTACGAATCTCAGCGCGAGCTTCCTTGGCCAAAACAAAGAAAGCCTTACCCTTCCCCGTCTGCAGAGCCACATAGGCTGCCACAGCGGCGATAACAAGCAGGGCAAGAACGCGATACAGGATTGGTTGCGCGGAGTAGTATTGATTTCCAACGACACCCACGACCACTAGAAGCACTACTACAAGCCACTTCACGAGATCAAAACGGGAGTCTTGGGCTTCAGCCTTTGGATTCATCTACTAAAATCCTGTGAAAAGAAAGCCAGACACTTTAGAGAATCTGGCAGGTCAGGAGGGAATCGAACCCCCAACCTACGGTTTTGGAGACCGTCGCTCTGCCAATTGAGCTACTGACCTAAAAGCAAAATCAGGCCGAACATTATGCGGACCTGACAGGAAGATTTCAACAGCAACTCGAAAAGTACGCACTGCGCAAATCGACCCGCTGCAGCACTACCTCACCAAGCCCTTGAAAAACTTGGAATTCGTAGCGCCTAAAACAAAGGCAGATACTTGCATATCTGCCTTAGTAATGGAGCTCTTGAGCGGATTTGAACCGCTGACCTCACCCTTACCAAGGGTGTGCTCTACCAACTGAGCTACAAGAGCAAAACACATCGCACAACCAGAAAAACTTGGAGCGGGTAGCGGGAATCGAACCCGCATCATCAGCTTGGAAGGCTGAGGTTCTACCACTAAACTATACCCGCTGAGCTTTGCTGCTTACGCTCAAAATTTGGTGGAGGGGGAAGGATTCGAACCTTCGAAGTCGTAGACGTCAGATTTACAGTCTGATCCCTTTGGCCGCTCGGGAACCCCTCCTAAGCGAGGCAGCATTCTATATCATGCCACCCTTCTGTCAATCTTTTTCTCAATAAAAACTTGAGGTTACAAGCATTGACTCTCGCAACACCAGTACTTATCAATTGATCTGCACTGCGAAGCGGGCGCCATTCTATTCAAACTATTCTACGGTTGCAATGCCTTCACACGACATTATTTCATTTTTTAGCGTGGGGAAATCCCTACGGAGCTCGGCGATCAACGCCTCGCTGATCAGCCGCCGGCTAGCAGGCGCAATTTTCACCCAGTAACCGCCGCCTTGCAGGTCCAGGCGTTTCCCAAAGCGAGCATCTATATCCAAAGCAACAAGGCGCTGCTCGAGAAGCGCCGCCTCAGCCTGCTTGGTGCTACCTCCAACGTAGAGGCATTTCTCTTGATCTGCAGTGGTGTGCGCATTACCACCACCCAATCCTGACTCGCTTAGTAACCGAATATCCTGGCCATATGCTCGATGAGTTAGCAGCGGCTCAACCTCTTTAGGGCGTAGCGGCGCATCCTGCTGATGCCATACAAAATAAAGACCGTTCAACATCAGTACTAACAACAACGTCCAAGGCATACCCACCTCATAAACGATACGCATCCGGATGCATGCCTACCTACTGACTGCGATTTGAACCCTAATCACCCTTGAGCCTGAGACTCACTTCCCCGCCGCTGAAATGCTCCTCACGCCCGCCAACCTCAAGACGTAACGCTCCATCATCACCAACCCCCATAACAACGCCTTGAGTGATCGTCGCACCTGCGGTAAGAGCAACCCCGAGGCCTTGCCATAAGTGCTTGTCTTCCCAATCTCTCCGGTAGGCTGCAAAACCCTTTTCTTGATGCCCAGCAAGATAGGCGCTGAGATTTCGACTGAGGGCGCAGGCAACGTTGTTCCGGTCCTGGAGATGTCCCAGCTCGAGGCCCAATGAAGTCCAGGCCTGGTCGACGTTACTGGATTCACGCATGTTGATATTGATCCCAATACCAATCACTACGTGGCATACATTGGCGGGATCGCCAGTTACCTCGAGCAGCACTCCCGCGACTTTCTTGCCGCCAACCAGAACGTCGTTAGGCCACTTCAACCCCGCGTCACGAATACCGAGCTGTCGCAGGGTATCTACTACTGCAAGCCCTACGACAAGGCTAAGACCGTCGAGCCGGCGCGTCCCTCCATCCATCCGCAGCGCGAGGCTGTAATAGAGATTTTCAGCAAAAGGACTTATCCACTGACGGCCACGCCTGCCGCGGCCCGCCGTCTGCTGCTCTGCAAGAACCAGGCAAGGAAGAACAGCGCCTGAATTCGCCACTCGCATGGCTTCAGCATTCGTCGAGTCGATCGTTTCGTGGATGCTGCACGCCCAACCCAGCTCAGCGTGCCCACCACGTAGCGCCTCATCGTCCAGCAAGGACAGCGGCGACGCCAAACGATACCCACGACCGCGCACCTTGTAAATTTCAATGCCGATGTCAGTCTGCAGCTGCTGCAGCTTCTTCCAGACGGCGCTCCGACTGACGCCCAGCGCAAGCCCTAGATCCTCGCCAGAGTGAAACGCCCCGTCTTCAAGTAGCTTTAGCAACGTATGCATGAGTGAGACTGCCTGGTAGTAAGACGCGCATGATAGCGATACAACCGACCTACGCAAGAGTCATCACCAATACTCAGACAGGAGCCGAGCAGCTCTCATGCGCTAATCCTGGGAAGGATGGATACCAACTTTTTCGCGCGCAAAAACAAAACCCCATCTGCTTTCGCAAATGGGGTTTTGGAATTTAATCTTGACGATGACCTACTCTCACATGGGGAAACCCCACACTACCATCGGCGATGCATCGTTTCA